>JBGASE010000023.1:0-29803 GCA_044229875.1 Pyrinomonadaceae bacterium | reverse complement strand
GCCCGGACCGTGATCTTCGGATTGTGCTTCGCCAGCACCTTCGTGATCGCCGCCGTCAGCGTCGTCTTCCCGTGGTCAACGTGTCCGATCGTTCCGATGTTCACGTGCGGCTTGCTTCTGTCAAATTTCTCTTTGCTCATGTCTTATGCGTCGTCTCCAGCTGAACTAGAATTAATAACCAAAAATAGAGTCAAAAATGGAGCCCAAGACGAGATTTGAACTCGTGACCTTTTCCTTACCAAGGAAACGCTCTACCCCTGAGCTACTCGGGCCTTCGGACCGTGAAAATTTTGGAGCGGGAGACGAGGCTCGAACTCGCGACCCTCAGCTTGGAAGGCTGATGCTCTACCAACTGAGCTACTCCCGCCTGGAAATTTTAGATTTTCGATTGGCGATTTTCGATTGGTCCGACCACGCGTTCCAAAATCCAAAATCAAGAATCCAAAATCGATATGGTGCAAGGGGTAGGATTCGAACCTACGTACGGCTCTCGCCGGCCGGGTTTACAGCCCGGTGCCATTAACCACTCGACCACCCTTGCTTATTGTCAATTGTTGCAATCGCCAGCCTTTAGAGCTAGTTAGCAAAAGTGACATCTTATCGAAAGATTCCCCGGCGCGCAAGTCTTGCCTCAATCTTTTTCGTCGTTTTCTTTTGCAAAGCCGGAGCGGGGATGGAACTTTTGGTAGGTTCTTCGCAGATGCTGATCGGTGATATGTGTATAAATCTGGGTCGTTGAAATGTCAGCATGTCCAAGCATTTGCTGGACGGAACGGATATCGGCCGAATTCTGGACAAGGTGTGTCGCAAACGAATGCCGCAGCGTGTGCGGTGAAATATCGGGTCGGCCGATACGCGTCCCATATTCCTTCACCATTTTGAAGATATCCTGACGCGTGACCGATTTTCCGAGAACAGACACAAACAACAAATCGACTTCGATATCGTCCTTTTTTCGTCGGATTTGCAGATATCGCTGAAGCCATTCGATCGCTGTCCGGCCGATCGGGATGCGGCGAGTCTTCGATCCTTTTCCTTTGCATGTCAGAATTCCGGCATCCGGATCGATGTCGGTCAGCCTCAGCGTGCAGACTTCCGAAACACGCAGGCCACAGGCATACATCGTTTCAAGGATCGTCCGGTCGCGAAGCCCGATCTCGCCGGTAACGTCAGGTTTGGCCAGCAAGTCGTCAATCTCCTGCCGATTCAGAAAATTCGGCAGATACGCGGTTGTCTTTTGCGCTTCGAGATCTTCCGCCGGGTTCTTTTCGATATGCTTGTCGAACTGCAGAAACCTGTAAAATCCGCGGATCGCGCTGACGATACGATTTACTGACGTCGGTGAGAGTTTCTGACTTGAGAGATCGATCAGAAACTCGCGCAAATCCCGCCGGTTGACGTCGATGATCCGGATTCCGACGCGCTCCGCCCAATCGGTCAATTTGCGCAGATCGCGTGCGTAACTTTCGACCGAGTTGGCCGCCAACCCCTTCTCAACACGAAGGTAAGCGAGGTATTCGCCAAGAAGATCTCTTTCGGTTGCCGCCCGGTTCATACCGCCAATGATACTACGAGTCGATTGCTACGGTGATCCGGTCATCGAAAATGATCCGACTCAACTACGTCGCAGTTTCCCAGCTCGCTCCATTTTTCGTCGGATTTGAACTTCCAGATCGCCTCGGTACGCGCGAGATTCCATGAACGAAGGTCTTTGTCCTTTTGAAGATCGCAGTATTTCCGCCTGAGGCCGTCGAATACCTGTTGTCGATTCGGGTCCATCGTCGCCGCCGTGATCGAAGGAAACGCGTTCAGAAGTGCCGGAACCGCGTCGGCACTGAGCGATGTATTGTAGTGAGCGTCGAACGGGCGTCCCTGATTCATCAGACGGACATTCGTCCGGACGATGAAATCATCCGGATTCAGAAAATGAAGCGCTCCGAGAACGATCAGCGCGGACCACAGCGCACCCCATGCGAACCGATTCCGAAGTCCGCGCAAAACCGTGACGGCAAACCAAATAAATATCAGCGCGAGCCAGCCCATAAAGACCAACGGGTAAAATCGGACGGTCGTCAGCCCGTAACCGAGGCTGCCGGTGAGGACGAACAACCGCTGCGCGGCGCTCGCCATGATCACGAACAACAGACCGATTTGAATTCCGGCCATGACACGGTATATCTTCTCAGCGGCTGATGATTCCCGGCGAATGAGCCAGTGCGATACCATCAGGATCGGCAGGACAAGCGCGGCAACCGCGACGAGTTCCCCAAATCCGCGGCGCGCATAGTCAGCGAGTTTCAGATCGGCCGTATTCTGGACGAGATCGAATCCGCCGAAAAGATACGGAATCTGAAATACGACGAACACTCCGAAAAGCAGGTTGATCAGCCCCATCGAAACCCCGATCTCGATTGGTCCAAGAGTCAGCGCTCCGGGAAGTATCGAGTTGTCGGGCGCACGCCAATCCCAGCCTGTATCGTTTGTTTGATTCTGGTTCTCCGTTCCGGCGGCGGCTGGCTCATTTGAATCATTGCCGGCAAGAACACCCGGCGCCGTTACCGCCCGAAGGTAGCCGGCCGATACCCAGGCAAAGAACGAGATCATGACCGTGTGCTGGATGAGAATGTCGGGCCGGATGTTCAGCGTTTTTTCGATGAACCCTTCGAAAACAGCGTCGGCGGCGACGAACAACGCGCCGAAGATGAAAAGCAACGGAGCCGCGATCGCCGCGCCGCGCATCACTGCAACCATGTGTTTCCGCCAGCCGGTTCGGGCGACGCTCGCCCATTTGATGTCGTTGAAGATCAGTAGAAAAGGTCCGAACGCGGCACTGAACGCCGCCCAGATCATCGCCGCGGCATAATGGATGAGACCCGACCGTTCGATCTTGAGTCGGAGCGCCGGCAATACCAGAATCGCGAAGATCAGTATCGCTGCGAGGATATCAAGCACCTTGAGCTCGTCAGAATCGCGCCAACTGAAAAACAGTCCGATGATCGCCAAGGCCGAAAGCAACGCGGCGGTGTTCGCGTTCAGCAAAGAAATCGAGTGTCGGCGAGACAGCGCAACAATGGCGACGGTCATGAATAGCGTAATCGCGGTCAAATTCAAGCCCCATGGCGTTACCCGCAAAAGAAAATCGCAAATTAATCCGAGTACAATTCCGGCTTGAAGAATCTCAAACCCAACCTTTGATCTATCAACTGTTTCACTCATATTCCCTTCTTTCCTGTTGATCGCGTCGACCCACGAAGTATTTCGTTTCGCCGGCATCAGTAATCCAACACTGATCGTCGATCGTTTTTTCTCGACAAAATGCGATATGCCGTTTTCAAAGCTTCGCCTCGCTCTGGCTCTGAGCGAATAATCTTCTGACTCTCGATCTCGAGCACGTCGAAATTCAGCAAAAAGGCGACCGGTCGAAGCCGCGACGCCTCTTCGAGAGCAATTGCAGGATTCGCTTTCAAAATAAATTCGATTCGCCTGACGAGATACGAATTCGCGCTGACAACCAAGACCATTACCATCGCCGCGGTACCGGCCGCGCTAGACAAAATGCTCCACGAGGCACATTTTGCTCGGGCGAGCCGACATGCACGAATTGCGGCTCGAGCATAAACAAAGGCCGCGATGAACGGCGAAAATCCAAGCGCGCCGATTACGACGATAAGGCCGACCAAACTGATCGGAAACAAGATTGCACCGAGCAACACAGATGAGAATGCCGCCAATGAGAAGAGCCCGACCATAAATTTGTTTGCCGCACCAAGCCGTTCGCCGTAGAGATGCCAGAAGCACAATCCAGAGATGGAAAGCGCCGCAAGAAGATAGTTCATCGCCTTGTAGTGACCGAGACTGCCTCCGTCAAATACGACTGGATCAAAAAAGAAGCACATGAGTGGCAGGAACGCGCCGAACAATAGATCGAAACGCCGCTGTTCGTTTGTCGGAACGTCTCGGAACTGGCGTTGCCAAAAAGACTCCGGGTAAACGTCGGTGATGATGATCGACTGCATCGCACTTCTCCGATTCGACCTCACGCTCCGCCCCGCATCGCGTTGATCAACGCTTCCATGTGGTTCAAATACCGGTCCAATGCGTCGCGGCCGTCATCTGTAATGCGGTATTGGGTCAGCGGGAAGCGGCCTTTGAACGACTTTTCACACGTCAAATATCCGGCTTCTTCGAGCTTTCTGGCGTGGACGCTGACGTTTCCGTCCGTTGTTTTGAGGAGCTTTTTAAGATCGCCGAACGACAGTGTTTCGTTGGCGGCAAGCGCGCTCACGATCCCCAGGCGAACACGCTCGTGGATCACCTTGTCGAGCTCGTTTGAAACGCGTTCGGCGGCTTTTTCGATATCCAACTGCGTTTTCGGATTCGTTTCGCCCTCTTCGATCGCCAATTTTCTGAATGCCATAATTGCCTCGATCCTCTTTTCGCCCGGACCGTCCGGTGTACGGTCACGCGGAATCATGTCAGCCTCCGTACCGTCGCCCGATGATGAACCCGAAGGCCATGTGCAGAATGCCGAAACTTGCGGCCATCATGATGTTTCCGAATCCCGCCGGCATGAAAAACGAGATCGCGCCGACAACCAGAAAACACCAGCCCATGACCGGCACCGGCTTGACCGAAAACGCGCCGCCGCAAACGACGGCCGCGCCGTAACAGACGATCCAAACCGGGATCATCAATTCAAATTGCGAGTATCGCCAAAGTCCGAAAGTGATCAGGATCGCGCAGAAGATCGGTGGGAATGAGTTTACAAGCAATTTTCTGGCAGGGCCGGTGAGCAAAGAAAGCCCTGAAATCTTGGATTTTTGCCACATCGCGAATAGTCCGATGGTGCCCGCAAGCACGGCCTCGACCAGCCAGACCGCGAGCCATTCGCGAATCGATGTCTGACTGCTCGCAAACCACGCGGCGGGCAGTGCCGTCGCGCCCATCAGAATTCCGCCGTAACCCGGAACCGCGGTAAAACTCTTCGAACTCTCGATCGTTTCCCGGATATACCGCAGATTCTCGATCGCGCGGTCACCGATGTTTACCGCCTCATTCGCTTCTTTTCGCAATGCGTCCGCTTTAGACATACGAATGAACCTTACGTCAAGTAGAATTTTTTGTCAAGTACTTTATGTTACAAAGTATTCAACCGCACCAGGCCTGGTGTCTGCCTGGAACTATCGAAAACGCTGAATCTGTTATGAGCCCGGGTTCGCGGATCATTCAGGCGGTCTCTTTGGCGATCAGATTATTTGACGCCAAGCGATTTGCGGAAGCCGCGGATCTGCGGATCAGTTGATTCAACAGAATTGGCGAGGAAGCGTTTGAAGGCATCATCGGCGGCGGCGGTTTCGCCGTTCTCGCGATAAAGTGAGCCGAGCATGAACTGTGACCGAACGCAGTCCGGTCTCGACCGCTGATCGACGAATTTCTGAACCGCCTCGAGCTCCGTTCGGGCAAGTTCCTTTTGTCCGCTGCCGTAGTAAATCGCGGCGATCTTTGTCCCGAACTCGCAAGCGGCGAATGGAAACCGCTCACGTCCGTTGGAAAGAACGATGATCGCTTCCTCCGTTTTTCCGGCGGTGTGGATGGCGATTGCACGTTCGATCTCTGCCGTCGGTGACTGTTCCCGGTCGCGTGTTTCGAGGTACGGGAAGTTATTCGGCGCAAACGCGCGCGTGTCGGCGATCGTCCACAGGTAATCACGAATCCGATCGGGCGGAACTTCCGGCCGGAAACTTTCGAGACGTTCCGCAGGCTTGAAAAAACGCTCGGCGATCGTCGCCCGCCGGAAGCGGTTTTCGGCGCTGTCGAGGTTCGGCAGCGTGATGTAGACCGTGACCGCGATCAATCCGGCAAACGCGCCGGCAAAGAAGCGAAGCGGACGGCGCGCATATCGCCAGACGACATAGAACACGACAAAAAGCATGACGACGACGGGGATCGATGTCCAGATCCCTGACGGAAGACCAACGGCGTTCGCGAGATTTGGAGTAAACCATTGCTCTTCGTACAGAAATTTCGTCCAAAAGCTGTTGTGCGGATACTTGAATTCAGGCGGCGCAAACGGAAACGTCAGCAACGGCAGCGTGCAGAGAACGAATGAAACCGAAAACAATAGTCCCTGCCAGATGTTCGAGAACTCGTAAACCTCGCCGTCAAAGAATGAATCAAGCATCAGCGGAATGATCAGCAATAGATATCTCGGCCCGATGGCCCAGCCGCCATGTGCCGCGCCATGACCGCTGATGACGATGAACGTGACGAGTATCATTGCTACCTTGATCCGGTGCCGGAGCGTCTTCGATTCGCGCGAGCTCAAAAACGCGACGACCGAGAAAAGCAGCACCGGGGCGATGAAGAACAGACCGCGTGACGGCGAAAACAGAATTAGGTACAGGTTCGAAAACGACGGAAACCCGATACCGTAAAGACCCTGTTCGGCGACTTCGGCCCATGCCGGAACCGATTCATAGCCGTATGACAGCGCAAAAGGCGATCCGAAAAGCGAGTAATTGTATGTCAGTAGGATGGCCGCGAACGGCAGCCCGCCGGCAATGAAAAACAATAGATTGCGAACCCGATCCTGACGATGCGTGAACAACAGACCGATACCGATTACCGAGATCGGAATGATCGCAGGGAATTCGGAGATGACCGCAAACCCGCAAATCGCGCCGGCAAGAAAACAGCTTCGAAGGAATATCCGGCGCGAATCGAAGATCAGCCGAAACGCGACATAAATCAAAACTCCAACGAGAACATGCGAAAAGAACAGGATCGAATAAACGAACATCGGCGAGGCAAAAAGCAGTACCGCCAGCGAGTACTCATCCGTATCGCGGCTGTAAAGCCATCCGGCAAGAAGCAGCAACGGAAGAGTCGAAAGAAAGAACCGCATCGCAAACCACGTGATCCGGATATTCGATTCGTCCGGCGGACCGACGAAAACACGTACGATTGCGTAAATCGGGGCGGAGAGCAGCGCGGTGCCGGGCGGCTTGTTCGAATATGTTGCATCGCCGACTTTGGCGGTATCGACATTTGGCCCGATGAGGTCTTTTGTCCAGGAAATATCGAACGAGCTGCGTTCGACGAGTGAAGCTGCGGTCGCCCAGCGGGTCAGTTCATTTGCGGATCCGCCATGCGGAAACATCGGCAGCATGTAAACCGCCAGGACGATGTAGATGCCAATAATCCAGAAGCCCTTATTTTTTTCCACTGTTCCGATTCTTGTCGACAGCTTCGACCATATTCTCAACACCCGGCGCATCCGGAGCCGAAACCTGAAACGTCAACCGTTTACCCTGAAGCCGGAAATTGCTGCCGTTCCATTTGTATCGCGATCGCGTCCAATGAGTCGGACAACAGATTTGTTCTTCGTCGCCGGTGATCTTCGCGGTGTCGAGTTCGCCGACAATATAGCGGTCCTGACCGAAGAGTTCAACCACCACCTCGCCTGCCTCGACGCGAATGTTCTTCAGGCCGCCATCGGCACGGTCGCCGGTTCGAAAATACCAGATAAGATCGGGTTTTCCGTCTTTCCACTGATAGATGTAGACCAGTTGGGGAATGGCTGAGCCGCCGGTCTCGATCCGCAGGACAACGACCGCTTCATCCGCGCCGTCACCGGTTGCGTCGAAATAGCCTACTCCGGAAAACGATAGCCCGATCCTTTCGATTTCGGCTTCCATCGTGAACGCCCGCTTTCCGTCAGTCAATTCGGCTTCCTTGCCGTCGGAATCCTGCCAACCACGCGGAAGCGGGTAACTCTGATTGCGGAAATCGTGTTTTCCAAGAGGAGATTCCGTTGTCGAACTGACGCTCTCCAGAATCTTCTCCTGCAGGTTGGGCAATTTCGGCGTCGGTTCGGGCGTCGGGGTCAGAATTTCTTCAACCGGACGCGGTTCAGCGATCTCCGGAGTTGACGTTTCGGTCTTGGTACCGCAACCGACGATACACAAAGCCGTAAGAAGCAGCAGCGAAACTGCCGTTATTTGGACCCAAACCCTCATTTTTTCGAAAGCAAAACGCGGACGTGTTGGAACGATATTATTCAAGTCGAACCGTTGCCGCAAACCCGCCGGCGACAATCTTAATCCCGGGTCAGGTTTCGGTACTTGATGCGATGCGGCTGATCAGCGTCGTGACCGAGGCGGCGCTTCCGGTCTTCCTCGTATTGCGAAAAGTTGCCGTCGAAATAGACAACTTTCGAATCGCCTTCGAAGGCCAGAATATGTGTCGCGATCCGATCAAGAAACCAGCGGTCATGGCTGATGACAACGGCGCATCCGGCAAAGTTTTCGAGCGCTTCCTCAAGCGCCCGCATCGTGTTGACGTCAAGATCGTTCGTCGGCTCGTCGAGCAAAAGAACGTTGGCGCCCGATTTCAGCATTTTGGCGAGGTGAACGCGGTTGCGCTCGCCGCCGGACAATTGCCCGACGCGTTTTTGCTGATCCGTTCCGGAGAAGTTGAATCTCGAAACATAAGCACGCGAATTGACCTCTCGTTTCCCGAGCTGAACAACGTCGAGTCCGTCGGCGATCTCGTCCCAAATGGTCTTGTCTGCATCGAGCGCGTCACGTGACTGATCGACATAACCGAGTTTGACCGTCTCACCGACTTTGAAATCGCCGGCATCCGCAGTTTCCTGACCGGTGATCAGTTTGAAAAGCGTCGTTTTGCCCGTACCGTTGGCTCCGATAACTCCGACGATTCCGCCCTTCGGAAGCGAAAACTCAAGATTGTCGAACAGGAGCTTTTCGCCATAGCCTTTCGAAACGCCATGTGCTTCAATGACGACGTCGCCGAGCCTTTCGCCGGCCGGAATGAACAACTCAAGCGTTTCATTCCGCTTCTCAGATTCCTCAGCAACGAGCTTTTCATAATCGTTGATGCGTGCTTTCGACTTTGCATGCCTGCCTTTCGGCGACATCCGGATCCACTCAAGTTCACGTTCGAGCGTTTTTGCCCGTTTGTCATCCTGCTTCTGTTCCTGCGCGAGTCGCTGCTGTTTCTGTTCGAGCCAAGAAGAATAATTTCCTTGGTAAGGAATTCCCTCACCGCGGTCGAGTTCGAGGATCCACCCGGCGACATTGTCGAGAAAATAGCGATCATGGGTGACGGCGATGATCGTGCCTTCATATCGCTGAAGATGCTGCTCAAGCCACGCGACGGTCTCGGCATCGAGATGGTTCGTCGGCTCGTCAAGCAGCAAAATATCGGGCTTCTGGAGCAGCAGCCGGCACAGCGCGACTCGACGCTTTTCTCCGCCGGAAAGAACTTTGATCGGTGTGTCCGGCGGCGGGCAGCGGAGCGCATCCATCGCCATTTCGAGGCGCGAATCGAGATCCCACGCATCGGCATGATCAAGCTTTTCCTGAACTTCGCCTTGCCGTTCGATCAGCGCGTTCATTTCGTCGTCAGTCATCGGCTCAGCGAATTTCATGTTGATCTCTTCGAATTCCTTGAGAAGATCGACGGTTGACTGCACGGCTTCTTCGACGATCTCCTTGACCGTTTTCGACTCATCGAGCTTCGGCTCCTGTTCCAGATAGCCGACCGAATAGCCTTTTGAGAAAACGACCTCGCCGTTAAAGTCTTTGTCGGTGCCGGCGATGATCTTCAGCAATGAAGACTTTCCCGAACCGTTCAGTCCGAGCACGCCGATCTTCGCGCCGTAGAAGAATGACAGGTAGATGTCCTTGAGAACCGGTCTCTTGTCATAAAATTTGCTGACTTTGACCATCGAGAAAATGATCTTGTTTGGCTCTTGATTGCTCATAAAGTTAATTGAATAAGATCCCGGAATCCGAGTTTACCGATGATCTGAAATAAACAACAAATCTATCACACCGATCATTCTGAACGAAAAGACTCATCAATTTGACTGAAACGAAACTCGTCCTTTCTCCCAAGGATCTATGTAAGTGTTGTAAATCAGAAATTTAGCAAATGTGGCACGGCCCTTGAATCAACACTTGGCAACTCCCGTCGATTTAACAAGGACAACTGAAGGAACGCCGGATCGAGGAACAGGATCTCCCGTTCGGGCATTTTGGCAACCCCAATAAAATGAACGCTTTCCGGAGGTGTTGAGAGTACCGGTCGGCAAAAGAATTTCTTGTGCATTGGTTGTTGATTGTTTATTATTGTTGATGTGCGTTTATCGCTCGCGATAATTCATCCACCTCCACCGCATCGATTCGGGCCCGTGTTTCACATAACCGACGCAATCGAAAAATGAATTCACCGCCTAAAATTCCGATCAAAAAGGCTCACCTGCTTGAAGTCTACAGGTGGCTTGTGATCTTGTGCGGCGCTCCGGTTTTGTCTAGTTCGATGACCGACCTCGGAAAGGGAGAAATCAGCGTCTATCTGATCCTGCTGATCGCCTTTACTTCGCTTGTCGCGTCGCGGATCTCGATCAAGTTTCCGAGCTTCAACGGAACGATCACCGTTTCGGACACATTCATCTTCATCGCATTGCTGGTTTGGGGCGCGCCGGCGGCAATCGCGACCGCGGTTTTTGAAGCGATCGCGCTTACAATTCGACTCAAAAGCAAGCTTGCCCGGACATACCTGTTCAATATTTCATCCTCGGCTTTGACAACATGGATCGGGGCAGGCGTTTTGTTCGAGACCTTCGGTCCGGCCGAAACGCTCTCACATGATCTGCCGGCGTTCACCTTCGGTCTTGCGATGTGCCTGTTGGCGCTCAGCTATTTCCTGGCAAATCTGGTTCTGACTGCGATCATGCAGATGCTCAAACTTGAGTTGTCGCAGTGGAAAGAGTGGTCGCGATACTATCTTTGGACCTGTATCACTTTTTTCATCGGTGCCGCTCTTGCCGGAATTTTCGTCAAACTGATCTTCCTCGGCGGCATCGTTGCGATGCTGTTGATCGCGCCGATCGCGATTTTCTGTTATCTCGCTTACACCAGTTATATCAAGACGGTCGACGCGCTTCAGGCGTCCGAGTCGAGGTTCAGAAGCTCGTTCGATTATGCAACAATCGGAATGGGAATCGTTTCACCGTCGGGCGGCTGGCTCCAAGTCAATAAGAGTCTGAGCGAGATCCTGCAGTACACGGAACCCGAACTTTTGTCGCAGAATTTCCGGACTTCGATTCATCCCGACTGCATCGCCGAAGTAGAAGAGAATTTCGATCGGGTAGTTTCCGGCGAGATTCCGGCATTTCAGTTTGAGGCGCGTTTCAAAAACAAAGAGGACGGCGACGTTTGGGCAATGCTCGGCGTCTCAACCGCACACGATTCTCAGGGTGAACTGCGCCATCTGATCTTTCAGGTTCAGGACATCACTTCGCGGAAAAAGGCCGAGGACAGATTATGGTTTGACGCCAATCACGACGCGCTGACCGGATTGCCGAACCGTGCATCGTTTATTGCAAGGCTCGACGACATCGTTACCCGGCGCGTGACTTTTGAGAATCCTCTGAACGCGATTTTGTTCCTTGATCTCGACGGATTCAAGATCGTAAATGACTCACTTGGACACGCCGCCGGTGACGAACTGCTGAAAGAGGTCGCCCAACGTCTGCTTGAATGCATTCGCGGAAACGATCTGGTCGCGAGGCTTGGCGGAGATGAATTTACGGTACTTCTGGTGAGCCTGCAAGACATCAACCAAGCGACGATTGTTGCCGAACGAATCAAAGCGAAATTCCTAACGGCATTTCGTGTCGGTGATCAGGAGGTGTTTATCGGCACAAGTATCGGTATCGCAACCAGCGAGATCGGTTATTCGAATGGTAACGACATGCTTCGCGACGCTGACGCCGCGATGTATCAGGCAAAGGCATCAGGCAAGGGCTGTTACAACATTTTTGACCATGAAATGCACGCCAATGCGTTGAGTATGCTTCACCTTGCAAACGATCTGCGGCGGGCGCTGGATCGTGGCGAATTCGTCGTTCATTATCAGCCGATCAAATCATTGGAATCGAACAAAGTTCGGGCTTTCGAGGCATTGGTTCGATGGAACCATCCGACGCTTGGGCAACTAACACCGGCCGCGTTCATTCCGTTGGCCGAAGAGAACGGCATCGTCAATGAAATCGACAATTGGGTGATGCGCCGCGCGTGCGAGCAACTTCGGGCATGGCAGGCCGAGTTTGAAGAGCTGAATGAGGTCGCGATCAGCGTCAACATCTCGTCACGGCAATTCGCACGCGTCGGGCTGTTTGATACGGTTAAAAGCGTACTCATGGACACTTCATTGCCGCCGGGGAACCTCTTGCTCGAAATCACGGAAAGCGCGATGATCAAGAATCTCACAAATACCGCCACAATCCTGCGCGAGCTGAATTTCCTCGGCGTGCGGATCGCACTTGACGATTTCGGAACAGGCTATTCATCTCTTAATTATCTTCATGAGCTTCCTATCTCGGTACTGAAGATCGATCGCTCATTTGTACATCGAATCGGCAACGATAATGAAGGGGTCGAAATTTTGAAGGCGATCATCGCGCTGGCCTCGAGCCTGAAAATGGAGACGACTGCGGAAGGGATTGAAACCGCGAATCAACTGGAAGAACTTCAGAAGATCGGCTGTATCAGCGGTCAGGGATACTATCTTTCGCGACCGTTGTCGGCCGATGCGGTGACCGGATTTCTGCTCGCCGAACGCGGACAAAGCGTTCCAAAGGCGGAAATATCACGCGGTGGTCTGCGGTTGGTCAACGGCTAGCTCCGTCCGATCCCGAAATTGTCCATCCAAAGCTGAAAAACGAATAACGTCCAGAGCTGTTTGTGATTCGAAGCGGTTCCTTCATGGTGCTCGCGAATCAGCCGCTCAACCTGAATCGGATCGAAGATTCCTTGCCGGTGCAATCTCTTCGGCTCGAGCAGATCATGCATCTGCTCTCTCAGGCGTCCGTTCAACCACGCTGCGATCGGAATTCCGAATCCTTTTTTCGGCCGGTCGAGAATCCCCTTCGGAAGCAATCCCTCAACCGCACGCTTGAGGATGTATTTCCCCTTGTTACCCTTGAGTTTTAACCCAGGCGGGGCCGACGCCGCGAATTCGGCGACGCGCGGGTCGAGAAACGGCGCCCGAACCTCGAGCGAGACCGCCATTGACGCGCGATCGACCTTCGTCAGAATATCCTCGGCCATGTAGAAGTTAATGTCGAGAAACTGCATCCGTTCAATATCGTTCGTCGCATCGCAGATCTCGAGCAGTTCGCGCGCTCCGCGATAGATGTCACCCTCCGTTTTTGCAACGATCTCCGGATTCAGAATCCGCTGCTGTTCATCGAGCGAGAAAGATCCGAAATACGAATGATGACGGGTCACGAGATCGTACTTTGAAGCGGCAACGAAGCGTTTTGCCTTGTAATCGAAAGAGAGATTCTTGTTTGAAACCGGAAGCGATCGAACGAGAGGTTCGATCAATCCGCTACGGACTATCGACGGAACGCGTTCGTAAGCACGCGCGACCTTGTGCGCGAAGTACATTGGGTAACCGGCGAAAAGTTCGTCACCGCCGTCGCCGCCGAGCGCGACCGTTACGTGCCGACGGACAAAACGCGAGAGCAGAAACGTCGGAATCAGCGATCCGTCTGACATCGGCTCATCAAGCCACGTTCCGATCTCGGTGATCAGATCCGCCGCCTTGTCGACGCTCAGCCGCTCTTCAAAATGCTCGGTACCCAAATGCACCGCGACCTCACGCGCAAACTTCGACTCATCGAACGAATCTTCTTCGAATCCGATTGAAAACGTCTTCACTCGCTCGGTTGAAAATTGAGTCGCAAACGCCGCGACGGTTGAAGAATCGACGCCGCCCGAAAGCAGTATTCCGAGCGGAACGTCAGAAACGAGCCGCATCCGGACGGCGTCGGCAAGGAGCTCGCGAAGCGATTCGGCCGCTTCATTCGGTGTCTTTGTCCGCGCGTCCTTTTTCCAACTCAGATTCCAATATCGGGCCGTTTTGACCACTCCGTTTTCGACGGTCAGGAAATGTGCCGCCGGCAGTTTGAAGATGTTTCGGTAAATCGATGCCGGCGCCGGAACATAATCGAATGAAAGATATTGCCGCAGTGCATCAAGATTCAGTTCCGTTTCAACGCGCGGATTCTCAAGCAGTACTTTGAGCTCGGATCCGAAGATCAACGTATTGTCGAAGACTCCGTAATAGAGCGGTTTCTCGCCGAATCGGTCGCGGGCGATGATCAGCTTACGGCGCGTTTTGTCCCAAAGCGCGAATGCGAACATGCCGTTGATCCGTTCGAGCATGGATTCGCCGAATTCTTCATAAAGATGAGGAAGGATCTCAGTGTCGGAGTTGGTTTCAAACCTGTGACCGCGCTTTTCAAGATCCGCGCGGACTTCGCGAAAGTTGTAAAGTTCGCCGTTCATGACGACGACAACCGAACGGTCTTCGTTATACACCGGCTGCTGTCCGGTATGAAGATCGATGATCGACAGGCGGCGCATCCCGAGCGCGACCTCGCCTTCTGTCCACAATCCTTCAGAATCCGGCCCGCGGTGCTTCATCCGTTCGCACATCGCGTGGAGAACGGGTTCGCCGTCGTTCGATCGTTTGCTGTCAAGGCCTATCCAGCCGGTAATTCCGCACATTGAATCGTTTATCGAATCGCTAGTCTGCCGTCTCGGAATCAAATCCGACGCGTTCACGAACCGCGTAGATCGCTTTGTCCTGCGATTCGTGATAGGTCCGCACCAGCATTTCCGCAAGCAGGCCCATGAGAATGAACTGAACCGAGATCGCGAACATCACGATCGACAGGATCGGCAGCGGCGTCTCAACGAAATCCGCGTGAAACTGCGGAAATCCGAGTATCGTCGAAAACTTGAGAAATATCGCGTAAAGTCCCGAAATGATCGAAATGAATAGTGCGATGAAGCCGAACGATCCGAAAACGTAAATCGGTTTGGTGTGATATTCAGCCATGAACTTGATCGTCATCAGGTCGAAAATCACCTTGATCGTCCGCGAAATTCCGTATTTCGATTTACCCATCGTCCGCGCGTGATGGTCAACCGGAATCTCAGTGACGCGCGCGCCGGCCCAACTGGCGTAGATCGGAATGAAGCGGTGCATTTCGCCATAGAGCCGGACGTCCTGGAGCACATCACGCCGATACGCTTTGAGTGAACAGCCGTAGTCATGAAGATGGACGCCGCCGATCCATGAAATGACGCGGTTCGCGATCTGCGACGGCAATTTTCGCGAGATCATCTTGTCCTGACGATTCTTGCGCCAGCCCGAGACGACGTCGTAGCCTTCATTCAGCTTTTCAAGAAGCCGCGCAATGTCTTTCGGATCGTTCTGCAGGTCGGCGTCCATCGGAATCAGAATTTCGCCGCGCGACGCGTCGATTCCGGCGCTCATCGCCGCCGTCTGGCCGTAATTGCGGCGCAACGAAATAACCCGCACCCGATCGTCGCCGGCCGCGATCTCACGCAGAATGCTGAGGCTGGAATCCGTCGAACCGTCATCGACGTAGATCACCTCCGCCGATTTTCCCAATTCATCGAGCGCGCCCTGGATCTTTGCATGCATCGGCCGGAGGTTGTCTTCCTCATCGAGCACCGGCAGGAACAGCGACAGCTCAGGTGCCGATTCTTTGTCAGGCTTTGCTTGTTTCGTATTCATCGCGTTTCGCAAATGTTCTAATTTACTGCTTTCGACGAAAAAAATACAACGCCGCGGTTTAACGTCTCGCTCCGGATTCCGTTCGGGTTCGATTTGGGGTATCTTTCTTAGACCTGAGGAGTTTGAATTCAAAAAATGATCGATCGCCGTCGCTTTCTGTTTTTGTCCGCACTGACCGTTCCGTTCGCTGCCGCCAGGAACGCATTTTCACAGACCTTTGAGAAATCATCTTCGCTAAGAACGAAGTTTCCGGCCGTAGTTTCGACGTGGGACAGCGGCGTCCGCGCAAATGCCGCCGCATGGAAGGTTCTCGCCAAAAGCGGCCGGGCGCTCGACGCCGTCGAACAGGCGGCGAGATCGGCCGAGGACGAGATCAGTTGCTGTGTCGGGCTCGGCGCGAATCCCGATCGCGACGGCATCGTCACGCTCGACGCCTCGATCATGGACGAAAAATCGAATTGCGGCAGCGTCGCCTATCTGCGCCGCATCAAGAACCCGATCTCGGTCGCGCGAAAGCTGATGGAAACGACACCGCACGTCTTTCTCGCGGGCGAAGGCGCCGAAAGGTTCGCGGTCGCCAATGGATTTGAGCGCCATCCGGAAAAGCTTTCGCCCGAGGCCGAAGAGGCATACCGGAAATGGCTCAAAGAATCGAAGTATCAGCCGGTGATCAATATCGAGAATTCGACGCGCTCATCGCAGTTTGCGCCATACCGATTTGAAGACGGTTCGGCAAATCACGACACGATGGGAACGATCGCGCTCGATTCCGGCCGGAATCTCTCGGGCGCCTGCACGACGAGCGGAATGGCGTTCAAGCTCCACGGCCGCGTCGGCGATTCACCGATCATCGGCGCCGGGCTTTTTGTCGATAACGAGGTCGGCGCCGCAACCAGTTCGGGCGTCGGCGAGGAAGTTATCCGGATCTGCGGAACGCACTTGATCGTCGAATTGATGCGCGCCGGTTGGTCTCCGGAAAAAGCATGCCGTGAAGCGATTGAACGAATCGTCAAACGCGATCCCGAAAAAGCGAAGACTTTTCAGGTCGGATTCATCGCGATCAGCAAACGCGGCGAAATCGGAGCCTGGTCGATCCAGCCCGAGTTCAGCTTTGCCGTGACCAATGAACAGTTTCCCGAAGGCAAGGTGTTTGAATCGAAAAGCCACTTTGGGGGCGAAAAAGTAAAAAGGGAAAAGTAAAAATGCAAAACGTTATTGCTGAGGGCCAAGGACCGACAACTAATGTACCCTTTTTTACTTTTTACTTTTTACTTTTGCCTTTTCCCTTTTTACTTTTCCCTTTCTCTTCCTGAATTTACATGGAAATGAAGGTGTTTCGATTCCTGGTACTCGCCAAGGTTGGTGAGTACGCGCGCCGCGCCGCGTTCGGCGACGACCATTTCGGCGACGCGTTTAATGACGTCGAACAATTCCAGGAACAGTTTGTTGTCAGACTCCTGAAGCGTCAGCAGTGAACCGATGTGCCGTTTCGGAATGACAACGATGTGCGTTTCCCAAAACGGACGCGTGTGATGATAGGCAAGCACGTTTTCGGTTTCAAAAACCTTCCGAACTTCGGTCTTACCCGATAAAACTTCCCGGCAATAGAAATCGTCAGTCATCGTTGATTCCATTCAGCGGTTCTTAGCCTTCGACGCCGTGATCACGATCGAAACGCCGAACGGAAAATCGAAATGCCGCAGCCAAAACCGCTCGGCTCCGAATATCGATCCGAAAACGCCGTTCAGCCCGGAAATCGTGATGTTGTTTTCCGATTCGGGTTTGACGCCGGTGATTTTCATCAACGTCCGCCCGGCGAGAATCGGCGCAAAAAACGTCCAGTTGGCGTATGTCGCGCGTTCAATCTCAAATCCGGCCTGACGCAGTCGATCGACTATCTGCGACTTCGTATATCTGATCCGGTGATTTGAAATATCGTCCTGAACGCCCCAGAGCCACATGAACGCCGGCACGAAGATCAGAGTTTTTCCGCCCGGTTTGAGAACGCGGCTCATCTCGCGCAATCCGGCGACATCATCGTCGAGATGTTCGACGACGTCGAGCGCGGTCACGAAATCAAATGTCTCGTCATCGAACGGAAGTTTCTCGGCGAGGCCTTTGTGAACCTTGAGACCTTTTCGGCGGCAAAACTCAAGCGCGTCGTCCGACACGTCGACGCCTTCGGCCGAACCGAAGGCTGACAGCATTTCGAGATTTGCTCCGGTTCCGCAGCCGACGTCGAGAAACTTCGGATCTTTGATCGCCGAATCCGGATTGAGCGATCGGAGAAACTCTTCAAGAATCGCGCGGCGGCCGACAAACCACCAATGAGAATCCTCGACGCGATCCATGATCGCGTAAGTGTGTTTCTCCATTTCCTGCGGCAGCGACATAATTTGATTACGGTCTCCGATCCCGTTTCAGCGCTGGACAAGTCCGGCCATTTCACTTGCGAGCGGGCCGACGTTTCCATCCCTTTCGAGCCGGTAACTGTTTTTGAGCCGATTGGTGATCCCGCTTTCGCTGACAATATAGCCGTCACCTGAACGCTCGACAAGACCGAGCCCGAGACCTTCGTCAAGATATTCCGGCAAATTGCGCCGGATCAGAAACTCACCCGATGTCAGATGCGCGGCGAGCTCCATTTCATAAAGCGTCGGATTGAAGACCATCAGCGGATTGATGTCGGTTTTTGAAAAACTTTCGATCGTCTTTCCGAAATCGTAGGCATGCTGAGCCTCATGAACGAGCGTGCCCTCGGTTCCGCGCGCGCCCGCACCGTCGATAGTCTCGGCCGCGAACGTAATGAAGACCTCGTCAAGCGCTTCGGGAAGGCTCAGCCGATCCTCTGAAATTCGCCGGTTGGCGCGGCCGGGATCGGTGACGCCCGTCAGACCGGACGCCTGAACGTCGCTCACCGGACCGACGCAGATCAGCATCTTCGATTCGATGATCGCATTCATCACGCGTTTCTGCTGTTCGGATCCGATATCGACGATGACATCGACCGCGGCGTCGATGATCTTCCGGTACTTTCTGGCAACTCCCTTTTGATACTTCATAAATCTGCGCTCAGCCGACGCGGCCGAAACCGCACCACGAATTCTGATTGTGCCACGTGATCTCGACGTCTGTGGCGCCGATCTCGGTCCACCATTTCTCGAAATCTTCGCGCGAAATGTAAAACGCCGTCGGCGCGACAAGATGGTCAAATACGATGTTGTGCTGTTCGCGCCAGCCGAAAGTCGAAAGATGATTCAGGTAGTCGTTGTAAAAGAGCTTTTTGGCAAGCGATCCGGCAACGGCGTTGGCCGGTTTGTAAACGAGCTTCGAGGCGAGAAACACGCCAAGCGTCGGAAGTTTCGAGATCTGATAGAGCATCGGTTGTCGGATCTTCGACGTGAAACCCTCGCGGATCGGGTTGACGTAATTAATGATCCATTCGTTGTTTTCCTCGCCGTAGATCCACGCCGAAACGTTTCCGCCGGGCCTGACCTTGGACGCTAGCGAAACAAACGCCCCCTTCGGATCGGGCGTATGATGAAGGACGCCGACCGAGAAGGCGAAATCGAATTTTTTCTTGAACGGAAGCTTGAAGATATCGGCCTGAACGATATGGACGTTTGGCAATTGGCGCGTCGCCTGAAACGCGGTCTCAACCGCAGCCGACAGATCGATTCCGACGACATCCGCCGCGCCCCATTCGGCCGCCAGCGATGTGTGCCGGCCCTTTCCGCATCCGCCCTCAAGCACGATCTTGTCTTTGAAAAACTCAGGCTTTACGGGCTGCATCCAACCGAGGAACTGGTCGGCGTATTTGGTGTCCTCTTGAGTGAAATGCGTCCATTGCCAGCCGAAATTTTCGGCCGTATCGGCTTTGTCCTGTTCGATCTTGTCGAGATCGGCAAAGCGCGGAATGCCGCGGGTGACGCTGAATTCGCGCGTACATTTCCGGCATGACAGAATCGCGTCGATGATCTCTTTGTCTTCATACTTGCTGACATACGCCAGCAAAATGTCGCCGCCGCATGTCGGACACGCAAGTATTTCCAGAAGCTTCTCTTTCATCTTTATCGGGCGCCGAAGCGCGAATAAAAGACGTTACACGATTGACGCCGTTTTCTCAATTTTGAAGACGGATCCCGGGCAGAGGCCGAATGGCTTCCGATGAATCATGAGGTTAAACGGCTTTCAAGCTCCGAGAGTTCGCGTTCGGGAAACGGTTGGCGCCAGTTGAAGTCGAATTCATCGGTTTCGCGATCTTCGAAGAGTTGCCGGAATGTTGCCAGGAACGAGATGCAGACTTCCCTCAGCGGGCCGCGATGCCGAAACCGAAGCTCTTTATCGTCAGCGGCGCGATCGCCGGTCGGGTACTCAAAAATGCGGATCTCGAGCTCGTTGCCAAACGGCTCGAACCCGAAATCGAACTCTTCCGGATCGCGGTTCCATTTCAAAGTTTTCGGAGCCGATACACCGTCGAGATATCCGACGAGGATCGTGATCAGTTCAGACAACGCGCCGGAATATGGCAAATTCGCGGTTGTCGTGTGAAACTCGCCGCCCGACCCGCTGAAACCGATTGACATAAAACCGCACTGCGGACTGTTGAAACTCACCTCAAACTTAGTCATCGCTATCATTTTGCCATGACTCGCGCGCTGGGCGGAAACGGATTTCGCCGCGCCGTCAATTGCAAAAGGATAACCACGAAACTAAAATTCGAAGTCAAATGCGTCAATATCACGATCTTTTGCGTTACACACTTGAGAACGGCAGCCGCCATGAGGACCGGACCGGTGTCGGAACGGTGTCTGTTTTTGGCTACCAGACGCGTTTTGATCTGCGCAAGGGATTTCCGATCGTGACGACGAAGCGCGTCCCGTTCCGATGGATCGCCGAAGAGCTTTTCTGGTTTCTGTCGGGCGATACGAGCGAGAAAAATCTGCGCGACCGCGGTGTCGATATCTGGGCCGAATGGGCGGATCTCGCGCATACGTCGCGTTTTGGCCGCGAAGAGGGCGATCTCGGGCCGATATATGGCTATTTATGGCGGAGTTTCGGCGGCGACTATCCGCGGATGAACGGCTTCGACCAGATCGCCGACCTCATCCGGCAGATTGAAACCAATCCGAACTCGCGTCGGCTGATTGTTTCAGGGTGGAATCCGCCGACCGCCGGCGCGGTCGATCTGCCGCCGTGTCACACGCTGTTTCAATTCAAGATCGAAAACGGCCGGACGCTTCACTGCCAGCTTTATCAGCGCTCGGCCGATGCCTTTCTCGGCGTACCGTTCAATATCTCAAGCTATGCGCTTTTGACCGAGATGATCGCACATGTCTGCGGGCTCGAGGCGGGCGAGTTCATCCATACCTTTGGCGATCTGCATATCTATACGAATCACCTCGATCAGGTTAACGAGCTTCTGGCGCGGGAACCGTTTGAGCTTCCGCGCCTGGAATTTGTCGATTCCGGCGAATTGAAAGGTTTGGAAGGATTGCTCGGATTCAGATTCGAACATCTGAAACTCACCGGCTACAAATCCCACGGAAAGATCTCCGCACCGGTCGCGGTTTAGAGTTACCGTCAGAGTTACGCCTTCAGGCGTGAAAGAACCATTCTATTTCTTAATCACCGAATACTGGATCCGCCGATTCTGGAACTTCTCATCGGCATTACGGTTTTGATTGCCCGGTTTCGGACTCGTCTCGCCGTACCCTTTCGCGATGAGCATCGTTGAACTGACCCCGAACTTCTTGATCAGTACATCGCGCACCGAATTTGCCCGATTGATCGAAAGCGTCATGTTCTTTGCGTCGCTGCCGTCGCTATCGGTGTGTCCGCCGACTTCGATCTCGGTCGACGCCGGAAGTTTCTTGAGGAAATTTGAGGCCTTCTCAAGAAAAACCATGTCCTTCGCCGGCACGTCGAACTTGTTGACGGCGAAATTGATGATATAGAGATTGAGCGCGGCCGCAATGTCCTCAGCCGAGTACGGTTCCTTGAGATTGTCGAGCGCCTGATTCGCGCATCGCTGCGCCTTTTCAAACTCGCCGTTCTTGATGTTCTTGCACTCGTCCGGCGGATCTTTCTTGGCGTCGCCCGCGCCCGACGGCGTGCAGCGCGCCGGAATGCGGATCGTTTCGCCGTCGGTGCCGCGGATCTCGCGCGACTCGCAAACGAATCCCGGAGCTTTGATCTCGATCTTCTTTAGCTCGTTCGACTTCAACCCGCGGGCGATCAGACTGCCGTCACCTTCGGTCACCGACCATTCGATTCCGTCAACGACAACCTTGCTGCCCGGTTGCGGATTGACAACGACGAGGTCAAATCCGGACGGACGCAGGAAGATGAAATACGCGGCCGCGATGCCGATGAGGGCGACGAAGAACATCCCGATCAGCGCCAGCGCAGCCCAGAACCAGCCCGGAATTCCGCCCTTTTCCTTTTTCTCTTCAACGGGCTTTTCGGCCTTTTGAGCGGTCGTTACGTACTTCGCGCGTTCGGCTTCCGGGAGATTGATGAACGGCGCGGTCGCACCGAAATCTTCTTTCTTTCCGCCGCCGCCGAAATCGTCCTGCGGCAATCTGATGTTCGGCTGAGTTACTCCCCAATCCGGAGATTTCGGACTGCCCGGCATCTGCGTTTTGTCGAAATCGGGTTCGTTTTTAATCGGCGGGATATTCGCGACGGTTTTTCCCCAGTCGTCCGACTGCGGCTGCGGAGCAAATCTGGCATTGTAATTGGTCTTTTCCCAGTCGGCCGTGCCGCCTGAGTCAGGCCGCGGAAGATTCGGCATCGTTTTGTCGAAATCGTCCGGAAGTTTCTTTGGATCGCTCACGCCGGTTTCTCCTCGGTTCAAATGCAGCCATTATCTTAGCACAGAATATGACCGAGAATGAGACGGTGTCGGTCGATGCGACTTGCGGAATTACTTGACGGTCGGCGGATGAGCTGCTTTGGTCCGGATCTTGATTCCGTCCTGGCCGAGAAGAAACAACTTGCGGGCATCGTACGTCGATGTATTTGTCGGCAAATAAGAGAGATTGTACCGATTGTTGCGGAGTTCGTCGCAGATCGTTTTCGCGGCCGTCTGAGCTTCTTCGAGCGGGAAGACGAGTCCGCCCGTTCCTTCGACGATCTGACGCACAACTTCACGCGCTTTCGGTTGATTGCGGCGGTACGCACTGTTGGTTCGGTCCGGGATCTGAAGAAAATAAACCGCGACGTTTTGCGACTGAAGCTCGTCAAGCGCTTTCTGGAAATTCGTCTTGCTGCCGCGGTCGAGCCCGTCTCCGATAACCACAACTGCAACTTTCCGTGTTCCCGGCATCAGAGGCGCGAGAACCTCTCTGCTTGTCGCCATCAGCGCGTCAAACAAATAAGGATTGCCTTCCTTGCGGAATGTCCCGAGCGACGTCTCAAGCTTTTTTGCATCGTCGGTCCATTCCTGAATGATCTCCGGCTTTTCGTCGTACGCGATGACGAAAAGCTGATCGCCTTCGAAGATCTCATAGGCGAACTCCATCGTCGCTTGTTTAAGAATCTCGACATCGGTCGGCAAGGTCTGCGAATTGTCGACCAAAACCACGATCTTCGACGGCGACGGGTCAAACGCAAAATTCCGTATCCGCTGTTCGACGCCGTTTTCATACAACGACAGATTTTCAACTTTGATAGGATCTTTTGAACCGTCGGCACGCGTTGCCGTAACCGAAAGAATCGTTCCGTCGAGATCGCCCGAACTGCGTGCGTTGTTGCGTGACTGGCCGGCAGCAACCGTCGCGATCATCGCGATCGATAAGGTTGAAACGGCAATTTTTCCGGCCAGCGATCGAATCATCCTTCAGTCTTTTGCGGTTGCATTTGAACTTGTCGACGTTGTTGACGTTTCCTTTGATGCGGTTTCCGTCGATGCGGTTGATTCGGCCGCCGAACTTTTTTCGGTCGACTTGGACGATTCCGCCGGCGCACCCGATTTTTTTGAATAATCGGTTACGTACCAGCCCTCGCCCTTGAACGCGAATCCGGAGAGAGACCATTGTTTTTCAAGCGTTCCGCCGCATGCTTCGCACGTCGTCAGCGGTTCGTCGGTCACCTTTTGCATCTTTTCAACATGCGTTCCGCACTTGATGCATTTGTATTCGTAAATAGGCATAGTCGATATTCAGACGTCAGACGTCAGATTACAGACGTCAGATTTCAGACGTCAGACGTCAGACGTATCACACGTCGAATTCCAAAATCCAAAATCTAAAATCCAAAATCAGCGTTAGTACGTTATACGCGTCGCACACCTTATTCGTGTTCGGCCAGAAACCGTTCCGCATCGATCGCGGCCATGCATCCGGTGCCGGCGGCGGTGATTGCCTGACGATAATATGAGTCCTGAGCGTCGCCGCAGGCGAATACTCCTGGAACGTTCGTCTTCATCGTTTTGCCCTCGGTCTGCAGATATCCGACCTCGTCCATGTCGAGAACGCCCTTGAAAAGCTCGGTATTCGGTTTGTGCCCGATCGCGATGAAAACTCCTTCGCACGGAAAAACGGATTCCTCGTTCGATTTGTTATTGAAGATCCGGATTCCGCTGACACCGGTTTCCTTTGATCCGAGAATCTCTTTGATCTCGGTGTTCCAAAGCACGTCGATCTTCTCATGTGCGATCACGCGTTCGGCCATGATCTTCGATGCGCGAAACTCTTCGCGGCGATGAACGAGCGTCACGCGCGAGCCGAATTTTGTCAGAAACAGCGCCTCTTCCATCGCCGTGTCGCCGCCGCCGACAACGACGATCGGCTTGCCTCTGAAAAAGAATCCGTCGCAAGTCGCGCATGCTGAAACGCCGTTTCCACCGAGTCCTTCAGGCACAGGAGCCTCGCCTGGAATGCCGAGCCACTTAGCGGAAGCCCCCGTCGATACGATCAGCGTGTCGGCCTTGATCAACGTCGTGACCTCAGAACTGTCGGCGCTTTCTTTACCAAAGAGCGTGAACGGACGGCTCGAAAAATCGATCCGGTCGATCCACGTGTTGATGATTTCGGTTCCGAATCTTTCAGCCTGTGCCCGGAATTGGTTCATCAGATCGGGTCCCATGATGCCGTCCGCAAATCCGGGATAGTTTTCGACGTCGGTCGTGATCGTCAATTGTCCGCCCGGCTGCGGACCGTCGATGACAAGCGGGTCGAGCTGCGCCCGCGACGCGTAAATTGCGGCCGTCAATCCGGCCGGACCGGAGCCGAGAATTACAACTTTGCGATGATATTCCTTAGTTGCCATAACGTTTTTTCGACATTATACCGAGCGACAGTCGATATTTGCGATATCCGAATTGCGATTTTCGATGCCGTTGGAACGGCGCGCAATCAGCGAGTCGATATCGTTTGTAGACTCAAACCGTTTTCGTGATAAACTATTCCGGTTTTAACGCAATTTTATCTCGTTTTTTGTTTATGGCTTCTCCGATGTCGCCTCAGTTTGAAGAAAAACGCTTTGCCTTGAGAATGGCACTGCGTCTGCCGGTTGTTGTCTCAGGCCGTGCCGACGATGGCGCCGCATGGAGCGAACCGACCGAGACCGACGATATTTCGACGACCGGAACGTTGTTTCATCTCAATCAGGCGGTGGCGTCGGGCGAAAGTCTTTATCTCAGATCGCACCGGCCCGACGGTGTTCCGGTCGAAGTCAAAGCGAAGGTCGTTCGAACGGCTCCGGGCGCTCATGGAACGTCGCGGGTTGGAGTCGAGATAATCGAGCCGAAAGACAATTGGCTGCGGTTGTTCGTCGCCTGGGTCGCGGACGATCGCGGTGACGACGACGAGTAGGTTTTTCTCCGCCTGTACTTTCCGATTTTCGCGGAATTCCAATCATATGTTTGAAACAATCACTGTCGAGAAGCGCGGCAAGGTCGCCGTTCTGACGATCAATCGGCCCGACAAACTCAACGCACTTAATTCAACGGTTCATGCTGAAGGCGTCGCCGCGCTTGAACAATTGCGTAAGGATGACTCTGTCCGGGTGGTTGTCATCACCGGTTCGGGCCAGAAGTCGTTCATTGCCGGAGCCGATATTTCTGAGTTCGCCGGTCAGACACCGGTGACGCAGCGCGATCTGTTCAACGAAAAGACGTTCTTCAATTCGATCGATATCTTCCCGAAGCCCGTAATTGCGATGATCAACGGATTCTGTCTCGGCGGCGGCAACGAACTTTCGCTCGCCTGCGACATCCGGATCGCATCGGACAATGCTCGGTTCGGGCAGCCGGAAATCAATCTTGGGCTCATTCCCGGCGGCGGCGGCACTCAGCGTTTGACGCGGCTGGTCGGTGAGGGGCGGGCGATGGAAATGATCCTCACCGGCGATATGATTGACGCCGAAACGGCGCTGAAATACGGGCTTGTCAGTCACGTGTTTGCGCAGGCGGAACTTGAAGAGCGGACAATGGCGCTCGCCGACAAGCTTGCCGAAAAGGCGCCGATTGCATTGCAGCTTTGCAAGGAAGCAGTGAAGTTTGCGTCGAAGTCGAATCTAGATGAAGGCCTGCGTCGCGAAGTAGATCTTTTCGCGATCTGTTTTTCGACCGAGGACAAGCAGGAAGGCGTCGCGGCGTTTCTCGAAAAGCGAAAGCCGGAGTTCAAGGGAAGGTAGGTGGATTTGCGATTTGCGATTTGCGATTTTTCATTTCGATGGGCTCCCGAATTCATATTGGTGCAATCGCATTAGTGCAATCGCAAATTGAAAATCGAAAATTGCAAACGATACGGACCTCTTGACGCGCTCAACAGATTTCGCTAAATTCAATCTTCGCGACTGAGGAAATCCAAAATCTGAAATCGCAAATCCAAAATGGAATCGGGGACGTAGCTCAGCTGGGAGAGCGCATGAATGGCATTCATGAGGTCAGGGGTTCGATCCCCCTCGTCTCCACCAATTTAATCTCAAATCTCCGCCATATCTCCTAGCCCGCGAAACAGTCCAATGTGCATGTTCTTTCAGCTCGACCGGCTCAGCCTTCGGTGTATCGTCCGTTAGCCTCATAGCGTAAA
The DNA here is from genome assembly GCA_044229875.1 of Pyrinomonadaceae bacterium. Taxonomy (GTDB): domain Bacteria; phylum Acidobacteriota; class Blastocatellia; order Pyrinomonadales; family Pyrinomonadaceae; genus JAFDVJ01. The sequence continues at coordinate 3,119 of JBGASE010000023.1, read as the reverse complement.
TCGACGGGATCGTCATCGAGGGAACCTTCGCCGTTTTGAAAGATGTTTCGCTTAATTGGCGTGATTCGCGGTTAGTGTTTTTTGTGCGTAGTTTGAGTTAATAGAAAAGGCGAGCGTTCTGCTCGCCATCTCGTTTCGATCCTTTGGAGATCACAAATTCCGCCGTTGCGATCGCGCTCGTCCCAGAAATGCGAATCCGTCGCATCACACCAATTGGTATGATAGCAATTAGTATGATGCCGATCGCCGGAGTTTCCCGCTGAGCCGTCTATCGATCTTTGACCGCAAAAACTTTGACGCTCGCGGCGTAGTCGTTGACGTTGTATTTCTTCAGCAATTCGGCAAAGTCGGAATGAAATTCCTGCGGTGCCGGAGCGCAGCAGCCGGTGTCCATCGTCGGCAACGACCGCGACGATCCGATCTGCGTCATCGGCGGCGCGCAGCATGCCGACTGGTTCTCAACCTTCGCGTAAGCGTTCAGATCCGCGCCTGAGTCGATCACTTCAACCCCCGAAAATCCGGCATCCGTCAATCCCTTCCGATATTCATCGATCTTGATCGCGCCGGCGATGCAGCCGACATACGCCATGACGTCGGCGCCGAGCTCCGGCGGAAGATCTTTTTTGAGTGCGATATCCGAAACGGCGAGCCGTCCGCCCGGTTTGAGAACCCGCGCGATTTCACGGAAAACGGCCGGCTTGTCGGGCGCAAGGTTGATGACGCAGTTGCTGATGACGCAGTCGGCCGAATCGGCGTCAAGCGGAAGATTATCGATCGTCGCGAGATGAAACTCGACGTTCGGGGCGCCCGCCTTTTCGGCATTTCGTTTCGCGAGTTCGATCATCTCGGGCGTCATATCGATGCCGATCGCACGGCCTTCCGGTCCGACCTTTTCGGCCGCGAGGAAGACATCAAGCCCGCCGCCCGAACCGAGATCGACCACCGTCTCACCCGCCTTCAATGACGCCATCGCCGTCGGATTCCCGCACGACAATCCCATGTTTGCTTCGGCCGGGATCGAGGCCAGTTCATCGGCCGAATACCCGAACGCTTCCGCCACCGCGCGCACTCCGGCCTGCTCAGACGAAAGTCCGCCGACCGCAACCGACGCATATTTCTCTTTCACCGCTTCAACAATTTTCTTTGACATACGAATTACTCCTTGTGTACTGCCACGATTCCAGAATGCGCCTCAGCAACATATATGTCAAGGCAAATATGACAGTACCGCGCTTGCGCTCTTATTTCTTACCTTGCGTACTTTGCGTCTCTTGTTTTTACCTTTAACTTTTCACTTCTATCTTCCACATTTTACGTTTCACCTTCTCACTTTCCCCTTTTCACTCTTTCCCCTTTTCACTCTTTCCCCTTTTTACTTTTTCACTTTTTCACTTTTTCACCTTTTCACTTTTTACTTTTACCGTTTTACTTTTGCCTTTTCCCTTTTTACTTTTTACTTTCTACGAATGAAATATCACGTTTATATCGACGACAATTTTCACCATGGTGACGAATCTGAGCGGTTGTCGGCGGGAGGATTTGAAACGCTTGAAGAGGCGATTGCACGTGCCCGCGCGATTGTTGAAGAGAGCCTCACAAATCTCCGTGAACCCGGGATGACCACCGACCGACTACTCGCACAATACGCATTGTTCGGCGACGACCCATTCATCATCGGCCCCGCGTCCGACGCGTCGACCGGCCCGCTTTTTTCCGCCCGCAACTATGCCCGCACAATCGCGGGGAAAGTAGAAGGGCAAAAGTAAAAAGTAAAAAGGCAAAAGAGTCAGTACCGCCTGCGCCAGCGGGCAATTCAGAATCGAATTGCAGAACCGCGCACGCAGTAAGCGGGTGCGACTCCGCAGTTCGCGCATTGCAGAACCGCGCACGCAGTAATCGGGTGCGACTCCGCAGTTCGCGCACATTGCAGAACCGCGCACGCAGTAATCGGGTGCGACTCCGCAGTTCGCGCATTGCAGAACCGCGCACGCAGTAAGCGGGTGCCTCCGCACTCTGAGGAACCCCGGATTTTCAATCCCGCGCACGCAGTAATCGGGTGCGACTCCGCAGTTCGCGCATTGCAGAACCGCGCACGCAGTAAGCGGGTGCGACTCCGCACTCTGAGGACCCCGGATTTTCAATCCCGCGCACGCTGTTAGCGGGTGCGCCCAAAAAGGAAGTTCTTTGTCACACATCACAAAGCGTTGGATACTTGGCCGCCGAACACGATGGTTCTATACTGATTCCCTCACAATCCAACTTCACGGAGGCTCACCAAATGATTGACGATTACGGTTTCGACGAGTTCGAGACAAACGAATTCCCGCTTGCATACTTCATCACGATAAGAACCTATGGAACGTGGCTCCACGGCGACGAGCGCGGCTCGGTCGACGTACACGAGGGCCGGAATATCTACGGGACACCTCGCGTCAGGCCCAACCGGAACTTTAGGGACTGGGCGGAAAAAGAAATGCTGCATGCGCCGATGGTTCTTGATCCGATTCAGCGAGAGGAAGTAGACGCGGCGATCCGGGAACTCTGCTCGGAGCGGAAGTACGATCTAAAGGCGCTGAACGTACGAACGAATCACGCGCATTCGGTAGTCAGCGCCCAAATGAAACCTGAGCGGATCGCCGACGCAATGAAGGCTCGCGCAACTAAACGTTTGCGCGAAAAAGGGCTGGTCGATCCCGCCAGAAAAATCTGGTCCCGCGGCCGAAGCCGACGCCGACTGTGGAAACCCCGGCACGTAGAAGCCGCGATTCGCTACACACTTTACGAGCAAGACAAACGTTCCTTCGACGCATGGATGCTCGCCAACGGCTACGGAACCCCAAAGCCCCGCAATGCAGATCCGCGCGATGCAGATCCGCGCGATGCAGATCCGCGCACGCAGTAAGCGGGTGCACCCCAACACTGCAGAACCGGAATGCAGAACCGCGCACGCAGTAAGCGGGTGTGTCCGTAGAACTGAGCGGGTGCGACCCAACACTGCAGAACCGGAATGCAGAACCGCGCACGCAGTAAGCGGGTGTGTCCGTAGAACTGAGCGGGTGCGACCCAACACTGCCGAACCGCCAATGCAGAACCGCGCACGCAGTAAGCGGGTGTGTCCG
>JBGASE010000186.1:0-6636 GCA_044229875.1 Pyrinomonadaceae bacterium | reverse complement strand
GACGGTAAGACCGATCAGGCGGTTTGGAGACCCAGCGGTACGCCGGGAGCTAGCACCTTTTGGGTAAATGGCTCGACCAGCGGAGCGGTCGGCCAGCCGTTCGGCCAGAACGGCGACTATCCGGTGGCGAACTTCAACGTGCACTGATCCAAAGTCGAACAACCGAATAAGTCCGGGCAGATTCGCTCTGCCCGGACTTTTCTTGTTCGTTTCGTTCCGGCGGTTCAACCGATCCCGAGTTCGCCGAGGCATCGACGAATACGTTCGAACGTGTGGTTGATGTCGTTGTCGAGCCCGACCGAAAATCGGATCAAGCCTTCACTGAGGCCCATCGCTTCGCGCTCGTCTTTTGGAATTTCAGACGATGTGCTGTGCCCCGGAGGCGAAAAGAGCGTTTTGAAATAGCCGAGGCTGACCGCCAGGTATCCGACCTTTTCCTCCTGCATCCGCGTCATCAGCTTGTTCGCCGTCGCGAGATCGCCGACGTCGAGCGCGAGCATTCCGCCGTAACCGTAGCCTTCGTTCATCAGCGATCGCAGCAATTCGAACTGCGGGTGATCAGGCAATCCGGGATAATGAACCTTCAGGCCGAGCTTCTTGAACCCTTCGGCCAGAAACATCGCGTTCGCGCTGTACTGCCGCATTCGCAAATGCAATGAATGAAGATTCTTGAGGATGCTTGCGGCGCGCGTTGCGTCGAGCACCGGACCGAGAAGCATCGCCGCGCCCGCGTTGATATCGGTCAACTGATGAATGAACTCGTCCGAAGCGCAAACGGCGCCGGCAACGCAATCGCTTGTGCCGTTAATGAACTTCGTCAGCGAATGGACGACGATGTCGGCCCCGAGCCGGATCGGCGATATGATCAGCGGACTGAACGTGTTGTCGACGACCAGTTTCAGACGATTCACCTTGGCGATCGAGGCAAGCCGAGGAATGTCGGAGATCTGAAGCAGCGGATTGCTGACCGATTCACAATAGATGACGCGTGTGCGGTCATTTATCGCGGCCGCGACTTCCGCCAGATCCTGAATGTTGACGAACCGGACTGTGATTCCAAGACGCGGCAGGAAGTTTTTGAAAAAGGCATAAGTTCCGCCGTAGATCGTGTGCGCCGCGACGATCTCGGTTCCGGCATCGCACAGTTGGAGAATCGTCGAACTGATCGCGCCCATGCCCGAAGCCGCGACCTGCGCCGACGCGCTGTCTTCCATCCGCGCCAACGCCATCGCCAGGTACTTGTTCGTCGGATTCCAGTGCCGCGAATAGAGAAAGCACCCTTCGATCTCATGTTCGAAGAGTTCCTCCATCCGCTCCGGCGTCATGAATGTGTAAGTCGATGAATCGGTGATCGACGGATTGACGTCGCCGAATTCACCGAACACAAGATAGTCCTGAATATTACTCGCGGGATCAAACATAATTCACCTCGGGGAAGAAAAGTAAAAAAGTTAAAAGGATAAAGGAAAAAGGCAAAAAGTAGAAAGGCAAAAGTAAAAAGGCGAAAGTAAAAAGGGTATTGCGAGGGGCAACAAAACGCGGATGGCAAAGCGACGAGATGAGGGGAAAATGACAAGACTCTTCCCAAGTCCAACAAATTGAACGTCTTTGATTTAGTCCCGCCTCTGCAAACATACTATTGGCTATTTGCTGTTTTAATTGTGCGTTATTTGCCTTTATTTCTTGCTTTTACTTTTCGCTTCTTACTTTTTACTTTTCACTTTTCACTTTTTACTTTTCACTTTTTACTTTTTACTTTCTACTTTTCACTTTTTACTTTTTACTTTTTACTTTTTACTTTTTACTTTCTACTTTTCACTTTTTACTTTCTACTTCTTCCCCGCCTCAACTTCCGTGACGGCAATCACCGGACATCGGGAATTTTCGATCAGATCGGCGATGAACGGATCGGCGGCGCTGATGACGATCAGATCGGCGGTCGCCGATTCTTTGATCATCGCCTTCAGCGGATCCTTCACCGTGAGTTTGCTGACCCTCGTGTCTAGTTCGCGGACGGCCTCGGCGACGGCGGTCGTCACCGCCGTGGCGTGCGAATCCGTCATCTCTGAGAGCGCGGTAGCGTATGCCAATCCGGGCCGATCATCGAGCCGGCAAACGATCGATTTGATCTCGCCCGTCCGATCCGGCGCAACTTCTTTGCCGACCGTCAGGACCGGCACGCGCGCGTCGGCAAGAACGGTCGTCGCGACCGAACCGAACCGCAAACGGCTGAGACCGCCGCGCCCGTGCGTCCCGACCGCGATCAAAAGCGTGTTCCGCTTTTCAGATTCCTCAAGGATCGCCGCCGACGGCGATTCTTCAACGACCACCGGATCAAAAACCGCATCGGACGCAAGACTATCGGCAGCGAACGCCGCGATCTGCGCGACATTGAAGTCTTCGGTGCGCTGCTCTTCGGTAAGCAGATCCTCGATCTGTGATTCGGTGAAATACGCCGGAAGATCCGGTTCGACAGCGTGGAGGATCTCAAGCCGCGCGCCATGAACGCGGGCGATCGTGTCGGCGACACGCAGCACGACCGCCGATTGCGGACTGAAATCGGTCGCGCAAATGACCGTCGGCCGGTCGTCCCTAATCACGGTTTCCGGATGCTTCCGGCGTTCACTCAAATAGAACAAAACCGGCACGGCCATCCGCGATAGCAGTAGAGATGCAACTTCACCCGCCATCAACGAGATCGCCAGTCCCTGAAAGATCGGATCGGCGAGCATCACGGCCGAACCGGCGATCACCGCCGCGGCCGTCAGCAGCATTGGCCGGAAGCGAACCGCGCCGGCGTCGACGACGGCGTCGATCAGCGACATGCCGTGCTGCATCCGTAGCTCGACAAAATCGACGAGAATGATCGAGTTTCTGACAACGATCCCGGCTCCGGCAATGAAACCGATCATCGACGTGGCCGTGAAAAATGCACCCATCAGCGCATGCGCCGGCAAGATCCCGACCAACGAAAACGGGATCGCGGCCATGATCGTGAGCGGCGTTTTGAACGATTGGAACCAGCCGACGACGAGGATATAGATGAGGATCATGACGACCGCGAACGCCAGACCGAGATCACGGAACACCTCATACGTGATGTGCCATTCGCCGTCCCATTTCATCGAATATTTATCGGTCAGGAACGGTTGCGACGCAACATATCGTTCAAGCGAATAGCCTTCGGCGAGCTTCATTCCGTCGATCGCATCGTTCAGTCCGAGAATTGCGTAAACCGGCGATTCGACCGCGCCGGCAACGTCTGCCGTCACGTAAACGACCGGCATCAGATTTTTGTGATAAATGCTCTTGTCAGACTTAACCTCATTTATTTCAACGAGTTCAGAGATTGACACGAGATTTCCGGTAGGTCCGGCGACCTTCAGGCCACGGAGATCATCGATGCTTGTCCGTTCCGATTTCGGCAACCGGAGATTGATCTCTGTGTCTTCTTTTTCGGTCGGGACGTGGAGCAAACCGACGTTGTGTCCGTCAAGCGCAAGGCGCAGCGTCATCGCGATCTGTTCGGTCGAAATTCCGGTCAGCGCGGCCTTCGCCTTGTCGATCCGGAAGTTGTATTTCGTCTGGTTGTCCTCGACATACCAATCGACGTCGACGACGCCCTCGGTCCGGTCAAGTATGTCGCGGACGCCGCGCGCGATCTCGATCTGCCGTTCATAGTTCGGACCGTAGATCTCGGCGACGATCGTCTGCAGCACCGGCGGACCGGGCGGGACTTCCGCGACTTTGATCCGCGCTCCGTGCTTTTGCGCGATCCGGGCGAGTTCGGGCCGGACGCGCTTCGCGATCTCATGCGACTGATCGTCGCGCTCACCCTTTTCGAGCAGGTTCACCTGAATGTCGGCGACATTCGAACCGCGGCGCAGGAAGTAATGCCTGACAAGCCCGTTGAAGTTGTACGGCGAAGCGGTGCCGACATACATCTGGTAATCGATGACCTCCGGAACCGTTGCGACATAGCCCGCCAGTTCGCGCGTCACGGCCGCCGTTTGTTCGAGCGTCGATCCCTCAGGCATATCGACGATCACCTGAAACTCGCTCTTGTTGTCGAACGGCAGCATCTTGACCTTGACGAATTTGAGCGCGACCAGCGACATCGAGCCGAGCAGTAGAATGACGACACCTGCGAGGAATGACCAGCGCCACACCGGTTTGACGATGATAGCCGTCATCACCTTGCGGTAAAGCCGTGTCGTAAATCCTTCGTCGCCGTGATCATGCACCGCGTCGCGTTTCAGCATCTTGAGCGCGGCCCACGGCGTTACGACGAACGCGACGATCATCGAGAAGATCATCGCCGCCGATGCGCCGATCGGAATCGGCCGCATGTACGGCCCCATGAGTCCGCTGACAAACGCCATCGGCAGAATCGCCGCGATGACGGCAAACGTCGCGAGGATCGTCGGGTTGCCGACCTCGTCGACGGCATCGATCGCGATTGCGATCAACGAGCGGTCGCGATTCTCCGGCAATGCGTAGTGACGCGTCATATTTTCGACCACGACGATCGCGTCGTCGACGAGGATCCCGATCGAGAAGATCAGCGCGAAAAGCGTGATCCGGTTAAGCGTGTAACCGTAGAGATAAAAAACCGTGAGCGTCAGCGCGAGCGTCACCGGAATCGCCGTCGCGACGATGCCGGCCTCGCGATAACCGAGCGCGAACAGGATCAGCGCTGAGACCGACGCGATCGCGATCAGCATGTGAAGCAGCAGTTCGTTCGATTTCTCAGCGGCTGACTCGCCGTAATTCCGCGTCGTCGTGACGCGCACATCGGCCGGGATGAAGTTGCCCTTGAGCGATTCAACCTTTGTGATGACGCTGTGTGCGATCTCGATCGCGTTGGTTCCCTTGCGTTTGGAGATCGCGATCGTGACTGCGGGTTCGATTCCCGTCTGACTGCCGTCATGCGCGCCCGCGCCCGGACCCGACATCACGTAATCTGCCGGTTCCTCCGGCCCGTCGCCGATCTCGGCAACATCGCGCAAAAACACGGGACGGCCGCCGAAGACGCCGACCACGACGTTTCCGACGTCTTCCGAGTTCGCGAGAAAACTTCCTGTTTCAACGATCGCCTCGCGATTCTGCGCGTTCAGCGTTCCGGACGGCAACCGCCGGTTTGACTGCTCGATCATCGGAACGATCATCGCCGGCGCGATCCCGCGCGACGCCATTTTGTCGGCGTCAAGCAGGACGCGGACCTGGCGCCGCTGACCTCCGATGATCTTCACTTCCGAAACATCGTTGACTTCCTTGATTTGATCGGTAATCTGCGCGGCCACGCGGCGGAGCGTGAAATGATCGTACTTTGAACTCGAAAGCGTGAGCGCCAGGATCGGAACGTCGTCGATCGAGCGCGGTTTGACGAGCGGCGGCGTCGCGCCGGGCGGGATCAGATCGAGATTCGCGAACAGTTTCTGATTGAGCCGGACGATCGCGTCTTCCTCATTCTGGCCGACCTTGAACCGGACGATCGCCATCGACATACCCGGCGACGACGTCGAGTAAACGTATTCGACGCCCGGAATCTCCCAAAGGAGCTTTTCCATCGGCTTCGTGACGCGTTCTTCGATCTCTTTTGATGACGATCCGGGCATCTGAACCATGACATCGACCATCGGGACGATGATCTGCGGTTCTTCTTCGCGCGGCAGCATGATGACGGCACCGATGCCGAGCAGGATCGACGCCGCCACGATCAGCGGCGTCAGTTTCGATTGTATGAAGGCGCCGGCAAGACGCCCGGCAATTCCGATTGATTTCATATCGATGCCTGGAGTTCGCGCTCCGCTTGGACTGCGAATCACCTGACCTTTGATCCGTCCGCGATACGCGCCGCGTCTGCGGAAACGAATTCATCGCCCTCGCTCAGACCCGAAAGAACCTCGACAAAACCGTCCGAGGATTTGCCGACAGTGACAATTCTGAACTGAGCCGTTCCGTCCGGCATGACGGCGACGACGCCGGTCAATTGGCCGCGTTCGACAATTGCCGATTGCGGCACCGTGATCGCTTCTTTGCCGCCGACCGGAAAACGCGCGAGTCCGTAGAGCCCGGTTTTGAGCAGCGGATTCGCCGGCAGATCGATCTTCACCGTGTAACTGCGGCTCGCGGCGTCGGCCGCCGGAGTGATCTCGGAAACGGTTCCGGAGATTTCCGTTTCGCCGATCGCATCGATCCTGACAGCGACGCGATTGCCGAGTTTGACGAGCTTCGACCGCGATTCCTCGACTGCCGCTTCCAGCCGGTAGAGCGAATTGTCCTCGATCGAAAGAAGCGGCATTCCGGGCGAAGCGATCGCGCCCGATTCGACGTGCTTTTTGACTATCAGGCCGGAGACGGGCGCCACGATCCGCGCGTAGCTTTCGAAGACACGCGTGCCGGAGATCTCGGCCTTTGCCTGATCAATCCTGGCGTTTATCTGTTTCTTTTTCGAGATTATCGTTTCGACGTTCGCGCGAGCGCGATCGACCTCGGACGACGCCGATCTGACGCGCGACTGGGCTTCGTCAAACTCCTGCGCGCTTGCGGACCGACGTTCGTAAAGCTCCTTGACGCGGGCGAACGTCTTTTCCGCGATCGATTTGTTTTCCTCGGCCGTGCGGACGGCGGCGT
>JBGASE010000185.1:0-6778 GCA_044229875.1 Pyrinomonadaceae bacterium | reverse complement strand
ATTTGGGATTTCAGATTTCCGATTTCGGATTTGGTGTCCGATGAAATTATCGAACGCGCGGGTACGCCGTTTGCGATTGTCGGGTGCGGCAATCCGCAATCCGAAATCACAAATCCAAAATACCGAAGGCCGTTGATGTATTTCGTCAGCGTGCCCGAATTGTCGTCGGCGATGACATCGGCGCCGTGATAGATGAACTTCGTGTTCTCCTTCCCGCCGACGATGAAACGCTGAATCCTGCGTCCGAGAGCGTCGTATTTGTAACGCACCGTCTGCTTTCTGGTCGACGCCGAAACCAGCCGGTTGTCGAAATCCCACCGATAGCGCCAGAGTTCCTTGCCCTCGGCCTTCATCCGGATATTCCCGTTTTCGTCGTAAACGTAACCGGCCGTATCGGTCGAGCTCACGCGGTTGAACTGGCCCGATTCGTACCCGTAACTCGCGCTCCGGTACGATGTCGTCTAACGGTTTTCATAAAAATGCACACCAACCGTGCTTCCGGTGACCTCCGGCGGCACGACTTCGACCGTGAACCGCCGATTCGGAAATGACGCCCTGAGCCATCCGTCCCACGCATCGCGAACCAACTCAGCCAACAGTTCGTCCTCTTCATCTGTCGTGTCACTGCCGGACGTATCGAACAAATAACCGATTTCGACGAAGTTGAAGGAAGTTTCAACTTTTTCTCGACTCATTTCTCCCTTTGCAAGTGCACCAACGAAGTTGGATTCCGCGGATTCGTATTCGAGTGAACGCGCAAGAACTACGCTGTCTCCGATTATTTTGAACTCTGGCATGAACAGAACCGAAAGAAGGAGCGCCTGGCTCGCCTTGCCCGCAGCGAAAAGCAAATCGGTCAGAGTCTCAGCATCGTCACTGACATTGTCCGAGAATTTCGTGATAAGAGCATCAAATAGTGCTTTTTTGATATCCATTTTAGTATCCCTTTGGGAGTTCCCACGACTCCGGCGACCGAGGAACAACAGGTGGCGAACCTGGACCCTTTCCAGGTTTTCGCTCTAGGATGAACGGTGGAGGGAATCCTCCGTGGGGGCCACCCACTCCTTGAAATCTCGAAGCCTTTCCCCAACTTCGCGACTTAGGATTCCAGTCGTAAGTTTCATAGTGAGTAATTCGACTGCTCGAATCGCGTCTGAAAGAACTGTGGGGACCCATGGCGTCTTCCACCGGTCCGAGCTTATTTGGATTTCGGATCGTACCGGTTGGGTTACACGCATTATGCGTCAGCAATCCCAGCGATCCGACAAAATAATTGTGATTGCCTTCGACCGCGAAATTGAAGACTTCCCCGCGCCCCTTGAACTCAATTCCGAGGACGGTTGCCCAATTGCCGTTCGCGCGCTTGAATAGGTTATCGCAGGCAGTCGATTCATCGCGCGTTTTGTTCGCAATTTTTGCCTATTGAAGTGACTTGAATTTATCCAGTAAAACCACGTCTACCGACTCAATCAATTGATCCGTACAACGTCCGAGTTCAACACAAAGGGATTCGAGAGATGCGGGGAACGTATCATCGAATTCACGGACCCGATCTTGCCCTTGCGAATTGCTTTCCAATACGCTGCACTTGATGATGCAGGACTTCTCATTCCAACAAAATTCAATCCACCAACAAATGGAAGAATCGTCGATGATCTAAGCATCGGCAAAAAATGGAGCCTCGTTTCGTTGCGTAGTTTCTACAATCGAGTCCGTGTTTCGCGCCGACCACCAAATTGTGTGAACGAAGTTTTTCAGTCAATTCGATGAACTTTTCATTACAATCCGCAATCGTGGACAAGAATCTTAATGTAGTAGTGTTACTCATTTGAAACGGGACTATGTTTTAGACTATTTCGAAAAATCCTTCGGATGGTGGGAATAATGCCGTTTGCGGGCGAATGCGATCGTTCGGAGCTTTGGTAACGCCGAAAGAACGCTTAGGTCGCCGTCTTCGATGCTCGTATCTCCAATTAGCTGAACCGACTCCAGTTCAGTACATTCGGAGAGTGGCTCAAGCGATCTAACCGTTCCGCAGTTCCAGATCAACAGCGAACGAAGGTCTTTCAATGCACGCAACGGGTCGAGGTCGCCAAAGGCCTTGCAACTCGTAAATTCGAGACGATTGATTCGCCCGCAATGCTCGATCCCATCTAAACTCTCAAGCTTTGGACAGTATGAAAGATCCAAGGCTGTGATCTGCTCAAGTTCCGAAATGCCATCGAGCCGTCGGAGCGTTCGCGAGGTTATTTGCAGAGTCCTAAGTCTCCGAAGAGAAGAAATTTCCCTCAAGTCAACAAACGGAAATCGGGTTACGTTAAGTCGTTCGAGCGAAGTGCACCTCAGTAGCGAACGCGCATGTTCTTTCCAGTTTATGAACAGGCTCTGAAGATCACCAAACGTCGAAAAATCAGGGGCTTTTATGTAATTCGCCTCGATGCCGATATGGCGGAGTTGAGTTAGCCGGCCTAAAGGACTCAAGTCGCGAATTTTCCAACTGTAGACCCCAACTTCAATAACACGCGATCCCACGAGTTCGCGCAAGAAATCAACATTCCCGCCTTGCCAACCCGCACTTTCGGAAAGCCTCAGACCAAGAAGCTTCATTTTATCCAGTACACCGCGCACCGAAGAATTCCAATCGGATTTTAAGACAAGAACATCCCAATCTCCGTCATCTGATTTTGTTACGAAAAAATCATTGGGTCTATTCATCGAGTAAGTTTCTCCTTTTCGGGCCAATTGGATCCTTCTTGTTGGCAACTCGTGGTGACTTTCTTGCCGGCACACCACCCGTTATCTCTTGTATTCGTTGATGTTCGGCGATTTCTCTCATGGTTACACCGCCCGGAACGGATTTCGATTTGTATGCGGTACCAGGTGGCTTAAGTCCGGATGATTCGTGTTTTGCAATTCTTGCGGGGATATTTCCTGATTGTCCAACATACGGAATCCCACCAGGTGTTTGAAATTCATAAATACCTTCCTTTACCGGTCCACCGGATTTCCCCGCAAACGGTCCCGCGAGGGCAGCGAACAGCCCGGTGGCGCGAGTGACGTCTTCGAGGACGAATATCGCCCGGTCCCAGCCGTCGATGTCTTCGCAGAAGATCGCCAACCCGAGTCCCCGTCCAACGCGTAGCATGTCGACCGCTCCGCGCGCGATACCCAGTGCCGTGACTGGCTGGACACGAATCCCCTCGTTGTAAATCGGAATCGTTGTGTAGCCGATGGTCGGATCGAATCCTATCGACTGCTCAATTCCATCAATTCCTTGGTCGATTCCGTCTGCAAACTCTCCGGGAGTTGCGGATCCGCCACTGTTATAAATTCCCGGGCTTTGATAGACACTCGGATCGATCAGGCCGGAGGGATCGGTACCATTGAGCGGCCCGTTTCCGACATATCCGTAAAGATTGACATCGCCGCCCGCGAAACCGATCGGATCTTCGGAGATGAATCGTCCGAGATTCGAATCGTACCAGCGGGCCCGGTAGTAATGGAGTCCGGTGAAATCGTCGTACTCGCGGCCGGTGAATTTGTACCGGGTCGAAAGATCTCCCGTCGCGTTGCCGAATGAATCATAACTCGCCGACGATGTGACGTTTCCCGAACCGTCCGTCAGCGCGTTGGTTGACCCGAGATGATCGGCAAGAAAGTATTTTACGTCCGAACCGGTCTGAACCCGCAGTTTGTTGTCGACTCCGGGGCCGTTGATGTATTTCGTCAGCGTGCCCGAATTGTCGTCGGCGATGACATCGGCGCCGTGATAGATGAACTTCGTGTTCTCCTTCCCGCCGACTATGAAACGCTGAATCCGGCGTCCGAGAGCGTCATATTTATAACGCACCGTCTGCTTTCTGGTCGACGCCGAAACCAGCCGGTTGTCGAAATCCCACTGATAGCGCCAGAGCTCTTTGCCCTCGGACTTCATCCGGATATTGCCGTTTTGATCGTAAACGTAACCGGCTGTATCGGTTGAGCTTACGCGGTTGAACTGACCCGATTCGTACCCGTAACTCGCGCTCCTGTGCGACGCCGTCCGGTTGCCGACCTTGTCGAAAGCATATGTTTCGTCCGGCTCGGTCGGACTCGTCATTCCGGTCAGCCGGTCGACGAAGTCGTACTCGAACTCCCGGACCTTGCCGGGTTCCGTAATCGTGTCGATCTGATTCGCATTGTCGTATGTGTATTGCCTGTCAAAGAGCGTCGACGTCTGGCTCGTGTCCTTCAAACGTGTGAGCCGGCTCATGTTGTCGAACGTGTAGGTTGTCGTGACGCCGTTGGGATACGTCCTTGTCTCCGGACGGTTCGCGGCATCGAAGGTAAACCCGATCGACGTTGAATCGGCCGGATTGAGAATATTGGTCAACCGCCCGGCGTTGTCAAAATTATACTGCGCGTGAACAGTGCCGTCGAGAACTATTTCAAGCTGATTTACATTCGAATTGTAAACATGGTTGCTGACGACGGTGTGCCCGAAAACGTCGGTTGAGCTGATCAGGCGGTTGCGGTTGTCGTAATTGAAGGACACCGTGCCGTTGCCGTTGGTCGCGGTCTTGAGCTGCGAGATTTCGTCATACGTGTAGGTCACCGGAAGCTGAAGATCGCCGTTTTGGCCGTATTCGATCATTTCAAGGCGATTCAAATCATCGTATGTGTACTTTGTGATCCTGCCGATATAGTCGGTACGCTGTTTGAGATTTCCATTCTCGTCATACTCAAAACTCATCGAGCCGCCAGCACGGGTTTGCGTCGTGACGCGCCCGAGGGCATCGCGCGTAAACGTGTAAACCTGTTGCTTCGCATCGGTGAGCTGGACAAGGTCGCCGCGGGCATCGTATGCGGCGAGCGTCATCTCATTTCCGCTCGAATCGCCCGGTTTCACCCGTGTCGTGGAAACTGTCCGGGCGACATCGTTGTACAGGAAATCCGTCACGCGACCGGCCGTGTCCGTCTGCTGAAGAACGCGCCCGAGTTTGTCGTACTGAATCAGTTCGGTGAGGCGCGGGGCACCGGTCGATGGGGCCGGATATTCAATCTGACGAAGCCGGTTGAACGAATCGTAATCGAAATCGGTTTGGTTTCCGAGGCCGTCCTTCTGCCAGTCCAGGTTGGACATCAGGTCGTAGCCGAACCATCTGGAATGATTCTCAGGATCTTTCGTTTCCGTTAGTCGATAGTTTTCGTCGAACGTATAGGTGGCTGTCTTGCCTCTCTCGTCCGTTGAGTGAGATATCAACCGCCGATTGTCATATTTTCGCAGATTGGTGTCGCCATTCGGGAACGTGATCAGTACGGTCCTGTCGGCGTCATCGTCATACGCAATCGTCGAAGTGTGGCCGCGCGCGTTCGTGAATCCGGTGATGCGGCCGCGGGCGTCATATGCGTAGCTGGTTCGATTTTGATCCGGATCGTCCACATCCTTCAGGAGTCCGGTTGAATACCATTCCAGCACGCTTGTATTTGAACGGGCATCGGTGACTGAGATCGGCAAGCCGCGGTTGTTCGTCGCCGGATATTCGAACGTCGTTTCGTTTCCGAGCGCGTCCTTGAGTTTCTTGATATTGCCCGCTGCATCATACTCGGCGCGAACCGTGAATGTCCCCGGGCTCGATGCAGAATCAACCCGATCCTGATATGTGAGAATCTGACCAAACTGGTTGTAGGCGAATTTTTGGGTTCCGCGGATATCAACGATCTGCAGCGGGCGCCCGCTGCCGTCAGATTCTATTTCGGTCGTTTGTCCGAGCGCGTTGATGGTTTTGTACGTATTGCCATCGGCGTCATAGAAATACTTCATCGACTCGTTACCGGCGCCGCCGCATCCGCATACACCGGTGACCTCGGTAACGACGCTCTTTGCCAGTGTCCGGTCAACCAAAAACTCAGTAACGTTTCCAAGTGCGTCCGTGACCACCGTTTTTACCGGATCTGTGTAGTTGAAAGTGTATTTTTCGTTGCCTCCGTGCCGTTCTGACGTGATCGCCCGACCGATTGAATCATACAGGTGGGTTTCCACCGTATGACCGGCCGCGTTGAGAACGCTTTTGATCAACTTCAGGCCCGGAGCCGACAGCGTGTCGTAAACGAAATCGAACTTGCTTTGATCCTGATAGATCACCGTTTTGAGATAAAACGGATCGTTTGGTTCGTAAATATACGTCGCGGGAATTCCCAACGGATCGGTAATTGCTTCGACCAGTCCCTGCGCATTTGTCGATATTCCCAAGGATCGTCCGAACGAGTCCGAAATGCCGGTCAACGCGCCGGATCCGTTGCGGTTGATATTCGTCCGGTTTGCGTTTCGGTCTTCAAGCCATTCGATAAATCCGGTAGATGAAAAGCCCTTTTTTCGACCGTCTGCCGAAGTGTAGACATACGTGTTTCCGGCAGATGATTCGATCTTTCCGAAAAAGCCGGGTGTGACGGAATTGAACGGATCGGATGCGGACAGCCGTGCGAAATAGACCTCGCGTCCGTCAGCGAGCAGCATTGCGCGGACGTTTGTTGAAACTGTAGTGACGCGTTCGTCAAGAATGCTCGTGTATCCGCGGCCAAAAGCACCTATTACAGACGACCCTGAATTGTATGTTCTCGTTATCTCGATGTTTTCGCCAATCCCCGGCAAGCGGTAGTCGACATGGACAAAATACATATTGCCGTTCGTGACGTTGACCGGAGCGCCGCGAATTGCCTGGCATGCCGCGTTTCCAAGATTCTGACCGGGATAGAATGATGTGCCGACCACATCCGAGGGCTTTTGCCGCTCGTTCCG
>JBGASE010000184.1:0-6790 GCA_044229875.1 Pyrinomonadaceae bacterium | reverse complement strand
TGATAGCTTCCGCGGGCCTGCGTTACCGAATTCAATTTCGATTGATAATCGAGCATCTCAGACAACGGGACCTGCGCCTTGATCACTTGCTGCTTGCCGCGCATGTCCATGCCCTGAACGCGGCCGCGGCGCGAGTTGAGATCGCCCATGATGTCGCCCGAAACCTCCTGCGGACAAAAGACCTCGACGTCCATCACTGGCTCGAGCAATGTCGGCCGCGCCTTTTCCATCGCCGCGCGGAACGCCTTGCGGCCGGCGGCACGGAAACTGTGCTCGTCAGAATCGACGGTGTGATAGCTTCCGTCGATCAGCGTGACGCGGAAATCAACGAGCGGATAACCGGCAACGGCGCCGTTTCCGGCAGCTTCAATGATCCCTTTTTCGATCGCCGGACGGAAGTTCTGCGGAACCGATCCGCCGAAGATCTTGTCGACCCAAACAAAACCGGCGCCGCGATCGAGCGGCTCAAAGATGCACTTGCAATCGCCGAACTGCCCGCGTCCGCCCGACTGTTTCTTGTGCCGGCCCTGAACCTCGGCCGATGCCGTGATCGTTTCTTTGTACGGAACCTTCGGAGGATGGAGCGCGACCTCGACATGATACCGCTTGTGGAGTTTGTCAACGACCGTTTCGATGTGAAGCTGGCCCGAACCCGACAAAATGAACTCTTTCGTCTGCGCGTCGCGGTCGAAATGGAGCGATGGGTCTTCCTCGAGGATCTTGTGGAGCGCGACCGAGATCTTGTCTTCGTCGGCGCGCGATTTCGGTTCGATCGCAAACGCGATCGCCGCCTCCGGATATTCGACCGCCGGATAAACGATGGCGTTCGATTTATCGCACAACGTATCGCCCGTCTGCGTCTCTTTCAGCTTTACGACGGCGATGATATCGCCGGTTTTCGCTTCAGGGACCTTGTCAAGGCTCTTGCCGTTTATGACGTGAAGGGCGCCGAGCCGTTCGGCCGCGTCGCGGCTAGAATTGAAAACGGTCGCGTCGGATGCGACTTTCCCCGAAATGACCTTCATGACGTTGATCCGGCCGGCGAACGGATCGGCGATCGTTCGGAAAACGTAGGCGCTGAATGGTTCATCATTCGAATATTTGCGCGACAGGCGGTCACCTACGCCTTCCGGATTGCCGTAACCATATTCGGCTTCGTGCGTCGCCGGGTTCGGCGCGAATTCAACGAGGTGGTCAAGCAAAATTGAGAGGCCGGCGAGGTTCGTCGATGAAACGGCATAAACCGGGCACAGTTTGCTCGCGGCGATCGCTTTGGACAGATTCGGGATGATCTCGTCCTCTTCAAGCGTGCCGTTTTCAAAATACTTTTCCATCAGCGCGTCGTCAGACTCGGCAACGATCTCGACCAGGCGCTCGCGGGTCTTTTCAAAGTTCTCACGGCCGACTTCGGGAATCGGGATCTCTTTCGCTTTGCCGTTTTCGTCAAATTCGTATGCTTTCTGATGGACGACATCGACGACCCCCTTAAAATTCTCTTCTGAACCGATCGGTAACGTGAACGGGACGATCGAGCGCGCGAACGACTCGGTCGCGGTGTCGATTGCGTGTCCAAAATCGGCATTCTCTTTGTCGAGTTTGTTGATCACCATGAACCGCGGGAGCATGAATTCGTTCGCATAATTCCATGTCTTTTCTGTTTGTACCTCGATCCCCTTGACGCCGTCGACGACGACCAGCGCGCAGTCGGCAACGCGGACCGCCGGACGGGCATGTGAAACGAACGCCGCATAGCCGGGCGTATCAATGAAATTTACCTTGGTGTCTTTGTATTCGAGGTGCGCAAAATTGTTGTTGAGCGATATTTTGCGATCGATCGAATCATCTTCGTAATCGGTAACGGTTGTTCCCTCATCCACTTTTCCCCAGCGGGGCGTGGATCCGGCGACGTATAGCAGAGACGCGACGAGCTGCGTTTTACCTGCGTCGCCGTGTCCGATGACAGCCAGATTCCTGATATCTTCAGTTGCAAATGCTTTCATGGTCGGCAAATTTCTCCTTTTTTTAGGGTTCGGTTTCGTTTGTCCGGGCCGACTCGTAAATCGAGTCGCTCCAACGAGATACGGGCGAAGCTGCGAACATGTGGATGCGGCAACGTCGGACGCCGGACATGAACGGTTGGTAATATCCAAATTTAGCCTACGTTCCGGCCAGACGCAAGGGAACAGCATTTCTTTACATTGCTTTGCGATGGTCGATAATATAGTCCACAAGTCCGGTTGTTCATTGGAGTCGGCCTGAATGCATCGGGCTATTTGTCTGACGGAATCGCGATGCTGCGTCCGGGATGTTTTTCCGGCAAACAGCGTGCTTGCGATCGGAGGTTTTTTATGAAGCGGTGTGCGATTGTCGTTGCGCTGTTCGTCGCAGTTATTGCGACCGGGAAAGGCCGAGTTCTGGCTTCGGGTGACGTTGATCCTTTGTTTTCATCCGCCGTCTCACGAACTCCGGTGGCGGAAACTGTTTCGGAACAGGTGGTCCAGCCGGATGGGAAGATCATTGTTTGGGGCAATGATCTTTCGGCCGGCAATTCCGTCGGCAGAATGCTCCGGTTCAACCCGGACGGCTCGGTCGATACCGGCTTCAATTATTGCGATTGCCAACTTTCGTCGATTTCCCGCGTCCAATTGCAAAGCGACGGAAAGATCCTTGTCAGCGGATCATCTCTGGCATTTCAGGCGAAGATCGTACGACTTAATACAAACGGATCGGAGGACAGCTCATTCGTGAGCGTCTTTCCCGGGTTCGGCCATTCGTCCTCGTCGTCCGACGTGCTCGGTACCCAAGCGGACGGCAAGGTGATCGCGACTATCAGAGGCGGCTTTACTGCCGGTTTTCATTCCGGATACGTCATTCGGTTGAACGCCGACGGCAGCAACGACGGGGCCTTCGTCCAAACCAATTTCGACTCGGGTCGCCTCATTTTCGGGAGTGTGGCCGGCTTCGCTCTGACGCCCGACGGATCGTTCTACTTGGCCGTCGTCACGTCGAGCGGCGGCGTCAATTCAATCAGTCTGCGGCGATATTTGAACACCGGCGCGGTTGATCCGGCCTATGAGGTTCCGAGCTTTACCGGCGGGTCTCCGAGCGTTATTTCGGCGTTATTGCTGCAGACCGACGGAAAGCTGATTGCCAGCGGTTCATTTCAAAGTGTTAACGGTGTGGCGCGGTCCAACTTTGTCCGGCTAATGCCGGCCGGAAATGTCGATCTCACGTTTCAACCGACGTTGATCGCGATTCCGGGCGGCGCCATGAAACTGTTGCCGGACGGCAAAATCCAGACCGCGACCGGGGGATTCATCACGCCCGTGCAGTTCGTCCGGCTCAATCCGGATGGCTCGACCGATGCGACCTATACCCATCCGGCGCCGGTTTTAACGGTTTCGGGGCGGTGGGACGCGGATACGACCGGACGCGTTTATTTTTTTGGATACGACGGATCTTACAAGCTGCTTCGGACTAATTCCGATGGTTCACTCGATGCGGGATACGTTCCTGGACTCAACACGCGAGCACTGATTTACGACCAAGTCGCACAGACCGATGGGAAGCTCTTCATTACAGGAAATTTCACCCGGGTCGGGTCAGTCGACCGCCAATCGATCGCGCGGCTTAATGCCGACGGCTCGGTCGATCCAGCATTCAACTCAGGTACGGGGTTTGACACGCCGCCGAATTCAATCGCGCTCCAGACCGATGGGAAAGTGATCGCAGTCGGGAGTTTTGCAACTTATAACGGGGTTCCGCGGGCGGGAATTGCGCGGATCAACACGGACGGCTCGCTCGACGCCGCCTTCGCGCCGGTCGTCACGTCTGTTCTCGGCGTTACACTTCAGACCGACGGCAAGATATTGATTTCGGGAAGTTTTGCGACGGTCAATTCGGTTGCGCGGCCGCGTCTTGCGCGGCTTGAAACGGACGGCACGCTCGATAATTCATTTGCTCCGACGATCGCCAGCGGTACGGTGACCACCGTTGTCCCGTTGCCGGACGGTAAATTCTTCGTCGGCGGTTCATTTACCGGCGTTGACGGGTTCAATCGATCGAATCTCGTCAGATTGAATGCAGGCGGCGGTCTTGATCAGACCTTCAATGCCTCGGCCGGAGCCGTCGGCGAGCTTCTGCTGCTTCCGGACGGAAAGTTGTTCTCGCTTCCGTCTTTCAGCGGAACGGTTCAGAAATTCAACACCGATGGGACGCCTGATGCGTCGTTTGTAAGCCCGGTGTTCAGTGCAAACAACAGTTCGGATCTCCGACTATCCGCGATAATTCGCCAAAGCGACGGAAGTCTGATCATCGCCGGCAATTTCAACACGATCAACGGTATCGGACGCAATCATATCGTCCGGCTCTCTGCCGCGGGCGCGCTCGATCAGTTGTTCTTTCCGGCGGGCGCATCGGGACCGGTCAACTCGCTGATCCTGCTCGCCGGCGGGAACGTGTCGGTCGGTGGTGACTTCGCGCGGATCAACGGCGTCACCCGGTATTCGGTCGCGCGGATTATCCCCGGGAATTTCACGAGAGTCGTCCGGTTTGATTTCGACGGCGACGGCCGGGCGGACATTTCGGTTTTCCGTCCATCGGAAAACAAGTGGTACATCCTGCGGAGCAGCGACTTTGGAATTACGCAGCAGATTTTCGCGTTGAACGGCGATCTTCCGGTGCCGGCCGATTTCGACGGTGACGGCCGGACCGATATCGCCATCTTCAGACCGTCGCTTGGCGATTGGTGGAGTCTGAGCACGATCAGCGGAGGTCAGGTGTTTGTCGATCATGGTGCGCCGGGCGACCTCGCGTTGCCGTCCGATACCAGCGGCGACGGGCGCGCCGACTATGTCATCTTCCGTCCGTCGAACTCACTTTGGATCCGAGTCCAAAGTTCGAACGGACAATTGACCCAAATTCCGTTCGGTCTTCCCGGGGACAAGCCGGTGGTCGGCGATGTTGATGGCGACGGCAAGACTGAGCCGGTCATTTATCGCCCGTCGACGGGTGACTGGTGGTGGCAGAGTTCGATCGACAACGTTCAGCGCGCGGTTCATTGGGGAATCTCCACGGACGTTCCCGCCGCGGGCGATTATGACGGTGACGGGAAAACCGATTTTGCGGTTTATCGGCCTTCGGACGGCGTTTGGTACATCCGCAACAGCCAGAGCGGTTCGTTTACGATACTGCCCTTCGGGATTGCGGAAGACAAGCCCGTCCCGGCCGATTATGACGGAGATGGCAGAACCGATATCGCCGTTTATCGCCCATCGACCGGGATTTGGTACCTCCTGAAATCGACCGAAGGATTCGCCGCTTATCGGTGGGGAATTGCGACCGATATTCCGATTCCGAACGCTTTCGTTCCCTGATCGGGCACATGTCGGCCAAAAATAGAACCACACAAATTCAACCCGGTTTGTGTGGTATTATTTTGTTCGGGCAAAAAAAATCGCGACAAACGTCCAACTTGTTGTGCCGCATCTTAATCTGCGCTTTGATAAGGGTTCTATGAAAAGAAATTCGATAGCCAGTTCAATATTCGCGATCGTGGTCACTGTTTCGATCGTCGCAAACTCGTTTCCCGTAATCGCTCAGGACGTTGTCACGTCAGAGGATTTTACGAGCGGTTCGAGCGCGTTTGTTTTCAAGTCTTCGCGCAAGGCCTCGCAGAAAAAGGCGGCGACGCGCGTCACCAACGTCAAGCGCACGGCAACGGCAAGGACTGAGACCGTGAAACGCATCACCCGCCAGAACGTGGTTGTCGCAAAGACCGCCCCGAAGCGCGCGAAGTCCAAGGAAGTCGACCCGAACACGCTGCCGCTTGATTCGGTCGCATTCAAGCGCAAATCGAAAGAGGAAACTTCAGTCATTTTCGCCGGCGTCGGCGAGTATTACCTGAACCAAAGCGAAGTCGACAAATCTCTCGAGTTCTTCCGGGAGTCAACCCAACTCGATGCCCGAAATCTCAATGCGAAGCTCGGTTTGAGCGAAGCGTTGACGCGCAAGGGCGACATTGTTCTCCAGGGCGGCCAGACGGAAATCGCGCGGCTGCTTTATGACGATGCGATCCGCAATAACAAAAACAACGCATTTGCGTACGCCGGACTGGCGGAACTCGCGGCGGCGAAAGAGGATCCGGACAACGCGATCCTGAATTATGAAAAAGCGCTCGCGCTTGATGGCGATCTGACCGAACTCTACGCGCCGCTCGGTGTCTTCTATTTTCAGAAGGGCGAGATCGCGAAAAGCGAAACGTATCTGCAAAAGGCCGTTGCACTTGACGGGAACAATCCTGAAACACAGTTTTTCATCGGGTTGGTGCGTTACAAGCAGAACCGGAATCAGGAAGCGATAACGGCCTTCAAACGTTCGGTCGAACTCGATCCAAAAAATCCTGAGACGCATTATTTCCTTGGTGAAGTTTACGATCGGCTCGATCGTGACAAGGATGCGATCGCATCTTATCGTGCGGCAGTCGCGCTCAATCCGCGTTATTTTGATGCCTGGTTCGACCTCGGCGCGGCGTATTACAATCGGGCAACCGATCAAGGGCCGAACTCGACTTATTATGACGAGTCGGTGAAGGCCTACAAGGAAGCGCTGAAGATCAATCCGACAAGCGGTGAAGCGCACGCCAACCTCGCCGATGTCTATCGTCAGATGAAGAAACTCGACGAAGCGATCGGCGAGTACCGGCTTGCGACGACTTTCATCAAGAACGATCCGGAAATCTACAGCAAGTTCGGTTTCGTCGCCGGACTGCGCGCAACCAATCCGAACTATG
>JBGASE010000022.1:0-30667 GCA_044229875.1 Pyrinomonadaceae bacterium | reverse complement strand
AGCGCGAATTGGACATCCTGCGCGACCGGTTGTTGCTGATGGGCGGCGAAGTTGAATTGTCGATTCAACGGGCGGTTCACGCACTGGTCAGGCGCGACAGCGAGGTCGCCCTGCAGGTGATCGAGCAGGACAGCGTGATTGATCGGCTCGAGCTCGAGATCGATCGGCAGAGCATCGACGTCCTGACTTTGCGGCGGCCGGTTGCACGCGAAATGCGTCTCGTGATCACGA
Source organism: Pyrinomonadaceae bacterium (assembly GCA_044229875.1). Classification (GTDB taxonomy): domain Bacteria; phylum Acidobacteriota; class Blastocatellia; order Pyrinomonadales; family Pyrinomonadaceae; genus JAFDVJ01. The sequence continues at coordinate 30,436 of JBGASE010000022.1, read as the reverse complement.
TCATCAAGATCACGCCGATTCTTGAACGCATCGCGGATCATGCGTCGAGCATTGCGCGGACGGCGCTCGAACTCAACGATGAGCCGGAACTTGCGATCGGTGCCGAGATCGTCGGCATGTCGGAACTCGCGCTTGAAATGCTGCAGTCGGCGCTCGACGCGTTTACCGAGAACGATGCCGATCGGGCGAGGCAGCTGATCGCCAAAGACAGTGAGCTCGACGAACTTTATGAGCGCTCAGTCAGCGACCTGCTCAATTCGATGTCGCGCGATGCTGAAAAATCGACCCGTCTGGCGCGGATGCTGTTTGTCGCCAAGAACCTTGAACGGATCGCCGATTACGTCAAGGATATCTGCGAACTGACGGTTTATATGAAAGAAGCGGTGTTCATCAAACACCAATAAACTTCGGGTTCATGGATTTGTTGATCGGATATGCCGGTTGGCCGAAATCAGGATCCGGAACGACTGACCGGAATCCGAATTCAAACAATGGTTACGATCCTGATAGTTGAAGACGACGCTGACATCGCCGAAAGCCTGCAATACAATTTCCGGCGCGAGGGTTTTTATCCGATCATCGCCGAATCCGGCGAGAAAGGGCTGCGGCTGGCGCTCAACGAAAAAGCACCTCCGGCGATCATCATCCTCGATCTGATGCTTCCCGGAATGAGCGGGCTCGAACTTTGCCGCCGGCTCCGGCGCGAAGGGCAAACTGAAAAAACCCCGATCATCATGCTCACCGCCAAGGCGTCCGAAAGCGACAAGATCGCCGGACTCGATCTCGGCGCCGACGATTACATCGTCAAGCCGTTTTCCGTCAAAGAGGTCATCGCGCGTGTCCGCGCCGTGCTGCGGCGTGCAGGCGAGACGCAGAATGAGAGGTTTGAAGACGCGAACCTGACGATCGACTTTGCCGACATGCGGGTCGGTTGCGGCGATGCCGACATCAAATTGACACGCAAGGAATTCGCGCTGCTCGTGCATCTGGTCCGCAATTCGGGCCGTGTCGCAACCCGCCAGCAACTGCTTGACAGCGTTTGGGGCTACAGCTATTTCGGCGACACACGGACGCTCGACGTCCATATCAGAAGACTTCGCCAGAAACTCGGCGACTGCGGATCATGCATTGAAACGGTTGTCGGTGTCGGATATCGTTTCATTTCAACCAAATGAGTCTTCTCAAGTCCCTTTTTTCAGGAAAAAGCCGAAGTGCGGACCAAACCCGCGTTTTGTTTCAGCGCATTCTCGCGACGATGCGGGAAAGCGTCGTTGTCGTCGGCGATGACATGCGGATACTGGCGTCGAACAAGGCCGCTTACGATTCGTTCGGCCGGAAGAACGGAGCACTCGAATCAAAGCGCCTGACCGAGATCATCCGCGACCTCGGCGTCCATGACGCATTCCGGCGGGCGCTTGAGAACGATGAATTTTCGGATCTAGAATTTGAAACCGCCGGTATCGATCCGCGCAAGTTCGAAGTCCGGATCGCGCCGGTCGACGCCGGCGAAGGCCGCGGCGCGATCGGCATCTTCTACGATAAATCGGATATCGAACGGCTTGAAAACGTTCGTCAGGAATTTTTCTCGAACATCTCGCACGAACTCCGCACGCCGCTGACCTCGATCATGGCGTTCGTCGAAACGCTTGAGGACGGCGCGATCGAAGATGAAGAAAACAATCTTCGCTTTCTCGGCGTCATCCGCCGAAACGCCGAGCGGATGCAGGCACTGATCGACGACATTCTTGAGCTTTCGACAATTGAATCGGGTCGCGTATCGATCGAAAAGCGCGAAGTCGATCTTCATCGCGCGGTTGAAGAAATTCTGATGAACCTCTCAAACAAGGCCGCCGAATTCGGCGTCACGACGATTTCCGAGGTGAAGAGCGGCGCCTCGGTCTGCGCCGACCCGACACGGCTTGATCAGATGCTGACGAACCTCATCGACAACGCCGTCAAATTCAACTCAAACGGCGGAAGCGTGACGATCTCGCTCGATTCGAATGCAACGTCCGACGTGATCCGCGTCGCCGACACCGGCGAAGGAATTTCGGCCGAACATCTTCAGCGCATCTTCGAGCGCTTTTACCGGACCGATCGCGCCCGTTCACGCGAGATCGGCGGCACCGGTCTCGGTCTCGCGATCGTCAAACATCTTGCCCGCCTTCACGGCGGCGAGATCAGTGTTGAATCAACCTTCGGAAAAGGTTCGGTATTTTCGATCGAACTCCCGAAAAAGTAAGCCCGCACGCCGTTCCTCAAACATACCGAACATGTGTTAGGATTGAGTCATCCCTCAGTTTTTCGAAGACGCGTGCCGCGGGCGGTTTTCCGGGCATCGAGGCTTATGGCGGCGAAAACCGAAAAGAGTTGGACCGAACTCTCGATCGGTCAGATGGTTGCGTACCCGAGCCAGGGCGTGTGCCTCGTCGATCACATCGAAAAAAAAGAAGTCGGATCGATCACCGTCAGGTTCTACGCCCTCCGTGTCCTGCGCGACAATTCGACAATTCTCGTACCGACGGCGAACGCTGAATCGGTCGGGATCAGACCCGTCATCTCGTCGGTCCAATACCGTCAGTTGATCGAATTACTGCGGGCGGATTTTGATCTGATTTCGCATGATTGGAAGATCAGATCGCGTGAATTCGGCGAAAAACTGCAGTCAGGTGACGTATTCGAAGCTGCCGACGTGCTCAAGAAACTGACTTTTCTGAGCCTTGAGAAAAAGCTCTCATTCCGCGAACAGACGTTCCTCGACAAAGCCCGCTTTTTGGTGGTTTCAGAGATCACGATGGCCGGATTTGCGCCTGAACAATTGTTCGAAATCGAGCTTGACGCGCTGGTTGAAGTTGCATGCTGCTCTCACCTTCGCAAACAGCCGCGCGTTTCAGTCGCCGAACATTGATCCTATTTCTTCTCGTAAGCGGTGCGGACGACCGTTTTGATATTACCCCGGACGTTGAAGTCGCCTTCAAGTTCGATCTTCAGCGGATCACAGGCACGGACAAAGTCATCGACGATGATATTAACCACATGTTCGTGGAACACCTTCACCTCTCGAAACGAATTGATGTAAAGTTTCAGGCTTTTGAGCTCGATACACCGATGATTCGGAACGTATTTAAGGCGCAGCGTCGCGAAATCCGGAAAATCCGAAAACGGGCAGATCGCCGTAAATTCGGGGATTTCGAATTCGACCCAGATCTCGCGGCCCGGAAATTCATATTCGAACGTATCGAGCGGATAGAGATTCATCTCGTCGCGCGGCGTCGAGCGGATGTCAAGATTCTGTTGATTGACCGGTTGTAAATTGTCTGTCATAAGCGAAACCGCGATTCTAGCATTTTCGGCGTTGATCCCGAAAGCCGGTTCATCCGGCGCGCTTTTCCCGCGCGGTTTGTTTGCCGCTTCTGAATTTGCGTGCGGCATCGAGATCGTGAACACCGTGCCGGTTTAGTTCGCCGAGCAGATTTACGAATATTTCGGCCGTCGCGAGCGCATCGTCCGACGCCCGATGATGATTGTCGAGCCTGATCTCGTAATGCTCGGCAACGGTTTTCAGCCGGTGGTTCGGAATTTCGGGCAGCAGTTTTCGCGACAGCTGAACGGTGCACAGATGCGGATTCCCGACGCGGTAATTCATGTAAACGCGGCCGACCTCATGATTCAGAAACCGCATGTCAAAATGCGCGTTGTGCGCAACCAGCACCGAACCTCCGATAAACCCGAGCAGATCATCGCAAACATCGGCGAAACGCGGTGCGTCTGCGACCATCGCGTCGGAAATCCCGGTCAGCCCGGTGATAAACGGCGGGATCGGCATTTCGGGATTGACGAGCGTGTGGAACTTCTCCGTCACGCGGCCGCCGGCGACCCGAAACGCTCCGATCTCGGTGATCCGACACGGCGGACATTTGGCGCCGGTCGTTTCAAGGTCGAAAACGACGAACTCAGAATCGGCGATCTTGATCTCATCCTGCGGAATCTCGACCAGCTCAACAAAATCTTCGACAAGTTTGAGGCGCGGATCGCCGTCGATGATGTCCGACAGCAATAGTCTCGCCAGATCCGCCGGAGGTTTGCGGATTTTCATCACATAATCGACGACATTGACGATCTTCGCCGCGCCGCCGAAATTCCGGAGAAGCGCAATCGTGTCTGAGACCAGATTTGAGTCGGAAACTAGATTCGGAAACGGCGGCATTCGACTTCGATTTTAGCGCGCCCGAGCAAATCCGCAAATTCGGCCTCGTTGCTTGCATTTATGAGGCCGCAATAATCTAATGTTATGAATGAATCCGGAGCAGATAATCGAACATTTCCAGGCCACCGATGCGCTGCTTGAAGGCCATTTCATGTTGTCGAGCGGGCGGCACAGCCCGAATTATCTGCAGTGCGCGCTGGCGCTCCAGTATCCTCATGATGCGGCGCGGTTCGGCCGCGCGATCGCGGAACATTTTGTGAATTCGAGGATCGACACGGTCGCCTCGCCGGCGATCGGTGGATTGGTCATCGGTTACGCCGTTGCCGAAGCGCTCAATGTCAGATTCTTGTGGACCGAACGCCAGGCGGGCGAGATGACGCTCCGGCGCGGATTTTCTCTGCGGCCCGGCGAACGGATTCTGGTCGTCGAAGACGTCATCACGACCGGCGGTTCGACGCGCGAATGCATCGCGGCGCTTGAGTCCGCTGACGGAATCGTCGTCGGTGCGGCGTCGGTTGTCGATCGGTCGAACGGCGAAGCCGATGTCGGCGTCCAGCGGATCGCGCTGCTTTCGTTGGATGTCCCGAGCTATGATGCCGGGGAATGTCCGTTGTGCGCGTCCGGTTCCGTCGCCGTCAAACCCGGCAGCCGGGCGTGATCGGCGCAGTTTTTCTGGTTTAATATGTCGAACCGATCCCGCATCGCCGATTTCTGGGTCGAGTTTTGCCGGCAGTCAAACGTCGCGCCCGAAATCCAGTATCAAACATGGTTTTTCGGCAACAACAAAATCCAGGCGCGCGAGCTTGCCGATCTCGTCGTGCACGGCCCGAAGCGTGCGACCGCAAGCCTCGTCGCGTTCAACGAACTGTTTCCGGACATGGCGCCGGTACCGGACGGTTTCAGCGTCATTACCGATTTTGACGGCGAGCCGGTATGCGTCATCCGAACGACCGAGATCAGAACCGTGCCGTTTATTGACGTCGATGAGCGGTTCGCGTTCGACGAAGGCGAAGACGACCGGACGCTCGAAAGCTGGCGCGCCGGCCATCGCGCGTATTTTCGCCGCGAGGCGGCCGAGAACGGTTTTGAATTCGACGATGATTCGCTCATCTGCTGTGAACGATTCGAATTGTTGTTTCCAAAAGTTTCCGAACGATGAACTTCAAACTGACGATCCAATACGACGGCACGGATTTCCGCGGCTGGCAGGTGCAGGACAATGAACGCACCGTTCAGGGCGAGCTGCAGCGCGTAATTTCGATGCTTGAAGGTTCCGAAGTCCACGTCGCCGGATCGGGCCGGACCGACGCCGGCGTCCATGCCGAAGGGCAGATCGCATCGTTCCGGATGTCGAAATCGTTCACGGCGGACAAGCTTCGGGCGGCGATCAACGGAAATCTCTGGAGCGACGTCCGGATCATATCGGTCGAAAAGGCGGCCGACGATTTTCACGCCAGATTTTCGGCAAAAGGAAAAACCTATATTTACCGGGTCGTCAACGCGCCGGTGATCTCGCCTTTTTGGTCGCGCTACGCCCATCATGAGGCGCGCCCGCTGGACGTTGCGCGGATGAATGAGGCGGCGCGGATCTTTCTCGGCAAACATGACTGGACGGCGTTTTCGGCCGCCAATTCCGACGCCGAACATCGCATCCGTACGATTCAGGAGTTCTCGGTCGAGTCGCGCTGGGACGGACGCGCCGGATCGTCGATCATCGAATTCACGATCCGCGGCGACGGCTTCCTGAGATATATGGTCCGTTCGATCGTCGGCACGCTGCTCGAGGTCGGGCGTGGCGAAAAGGATTTTGATACAATTCAGACGGCCATCGTCGGCGGCGACAGAAATCTTGCCGGGGCGACGGCTCCGGCTCACGGCCTGACGCTTTTTCGGGTCTATTACGAGTAATACCGATGCTGATCTATCACATAGTCCTGCCCGAAGTATGGGAACGATTCAAGAACGAGACCGAGTATGAGTCACCGAGTTTGGCGTCCGAAGGATTCATTCACTGCAGTTACCGGAATCAATTGGACGACGTCATCATGAGGTACTACAAGGACGCGAAGCGCGTCATCGTGCTCGGCATCAATCCGCATTTCCTGACGTCCGAACTGATCGCGGAGCCCTCGACGGGCGGCGAGATCTACCCGCATATTTACGGCCGGATCAATCTTTCTGCGGTCGTTGAGGTTCTGGAAAGAAACGTTTCGGTGATTGGAATCGCCGAAGTTAAGTACGATGCATAAGAATTTTGACAGGGTCGTTTCGCCGGGTTCCGAAGAAAGCGAACTGCTGGCGATGATCGACGCCGACCGGCTGCCGCAGCATGTCGCGATCATCATGGACGGCAACGGCCGTTGGGCGAAAATGCGCGGCAAGCCAAGACTTTTCGGGCATCGCGAAGGCGCCGAATCGGTCCGCTCGATCCTCGATACCAGCGCCCGGCTTGGGATCAAGGCGGTGACGCTCTATGCGTTTTCGACCGAGAACTGGAAACGGCCCGAAGATGAGGTTTCAGGGTTGATGCAGATGCTGCAACTGTACCTCAAAAAGGAACTTTCGAGCGTCCATAAGAACAACATCCGGTTTCGGGCGATCGGCGGGATAGGCGGACTTTCGATCGACATCCAGAACGCACTGCGCGCGGCTGAGGCGAAAACGGCCGCAAACACGGGTACGATTCTCAACGTTGCGCTCAATTACGGCGGGCGGGCCGAGATCGTACATGCTGCCCGCGAGGCGGCGAAAGAAATGATCGAGCAGGGCAGATCGGTTGACTCCTTGAATGAGGCTGACATTGAGCGTCATCTGTACACGCATGGACTTCCGGAGGTTGATCTTCTGATCCGCACGAGCGGCGAATTCAGGATCTCGAACTTTCTCCTGTGGCAGCTCGCCTACGCCGAAATCTACGTCACGCCGACGCTCTTCCCCGATTTCCGTTGCGCCGAAATCTTCCGCGCGATGATCGAATTTCAGAAGCGCGAACGCCGATACGGAGGAACGGGTTAGAGTTACGCCTTCAGGCGTGAAACCCGTTGGAGTTACGCCTTCAGGCGTGAAACTAGTTAGAGTTACGACTTTAGGCGTGAAACCAGTCGATCTTTGGTCTTTGATCTTTGGTCTTTGATCTTTGGTCTTGGACATTTCGGATCTGGAATCTGGAATCTGGAATCTGAATTCTGAAATCTGACGTCTGACGTCTGACGTCTGAGATCTGACGTCTGAGATCTGACGTCTGAATCTGACGTCTGAAAAAAAATGAATAACCGACTCATCACCGCGATTGTCGCATTACCGGTTCTCATACTTTCAATCATTCTGCCGTATCTGATTCCGGCGGCGTGGGCGGCCTGGCCGTTTACCGCTATCGCTGCGCTCGCGCTCGGCGCCGGAATGTTCGAATTTTACTCGCTGACAAAAAAGCTCGAGCTCAAGGCCGATGCGGCCATCGCGTATCTCGGCGCCGCCGCGCTCTTTCTTGCTTTCCTGTTCGACGCCCCGGCGAAAATGCCGGAAATGCTCATCCTGACATTGGTGCTTTTTCTGATCGGCGTGCTCGTGACGCAGACTTTCCGATTTCAGGTTGATTTTTCAAAGATGTTGACAGGCGTCGGCGTCACGGTCCTCGGCGTTCTGTACGTCGTTTTTCTTGGCGGATTCATCGTTGCGATGAGGGTCGGATTCACCGAATCGGTCGTTCCGTTCCTGTCATCGAAACTTCTCGGGTTCTTTTTTCTGATCGTGATGGGAGCCGACACCGGCGCGTACTACGTCGGCAAGAACCTCGGCAAACACAAACTCGCGCCGAAGGTTTCGCCCGGAAAAACCTGGGAAGGCGTTGCCGGCGGACTGTTCCTCAGCGCCGGATTTGCGGCGATCTCATCATTCACGTTCTTTCCCGAACTTCCGATCGCCTGGTCAATCCCGATCGCACTTGCGATGAGCCTTGTCGGATTGTTCGGCGATCTGGCCGAAAGCGCGATGAAACGCGGATCGGGCGCAAAAGACGCCGCCAGCGTCCTGCCCGGTCACGGCGGACTGCTTGACCGCCTGGACAGCCTGCTTTTCAACGCGCCATTGCTCTACTATTTCGCAAGATTTTATTTTTAGCAGAGGTCAGACGCCAGATGTCAGATCTCAGACGGCAGACGCCAGACTTCACTGATTTCCGGCCACTGACGTCTGAGATCTGACGTCTGAAATCTGACGTCTGAGATCTGACGTCTAAACAAGTCTAACGTCTGATGTCTGAAGATCCACTTTCGTCTCGATCCCGGCTCGGGCACAGGCGGCGACAAAATCGTTTTGGAGAGCGAGGATCTTTTCTCGATTTTGCTTGCGATTAATGAATTTCAAGAAAATGCTGCCGAACTTTGCATTGACGACGATCTTGGGTTTCCAAGCGTAGTTTCCGTTTGTGCTTCGGACGCTGAGAACACGGCGGCGGGCTGACAGGAACGGAAAGATCGCGCCGAGAACCACAAATAGCAATGGTGCAAAGTGAAATCTGGCGTCTGGGTAATCGTTGAGGATCGGCCGGAGCGAAAAGTACGTCAGGACGCCGCCGAAAACAATGATCGCGGCCGAAATCGCGATAACGCGAAAGCGGCTCTCGGCCTCAAGCGCGACCTCGATCACGTCGCCGATCGGAATCCTTTCGAGAATCCATGACTCGTTCTTGAAATGCTGCTCTTTCGTGACGTAGATCGCCCGATCGGAAACCGCAAAAGTGTACGGATACGGATAGTCATCGGCGTTAAGCCCACGTCGGAATTTCAGGGTTTCGCCCAATTCGACCTTTGGTTTCAAAATCATTTTGTTCAATGTACGAGATCAAGACTTTCCGCCGAGTAAACCAGATCGGCAACGACCGAGCGGAATGAGTGAACTTCCTGTTTCTCAAGCAGCGAACGTTCACGTAGAATTTCCCAATCTTCACGCGGAATGGCTTTGAACGCTTCGACGACGAGCGGATCAAACTGAGTTCCGGCGCAACGTTCCAATTCCTCAATCGCCGCCTGATAACTGCGTCCGCGACGGTAAACGCGATCGGAAACCATGGCGTCAAAGGCATCGACAACCGCGAAGATTCGCGCTCCGATCGAAATTTCCTCACCGCGCAGGCAATGCGGGTAACCTTCGCCGTCCCAACGCTCATGATGCTGGCCGACGACATCGGCGGCACCTTCGAGCCATTTGATGTTCCGCAGGATTTTCTGCCCGTGAAGAGGATGCAGTTTCATCTTCGACCATTCATCCTCATTGAGTTTTGCCGGTTTGCGGAGGATCGCGTCAGGGACGCCGATCTTTCCGATATCGTGAAGCAGTGCGCCGAGCTCAAGATCGCGCAGAGCGACTTCCTCAAGCCCAAGTTCATGACCGAGTCGCAGGCTGAAGGTGACGACGCGCTCCGAGTGACCGTGCGTCTCAAAATCGCGTGTTTCAAGCGCCTGCACCAACGCCTTGAGCGTGATACGGTACGAACTTTCGACTTCTTCGAGTGCCTTGTCGATCTCGATCGCGCGCTCGGATGCCAGCTTTTCGAGATGAACCTGGTACTTGTCTTTGAGAACCCGCGTTTCAAACTGATCGATTCCGCGTCTGATCGTGGTTTCGACCTCCTGCATCTCAAACGGACCTGAAAGCACGTCGAACGCGCCGGATCGGAACGCAAGAACGACTTTTTCCGCCGAGTAGTCGTCGCACAGGACGATTACCGATGTGTGCGGCGAAAGACACCGGACATGCTCGATCAGATCGAGCGCGCCTTCAAGTGTCAATCGGCAAAGCACAACGGCGAATTCCTCGTCGCGGATTCTTGTTTTCGCGGCCACCGGAGTTGAAACGTAATCGCAGTGATAATTTGACTTAAGAAGATTGAAAAGGCGATTGGCAGACTCCGGGGTATCGTCAACCAAAAGAAGATTCTTTGCGGACTCGAGCGGTTCGAACATTGGGGACCTCGAATAATTGCGTTAGAAGACGGAGGGCGCGCGGATGCGTGCTAAACAAAATTTAACACGCCGCGCCGTCGACGGACAACAGAAATTTTTGACTCTGCAACGTGGTTGACCTTGGGCCGGCAAAGAGTCTATTATTCTAAATTCGCGCCGGAGTGGCGAAATCGGTATACGCACCAGACTCAAAATCTGGCGGGAGCAATCCCATGTCGGTTCGAGTCCGACCTCCGGCACCATCACTATCACGATTTCCGAGGAATTATGATTTTCGTAATTCCTCTTTTGCATTTATGCGGATTGAAGATTTCGACTTCGAACTTCCGGAAGAGCAGATCGCCCAACAGCCGTTGGCCGAACGGTCGGCGTCGCGGATGCTCGTGGTTGACCGCGCCGGCGACGCGTTCTCCGATCGGATGTTCGCCGATTTTCCGCAGCTTCTCAGGAGCGGCGATACGCTCGTGCTCAACAACACAAAGGTTTTTCCGGCGCGGATCTTCGGCAAAACCGAGACCGGCGCACGGATTGAGATCTTTCTCGTGCGAAATGTAGATCGGAACCGCTGGGAGGCTTTGGCAAGGCCGGGCCGACGTCTGAAAATCGGCCGTAGAATCGAATTCGACGAAAACTTCTCGGCAACCGTCGTTGAAAAAACTGAGGACGGTCATTTGATCGTCGAATTTGACGGCAACGCGGATTTTGACGACGCGCTCGACCGCGTCGGCCGAACGCCGCTTCCGCCTTATATCAAACGCGATTCTGAACAGCCGGGCGAGCGTGAGCGGTATCAGACTGTTTTTGCAAGCGAACGCGGAGCGATCGCCGCGCCGACCGCCGGGCTTCATTTCACGCCGGCGATCCTTGATGAGATAAAGGCGGCGGGCGTCACCGTAACCGAGATCACACTCCATGTCGGATACGGAACATTCGAACCGGTCCGCGTCTCGGATCTTTCCCAACATCGGGTGATGGGCGAATCGTATCAGATCTCTGAAGCCGGCGCAGACGCGCTCAATCGGGCACGAACCGGGTCCGGTCGTCTGATCGCGGTCGGAACAACGGTCACGCGCACGCTCGAGCATCTGGCGAACGTCGGCGGCGAATATCGAGCGGGTCGAGGCACCGCCGATCTGACGATTACGCCTGGATATCGATTTCAGGCGATCGACGGGATCCTGACAAACTTTCATCTGCCGAAGTCGTCTTTGCTCGTGTTGGTTTCAACTTTCGGCGGCCACGAACTTATAATGAACGCCTACGGGCATGCCGTCGCCGATCGATACCGATTTTACAGTTACGGCGATTGTTCGTTCGTGAGCTAGTCATTGATCTTTGGCTGAAGTATTTCTTGAATGGCCGTTTTGCAATCGATCAAAAGTCTATTTATTCAGTCGGAACCGTACGAACCGGAAGCGGTCGTACCGGCACCGATGACGACGTACGATATCCATCCGCTGACGGCGACCCAGCTCGATGAAACGCTCAAACTGAATCTGCGTTGCTTCAAGAAGGGCGAAAACTACACCAAGCAGACATTTACTTACCTGCTTGATGAACCGACGACGCTCAGTTATCGCGTCGCGACTCCGACCGAGTCAGTCGTCGGATTCGTTTTCGTGATGCTCAATCAGAGCGGTTCAGGGCACGTGACGACGATCGGCATCGCGCCGGAACACCGCCGCCGTGGCCTCGCTGAAAAACTCCTCGCCCATGTTGAAGACGCGCTCCGCCACCGCCGGATCTACACCATCGCGCTTGAAGTCCGCGTCTCAAACATCGCGGCGCAAAGCCTCTATCGCGGGCTCGGATATTCGGCTGTCCAACGTATCACCGGTTACTACAACAATGGCGAGGACGCCTTTCTGATGATGAAGTCGCTGTAATGAAACTGCCCGCTGTTTATCCGATTACCGACCGCCGGTTGAGCGGATTGAGGCATGCCGAGCAGGTGACGCGGCTTGCCGCGGGCGGCGCGACGATTGTTCAGTTGCGCGAAAAGTCGCTGTCACCGAGGGACTTTTTCGATCAGGCAACCGAGGCGATCGAAATCGCGCGCGATCGCGGTATAAAACTGATCATCAACGACCGCGTCGATATTGCCCTTGCGATCGGGGCCGACGGCGTCCATCTCGGCCAGGACGATCTTGATCCGGAATACGCCAGGCGGATTCTCGGCAAATCCGCAATCATTGGTTATTCAACTCACTCGGTCAAACAGGCGATCGCCGCCGTCCGGTTGCCGATCGACTACATCGCGATCGGTCCCGCGTTTCCGACCGCTACCAAGGAAAATCCGGACGCCGTCGTCGGGACCGACGGAATCGCCGCCGTCCGTACCGCGATCGGCTCATTTCCGCTGGTCGCCATCGGAGGCATCGACATCAACAACATCGCTCATGTTCTGTCAGCCGGAGCCGATTCCGCAGCCGTCATAAGTTCGGTTCTGGTCCCTGCTTCATCCATCGAAACGAATTTCGCTGAATTGCAAAACGCTGTTTAGCGCCGTTAAATATCGCTTGCAATCCGCTGCCGGTTTAGGTCACAATAGATGCTGGCTTCGACGGTCCGCGAAGCCGTTCCCCGTTGCTCAAGTCTTTTTATCAACAATTTTCAATTTTTGTCAGGGAGTAAGTCCAACCAATGAGTTTGCTTGATGTAGCGCCGATTATTGAGCAGATGCTGCTTATCTCAGATAACGTCAGCGATCTGAACTTTTCGTGCGGCCAGAAACCGCAGATCGAAATCAGCGGCAGCCTTTTTTCGGCAACTCCGCTCGGGCTCGGAAAACTGACCGGTTACCAGACTGAAATGATCGCGATGTCGATCCTGCGCGACAATTCCGAGGCGGCCTCGCAGCTTGCAAAGTACGGAACCGCCGATCTCAGCTACGCGCTTCCCGGCCGCTGCCGTTTTCGCGTCAATATCTTTCAGCAGCGCGGCACCTATTCGATCGTGATGCGCGTCATTCCGCATGAGATCCCGAGCTTCGAGTCACTCAACATTCCGCCGCAACTTGAAGAAATTTGCGACATCCGCACCGGAATCGTTCTCGTTACCGGACCGACCGGCTCAGGAAAGAGCTCAACGCTGGCCGCGGTCATCGACCGGATCAATGACACGAAAAGCTATCACATCGTGACGATCGAAGATCCGATCGAGTTTCTCCATCCGCACAAGAAATCGACGATCAATCAACGCGAAGTCGGATCCGACACGCGCGATTTTTCATCGGCGTTGCGCGCCGCACTCCGACAGGCGCCGAAAGTCATCCTTGTCGGCGAGATGCGCGACCTTGAGACCGCGGAAATCGCGCTCGAAGCGGCCGAAACCGGTCACCTCGTGCTCTCGACCCTGCATACGATCGACGCCGCGAAGACGGTCGATCGCATCATCGGACTTTATCCGAAAAACGAGGAAAAGATCATCCGCACGCGCCTCGCGCAAACGTTCCGCTACATCGTTTCGCAACGCCTGATTCCCCGGGGCGACGGAAAGGGCCGCGTCGCCGCGGTCGAAATCCTGAAATCGAGCCCGCGAACGCGTGAGTACATCGAAAAGGGCGAGTCCGAAGGAAAGACGCTTCTTGACGCGATGCGCGACGGCGAACTCGACGGGATGCAGGATTTCGATTCCGTCATCAGAAAAATGATCGAAGATGACGTCATCACGCTCGAAGACGGCCTTTCGTTCGCGACGAACCAGAACAATCTCCTGCTTCAACTGAAAGGACTCGCGTCGACCGAAGACTACGCCAAGAATCAAGCCTCGCCTAGCGCAAATCCGATGAGTATCCCGCAGCCGATGCCGACGAATTCCGTGCTCGACATGATGGAGTAGCCGATCCGAGACAACCCGATACCCAAGAATCACCATGATTATCCGATGTGACAATTGTTCCGTTTCGCTCCAATTGGACGAAGAGAAGATCCCGACCCAGAACTTCACCGTTCGATGTCCGCGATGCCAGAATCTGATCCGCGTTCAGAAAGGCTCGACCGCGCAGCAGCTTGAGGCGACGAAGGCCGCTCCCGCAGTCGGCGACGGCTCGCAGGACTTTTCGATGAAGGAGTCGGAGTTTCAGATCAACAACGCGCTCCGATCGCTTTTGTCGGCGCTGCAAACCGAGAAAAAGGTGCTCGATACCGACGACACGGAAGATGGAAAGCCGCGCCGGATCCTTCTTTGCGTCGGGCAGAAACGAGACGAGGTCGGGAAGGTTCTGGTCGAAGCGGGCTTTAAAGTCTATGTCGCCCAGACACCGGCCCAAGCAAATGAGCGTCTGCGCGAAGGAAAGACCGAAATCCTGATCTTTTCACCTGATTTTGCGGCCGAGTTCGGCGGTGCCGCGATTCTTCAGCAAAAGGTCAACGCGATGTATTCGGCCGAACGCCGACGGCTTTTTCTGATATCGCTCGAAGACAAAGGCTCGACGATGAATGCGCACGAAGCGTTTCTCAGAAATCTGAATCTGGTCGTCAATACCAGCGATATCCCGCAGCTACCGATCATCCTCAACCGCGCGCTTCGCGATTTCAATGACCTTTACCACTATTTCAACCGCGCTTTGCAGCTCGACCCGATCTGAATAATAAGTCCCGCCGATTTCAAGTCGGCGGGACTTTTCACTTATCAAACGACGGCGCGATTGCGGATCGATTCGAGATCATCATCGATCAGCAATTCGCCGTTTTCAAATACCGTCCGCATCGCGGAATCCGGCGCGGCGATCGTCGTTGCAGCGTCCAGCTTGACCGTTTCGAACCCGTCACCGGACCGGATCAGGTCAAGCCGGCCGCGTTTCGAATTCTTGCCCGAATCAGTGATCGGCTGTTTGTAAACCTCGATCAGTTTTCCGTCTGAAACGATCGCCGAGCATTTGTACGCAAATCGGAGCGTATCGCGATCGATCTTCTGCAGCAGCGCACCGCCGATCCCAAACGCGATGTTCGACGCCGAGAATCCTTCGGATTTGAGCCGTTCGAGGATCGCGCGGATCGATTGCTGATTGACCCCGTCACCCTGAATGATGCGGACGTTGCGCAAAACTTTGTAACCCTTTGAGTTGATATCGGTTCCGAATTTTTCGCCGAGCAGCGACGCGACGCGCGAAACGACCTCGATCGGCTCGCCCGAGTCCGGACGAATGACGACCGTCGCCCCCGAATCGATCACTTCCTGCCGCAATTGTTCGCCCCAGATCTTCTCGACCGCTTCGTAGATGTTCCATGAGTCGGACACGACCGCGACTAGACTTCCCGGTTTCGCGAAGTTCCGGAGCATATTGCGATATGCGTCCGCTTCGTTTTCGCGGCCCCAGCTCGTAATCGTCGAATGTTCGGCCGCGGGGATCGAAAAGCCGGCTATCGGCGATCGGTAGAATTCGCGGTGTACGAGCAGCGCGGCCATCGTATCGGTGCCGAAAAAATTTACCAGGTGCGCGGCGCCACCGATCGCGGCCGTTTCCTGCGACGAAACTCCGCGGGCGCCGAAATCGTGAACCTTGAACCCGATCTCGGCATCGGCATCATCCGCCGTCTCACGAAGATATCCGTAAACGTCGCGCTTGATGTGGAACGACTGCGTCGCGACCGTGCACGGGTACCAGATCCGCATCAGCTGAGTTTCGAACCAGCTGGTCAGCCAGAAAAACTCCGGATCGGTGTTTTCAACCGTCATCAGCGCGTTGCGGAGCGGAACGATCGATCCTTCCGGAACCGCGCGGACGCGAAGCGGCATCCGACCGCCGTGTTTGCGGATCAGATTCGTCCAGCCGTCGTAGTTGAACGGCTCGCCGTGTGCCGTGATCACTTCACGCGCCTCTTCGACCATCGCCTGCGTGAAGCGTTCGGTAAAGTATCGTTTGAGTACGTACTGAAGCCCGAAAAACACGGTCGCCCGCCATTCACGGTCGGATCCGCGCGATTCAAGATACGAATGAACCAGTTCCGTTTTCGGCGGATACTGAAGCCAATGACTCGCCTTGTATGAGTCTGTGTCGATTATTCTGTTGATTTCAAACATTTTATTCTCCTTTTTTCGGCTCGCTACCCGCGAACCTAAAGCCATTTCGGAATTCGGATTTCGGATTTCGGATTTCGGATTGTCCGGATTCGATTCGGCTTTGGGAATTGAGTTCTCGGATTGCTCTGACTGCACCGCAATTCGGTTCGCCCATCTTCACGGCACAACCAAATTCAAGATCCTCAATTTTCATCAATCCGAAATCCGAATTCCGAATTCCCCAATCCCCTCATATTCCCAAAAAGTGCCTGATGATATGAATGTGATCCTCAAAGAACTCGTCTTCCATTTCGCCGAGCGCCGATAGCGGCAGCCAAAACGCCTTTTTGGCGTCATCGCCGCCTTTGACGCGCGGTAGTCCGTCTTTTAGATCCGGGGTCAGTTCGATGAAATACGCAAACGTCACGGTCCGGCCGCGCAGCGAACGATCGGGAAAATCGAATACGTGCGACGCCTTGATGCTGCCCCGCAGCACCTGGGCCGGCACCTTGATGTTGGTTTCTTCTTTGAGTTCTTTGAGCGCCGAATCCTCGAGCGTCAGATTTTCGGCGAGAAATCCGCCGGGCAGCGCAAGCAGTCCTTTACCGGGCTGAAATCCGCGGCGGATCACGAGCACATGTCCGCTTTGGACGACGACCGTGTCGGTGGTCATGAAAACCGGCTTGTACGGAACGCCGACAAAACGCGTTTCCTCGCGATATTTTTTCAGGTAATCGAACTCACTTTTGAGCGCCGGAAAATATTCGGTGTCGCGAAACGCGTCGAGATAAACGCCGACTTTCGCCGGCACAAGATCGCGCCAGGATTCATCGCCGGCGAAGAACTTTTCGCGGATCTCGGTCGCGTTCAGATTCAGCAAACGCTTGTCGCCGCAATAGAATTCCTCAAAATTCCATTGCGGAAAGAAGTTCAGATAGTTCGAACTGCGATCCTTGAAAAACCCGACGATCCCGATCCGCGGCTGTTCGATGCCGTCGTCGTCTGACAACTGACCGACGACGTTCTGGACCTCAGCCGTCCAGACATGATCGTTATACGGATAATCGCGTACGGCGCGAAATATCAATCGGCCCGACTCTTCCGGCAGACATGACCGGATGATCTCCTCCCGCATTGCGGGCGTGAACGGATTTCGGATGTCGGGCGCGGAACGCGCGGATCCGAGAACGATGACGATTTTCTCGGCCAGCGACAGACTATGTTTGATTAATTCTAGGTGTGCGTTGTGGAGCGGTTGGAATCGTCCGATGACGACCGCGTAGTCAAATTTCTTCATTTGTATAACACTCTCCGTGTCTAAATTTCGCCGTCCTTTCCGGTCGGCTATGTTTCTTACGATACGCTCTTTAGGCGCCAATTATCAAGTGAATCGGGCACGTTTCCCGTGCTACAATCGAGACGTCGGACGATCTTGGGATTTGCGGGATTTTCCGTGAAATCGACGGAGAGGGTTACTTTCGATGAAGACTTGTCCGCAGTGCGGTCGCGGTTATGACGAAGATACGAATTTCTGCCTCAATGACGGCGAACCGCTGATCTCGGATTCGGCCGCGACGGTTCCGAGTTTCGAAATTCCGACCGTCATCCAACAACCGGCGGCGGTGATACCGATTCAGCAGCCGCAACCGCCACAACCTCAGTTTCAAGCACAGTTTCAACCGCCGCCGATTCGCGAAACGCGATCGAGTTCACGTCTGATCGTCGCGCTGCTCGGACTTGTCCTGCTCGTGATCATCGGCGCCGGCATCGGTCTCGGATACTATTTTCTGCGAGCGGACACGGACGACAACATCGGAAAAGCGAATGCCAACGTGACACCGGCGGCCGGGAAAAAGGACGAGATCGCAGACGAAAAGGAACGTCTCAAAACGGAACAGGAAAAGCTTGCCGAAGAAAAGCGAAAGCTCGAACAGGACAAAAAGGCGCTTGAGGAAAAGAAGAAGTTGACGCCGACGCCGACCGTCGATTCGGCGCAGTCGGCATACATCATCGACCCGCCGACAAACATCCGCGCGACCCCGAACGGCCGCATCATCTGCGTCATCCGCGCCCGAAACGCTCCCGTCCGGATTCTCGGCTCAACCGGCGTCACCGACAACAACGGCACATGGTACTACACCGACGCCTGCAGCCAGCGCGGCGTCATCCACTCGAGCCAATTCAGGTTTTAGGACCAAACGACGTCGACGCCGCGGGCAAACCGACGAGGCAGAATAAGAATCAAATCAAGAAAGATGAATGCGAGGCAGTAATGATTTTTCGACCTCGAGAGGCAGCGTAGCTTCGGAATGTTTCATATCGGTTCTACGCGCGTTGAGTATTTCGGTAACAACGACTGCGTCCCAAGCGTTGGTTACTGACCGATCTTAACTGCAAACTCAAGAGATAAGCGGAGAGGGGAAATTTATGAACGTTCGCCATGTTAAACGACTCTTGTTATTGCTTGGATCCGCAACGGTTCTGTTTGGATGTGTTAGCGCGAGATACCAGAATTCAAGTGGATACATTTCAGCACCATCAAGTCCGACACAAACACCGTCCGAAACTCGCAACACCGATTGCGAAACGTTGAATTTTCGATTTTTAACGATTGCCGACTACGCCGACACCTCCAAGTCTAGGCGAGTCAATGTTTTCTTGGAAGATAAATCGTTTACTGTCGAAAACCTCAGACGGTTGTTACTTTTCATGTCGAGAAAATACAGCGATTTGCCGACTCTTGTGGTTGAGGTCAATACCGACTGGTCGCAAATCGAAGTTGCGTCTGACTGTCCCGGTACCGGCCTCAGCGGTCGAAACACAGGGGTTGTATCCAAGGATGGTCATAATTCTGCGCTTTTGTACCGTCGCGACGGGATGTTGTACTTCAAATATACCATGGACCCGAAGAGCCCGAAGATGACGACCGTGACGGTTGAACCCGACAAATGAGGCTAATTATCATCCATCGATTGCCGCGAGTATTTTTCTTAGAAGCGCAACCACGTCGTTGCCGCAAATATCCTGGGTCCTTATTCTGATGTCGCCAACATACTTTGCGCCTTGGCGTCTTTGCGGGAGCACAAATCCGGTGTTCCCGCAAAGACGCGAAGGTGCAAAGTCGGATTCGTTGATCGGTTAGGCCGATTTTTGACGCTGCGCAGAGCTTCGTCCATCGGGCACGGCCAGGTTTCTAATCGGAGAATCGACACGCTTTATGGTTCGGAATCACTTTGCGCCTTGGTGCCTTTGCGGGAGAAAAAATCCGATGTTCCCGCCATCAATCCCATCAGGACCAAGACGATGACAACTCAACAATTTTATACATTTAAAGGTCGGGAAGGCGGGCTTGCCCCCGCAATTCCACAATCCAAAACAGGCTGTTGGTGCCGAGCCAAGGCTTCGAATCGAAAACCGCGTTGAGAGGGTTCACGCGTAAACGCGTAACTCTAGCGGACGCGTAACTCTAACGCGCAACTCTAACGTTAAGATTCGAGGATCGATCGCAAATCATCTTCATTGAGGCGGTATTCTTCGTTGCAGAATCCGCAGGTCATCGCGGCGCCGTGGTCTTCTTCGAGCATCGACGTGACTTCGGCTTTTCCGAGCGATGCGATCATGCTCAGCGCCCGTTCGAACGAGCAGTTGCATTCAAATCTGACGTCCCGTTCGCCGAGGATCTCAAAATCGATGATTCCGAGCATAAGTTTCAGAAGATCTTCTGGCGTTGCGCCGTCGCGGATCGCGTCTGTCACGCGCGGTGCGTGAAGGATCGTGTCTTCAATCATGACCGCGATGTTCGGATTCGCCGTCGGGAGCATCTGGATCATGACGCCGCCGGCGTGCGAAATGAACGGATCTTCGGGCATGAGCGCGACGCCGAGCATCACCGCCGACGGAATCTGCTCGCTTTTGAGCAGATAATTCGCGAAATCTTCGCCGATTTCCGATGTCGTGAGCGGAACCGATCCGATGTACGGCTCGCGATGCAGTCCGATTTCGAATCCGGACTCGCGAATGACGAACATCATGCCGTCGCCGATGATTCCGGGCACGTCGAACGATCCGTCCGATCTTTGCGGACGATCGGCGAACGGATTTTTCACATAGCCGCGCACTTTGCCGTCGCCGATGGTTTCCGCGATGATTCCTTCGACTTCTCCGCGCGCTTCGACCTTCACGGTCAGCCGATCAAAATCCTTGAGACTCGCGCCGAGCAGAAGCGTTCCGGTCAGAACGCGACCGAGCGCGACCGAGGCCGTCGGCGAAGTTTGATGCCGCCGAACCGCTTCACTGACAATATCCGTCGTCACCGCCGCCATAACCCTGACCGTCGCGTCCGCCGCCAACCCATGAACCAATTTATCCATGAACTAAGAGTCGAGATTCAGCAATGAAAAGTCAAGATTCGTGCAAGATTCAAGGTTGAACGTGATTCAAGGTTCAAGATTCAATAATCAAGGTTGAGACACACTCTTGACTCTTGAATCTTGATTTTTGAATATCTTGAATCTTGATTCTTGATTGAAAATTGAATCCCTTGAATCATATCCATCGATTAACCTTAACCATTACTTTAACTTACACGCTATTTGGTTGAGTTTTTGATCATCGGCACAATATCTTGTGTATTTTCTTGTTGACATCCGAAAATTGAATCGGGTATATTTCAATTCGCCCCGGTCATTGCAGTTTCCCAAAACGTACTAGGGTTAGGGTCAGAGCAATCTATCACTCGCATTTCAAAATGCACTGAAAAGAAGTAAGATCGTAGGAAATTAACAACTGCCGTCGAAAGACGCTGAGGAGAAACTATCGAGTATGAGCACAGTCTTCGAGCCTGTCGTGTCGGGTGGATTTGTCGCCAAAAATGGTCAGAGCGGAAACGGTAACGGTACCGGAACGGCGCTCAAGCGCAATGTAAAAGCACTTGGGCTGAACGCCCAAAAGGTCGTCAGCAAGCGCTATTCGCTGAAGGATATCAACGGTGAAGCGATGGAAACGTGGGAAGACATCGTCCGTCGCGTCGTCGGACATGTCTCGACGGCCGAAACGGATCCGGTGCAGCGTGACTATTTTTACGATGCGATGACAAGCGTCATGCTCAATCGCGAATTTGTCCCGAACACGCCGTGCCTCGTCAACGCGGGCAAACCGAAAGGCCAGCTTGCAGCCTGTTTCGTGCTCAACGTTCCGGACTCGATCGAAGGGATCATGGAACACGCCTCGAACGTCGCGATCATTCATCAGACCGGTGGCGGCACCGGCATGACCTACGAGTTTCTCCGTCCCGCAGGTTCGATGGTGAATTCGACGCGCGGCGTCGCGTCGGGCCCGGTGAGCTTCATGAACATCGTCAACGGCACGACCGAAGTCGTCAAACAGGGCGGTGTCCGGCGCGGTGCCAACATGGGAATCCTGAGCATCAAGCATCCCGACGTTCTGCGCTTTATCCACGCCAAGAACGATCAGCATTCGCTGACGAACTTCAATATCTCGGTGACCGTTACCGACAGCTTCATGAAGGCCGTGGACGAAGGCGTCTGGTTTCAGACCGAATTTCAGGGTGAGCAGTGGAACCAGTCCGTTCATGACCCGGTGACCGGCAATGAATACGCGGTTTATCGCCGTCCGAACGGCGAAACCGTGACGTTCGCCGACAAACTGGCGTTCGAATCGGCCGATCTTTCCGATTGCGAGATCGAATACGCACCCGAACCGGGTATGGTCTTCGCGCCCGATATCTGGAACCGCGTCGTCGCGTCGGCCCACAAATACGCCGAGCCCGGCATCATCTTCATCGATGAGGTCAACCGGCACAATCACATGATCTCGACGATGGGCCCGATCCATGCGTGTAATCCGTGCGTCACCGCGGATACGCTGGTTTATACGGACGAAGGCCTGGTGACGATGGGCGAGCTTTACCGGACTCAGAAGGACTTTGAGGTCGCGGTCGATTCGCGCTACGGCTTCGAGAAAACGATGCACGCTTCGTCACGGGCGTTTCGGACCGGCGTCAAGCAGGTCTTCAAACTGCTGACGAAAGAAGGTTACAGTCTGCGTGCGACGGCTGACCATAAGGTCATGACTCCGAACGGCTATGTCCCGCTCGGAGAACTCAAGCGCGGCGACAAGGTGCATATCCTGAACCGCAAAGGCGGGTTCGGAACCAAAGGAAGTCTGAAACTCGGCCGGACTCTCGGCTGGCTGGTGGGTGACGGTCACATCAATTCGCACGCGAAGCGCGTCGTTCTTTCGTTCTTTGGCGAAGAACAGTCGCTGGCTCCGATGTTTGCCGAGTATGTCAACGAAATGGCGGCCCCGCTGACCAATTCGGATCGCCGTAACTACGAAGTCTCAGCCGTCCGGGTCAAAGGCCGTGCAGAGACCCGCGTCGGATCCGAACGCTTTTATCGGGTTGCCGAAGAATTCGGCCTCACGGCGGACAAACTGATCGTCCCGGAAGCGATTCTCAAAGGATCCGAAAACATGCAGCGCGGTTTCCTCGAGGCGTTGTTCTCGGCCGACGGCACCGTTTCGGGATCGCTGAACAGCGGACTTAGCGTTCGTCTGACGTCGGTTTCGGCCGAATTGCTCGAAGGCGTTCAGCGACTGCTGCTCAACTTCGGTATCGCTTCGAAGATCTACCGCAATCGTCGCGAAGCGTCTGCGAGAATGCTCCCTGACGGCAAGGGCGGAATGAAATCGTACGAATGCCAGGCGTACCATGAACTTATTGTCGCCAAACAGAATATCGCGCGATTCGCAGATGAGATCGGCTTTCTTCAGGACGCAAAAAGCGAAAAGCTCGCCGAAATACGCGGCGAAGCGAAACGCGGATTTTATGTCGAGAATTTCGTGGCGTCGGTAAAAGACATCGTCGCCGAGGGCGAAGAGGAAGTCTTTGATATTACGGTTCCCGGACCGCACTCGTTCGTCGCCAACGGAATCGTCATTTCGAATTGCGGTGAACAGATGCTTCACTTCAACAATTCCTGCAATCTGGGTTCGATCGACGTCGCCAAGTTCTACAAGAAAGTCGGCGACGGCACGAATGCGGACGAGTGCATCGATTGGGAAAAACTCGCGCATGTGACGCATCTCTGTACGCAGTTTCTCGACAACGTCGTCGATGCCGGCCACTTCCCGCTTCCTGAGATCGACGATGTCGTCAAACGGACGCGACCGGTCGGGCTCGGAATCATGGGCTTTGCCGATCTTTGCCTGAGTCTGAAAGCGACTTACGGCGATCAGGATTCGATGGATCTGATGGAAAAAGTAATGGGCTTTATCCGCCGTGAGGCATGGCGCGCGTCGCTCAAACTCGGAGCCGAAAAGGGAACGTTCCCTGAGCTTGAAGGAAACCGCGAATCGTACGCGAACTTCATTTACGACGAACTCGGATTCTCGCGGGACACGCCGCTGACTCCGCGCAACTACGAAGTCACGACGATCGCGCCGACCGGAACGATCTCGCTCGTTGCCGAGACCTCGTCCGGAATTGAGCCGAATTTCTCGTGGGCGTACGTCCGCCGTGACACGCTCGGCGAACGCCATTACGTCCACACGCTGGCGGCGCAGGCCCTCGGCATCGACGTCGATCAGTCGAACGAGGAATCGATCCGCGAAGCGGCAAATTACGTCGTCGAGCATACCGACGAACTGCCGCCGTATTTCATCTCGGCGATGGACATCACGTCGCACCAGCACGTGCAGGTTCTTGCCGCGGCGCAGAAACATGTCGACAACTCGATTTCGAAGACGTGCAACGGCGCGGCCGACGACACGGTCGAATCGGTCGACAAACTCTATCGGATGGCGAAAGATCTCGGTTGCAAAGCGGTCAGCTATTACCGCGACGGCAGCCGCGAAGGTCAGGTGCTGACGTCGATGAAGGCCGACGACAAAAACAAATCGGAGATTGCCGAAGATTCGGTCGGACAAAGCCAGGAATTCGTGGTCGTCGAACGCCAGCCGGAAGTCAACCACATCGAACGTCCGCGTGAGCTTCAGGGATCGACTTGGCGGATTCCGTTTGACGGCGTCAACCTTTACGTCACGGTCAACCACAACGGCGAGCGCGTGCTCGAGGTTTTTGCGACCGGACCGATCTCGGAAGGCGTTGGTTTGCTGGCGTCGAAGATGCTCCGCGGCAGCTTCGATGTCCGCGAGGTTTCGCGAAGCCTGAATAAAGTCACCGGAACGCATGCCGTTTGGTTCAATGAGCGTTTGCTGACGTCGCCCGAACAGGCGATCGCCGAATGCTTGCTTCTTATCGATCGTCGGTTGAAGAATCTGCCGGCGTCGGAACGGCAAATCAGCAAGCTGGAAGCCGGAAAAAGCGAGGTCGTCGCGTTTTCGGAGCCGAAGATGAGCAATCTGATCGGCGAGTGCCCCGAATGCCGCGGCCAGCTCGAGCATGCATCCGGCTGCGACTTCTGTCGCGATTGCGGTTACTCAAAATGCAAGTGATTGCGATTCTGAAATGAATCGATTCGATGCGCCGCGTACTTTTTGACGCGGCGCTTTTTTTGTTTGCCCGCGAAAAGCGCTAAAACGGGATCAGTAAATCGGCATCCCGAAAGCGGGTGCGATTTTATTTAGCCGCGAAAAACGCGAAACACACTAAAAAGGGGCTCAGCAAATATGATTCGACTGCGGTTTAACGAGGACCGATTAGCGTCTTTCGCGTTTTTCGCGGACAAACTTACGGGTTTCTGCACCGCGTACTTTTTGACGCGGCGCTTTTTTGTTTGCCCGGGAAAAGCGCTAAATTCGCTAAAACGGTCTCACTTCAACAGTCAGTTGTTTCGCGAACAGGAGAGTTTTCGATTCAAATGCGAAAAAAGGCATCAGGCAATTTCTTTCGCCGGGACCCTTTTAGCGCATTTCGCGTTTTTCGCGGGCAAACTTCCGGGTGACCTGCGATCGGCACGGAACGGAATGATTTTTCATTTAACCGCGAAAAGCGCTAAATACGCTAAAACGGTCTAACCACGACGATCCTGGCGCGGTCCAAGTGTCTTCCGTTCAAGAGAACGCTTGATTTGACTGTAAAAAGTCAAGGTCTTCGTTAAACCGCAGACGAATCACATGGCTGAGATCTTTTTTAGCGTTTTTCGCGATTTTCGCGGGCAAACTTCCGGCTTTATTCGAACGTCCGGCGCATGCGGAATTGCGGATTGATCTCGACGGCACGTTTGAAATATTTCTCGGCAAGCTCGGTCATGCCGACGTTCTGCAGACGCTGTCCCAGCATCCAGTTGAAAAACGCGTCGTTCGGAGTCAGCTTCGCGGCCCGGCCCTCAAATGCTTCGGCATCGGTTTTCGATTTTTCAGCGTTCGCTCCCGCAAGGAAAAGATTTGAGACGACAAGATCAGGATTGCGGCCGACCGCATCCGACCAGGCCTCGATCGCCTCCTGTTTGCGTCCGAGTAGCCACAACGATTCACCGCGTTCTTCGCGCGCCAGGATCAGGTCAGGCCGGATCGCAAGAGCGGCATCGAAATCCGCCAGCGCCTTCTCGGGCTCTCCGGATCGGTTCCGGATCGCTCCGGCGTAATAGTGACTCAATGCACTTGCCTGTCCCGACTGAAGCGCTGCCGACCGATCCAGCAACTCAAGCGCCCGATTGGTGTTTCCGCCAAGAAATTCGACCCAGGCCAACTTGGGGATCGCGTGGACGTTGGTCAGCGCGCCGTAACGCTGCGCCGTGCCGAGATGTTCACGCGCCGCGGCGATATTCGCGCGGTCAGACGTCCCGAGCCAGTTCTCCGGATTCGATCTGGTCAGCGCCAATTCGTCGGGCAATCTGATGCTCTCGTACGCGATCGTCCCGGCCCGTTCGTGGTAACGGACAACGCCGCTGTGAGCGACAATTCCCAGCCACACGATCGCGAAGGCCGCACACACCCAACCCGCGCCGCGAATGGTTCCCCCGGATTTTAGAGAGCGTCCGTAAAACGCAAGATCCGCCGACGAAAACAGGCTGTACAAGCGAAGTCCGAGATATGCCGAGACCGCGGCGATACCGAGCGCCATCAGCATCGGTATCAACTGATATACGTCCCAGACAGCGAAAAGGCTGAAAAGGAAAACGGACGCGACGATCGCTTCTTCCGTCCACGTCATGTTTCGTCGGGAGATCGGCGATTCCTGTTTGATCGCAACCGATGGCTTTCCGAATCCGAAATAGAGAGCGTCGTTCGGGCAGACGCTGACGCAATCCAGACATTTCATGCAGCCTGGATCGACAACCGCGCCGAACTTATTGACCTCGGCATGCACCAGTACATTCGACGTGCAGACCGCGGTGCAATGGCCGCACTGATTGCAGGCGTCCGTCACGCGGATCTTTCCCGGAGCGATCTTATCCGCGACCGAGAAAAAGCCGCCGTACGGACACGCGTACGTGCAAAATCCCTTGTTCCCGAGAAAATAAACGGTCATGAAACCGCAGATGAACAAGAATGGTATGGCGACGGCGATCGGCGGAAACGTCGCCCAGAAATCCTCAACGACAAGATGATTCGTGAACTGAGGGATGAGCGGCGCGGTCGGCGGCTTTACCAGATACCAATTCACCGTCGGCCAGACAAACATGTACAACGCCGCCAACAATGGAACCCACATCAGCAGCCGCGACCGGAACGGCTTAGGCTTGAGACCTATCTTCTTGAGGATCCATCCGCAAAGATCCTGAAGCGCAACGACGTGACATCCCCAGCCGCAAACGAAACGGCCAAAGATCAGCGTCGCAATGATCGCTGCGGTAAAGAAAATGAATCCGGCGTTGACTGCCCCGCGCTGAATCGTGAACATCGCTTCAGACGGCTCGATAGGTGAGATCGTGCTGCCCCAGATCAGCCATTGCGCGACATGCGCGATCATCAACAAATTGAGCGTTATCAGTGCAATCGCACGCCAAAATGCTGACTTCGATTCACGAATCACGCTTTCGTTTCCGGCAGGTGTCTCAAGAACCGGCAGTTCAATCGATCTCGGCGATTTTCGTTGCTCGCCACAGTCACGTTTTCCTGATTCCGATAGTTTTTTCTTCGAGGATTTCACTATTCTTCAATACTACACCGGACTTGACTAAACCGTCGAAAAGGTAGTTAAATTGACAGTCTCCTATTGCCGAATGAATCTTGGAGTTTATCATCTTTAAGGCTTTTGAAGCCGGCGTTGTAAATTATGCTGAAAACAATATTGATCGTGTCGTTACCGGTACTGGTCTTTTTGGGGAATTTCGCCCAGATGACGGTTACCGGCTTGTCGGGAGTTAAGAATGATCCGAACAACGGAATCATGAAGAAAATGATTGTCGAACGTGCAGAATTGGCGATCGAATTGAACTCCGAACATCTTTACGGCTCCGGAATCGGAAACACCGAATTCCGTCTTGATGCCGAACCGGAATCCTTTTTCACATTTATCGTGTACAACGACGAGCTTCGCGGGCCCTTGCCGAGTTCGATGAACGCAGTTTCGAAAGAATCTCTGCCGGGAATGCTCGGCGCAAACGGCGGCACCGTCACGGTCGAGAACCTCGCATCCGGCAATGACTACGAAATGGCTATCCGTGAC
The DNA here is from genome assembly GCA_044229875.1 of Pyrinomonadaceae bacterium. GTDB lineage: Bacteria > Acidobacteriota > Blastocatellia > Pyrinomonadales > Pyrinomonadaceae > JAFDVJ01. The sequence continues at coordinate 2,673 of JBGASE010000022.1, read as the reverse complement.
GCCAAATCGGGAATGGTTTTCTATTATGTCCAGGGCCATGTTTACGAGTTCCTTTCAAATGAAAATCGACTTGACATCAGCCTTGGTAAATTGATTCTTTCGAAAGAATATGCGATCGCCCTTGGTCGTGAATCGGAAGCGCTTGCGCCGGTCGGAACGATCTCGATCAATGCCAAAATGCGGCCGATCGAAATCCTTGAAGTCAAAGGCGGCGAGGTGGTTTCGCAGTCAATGCCGCCGCAGGTTGCGGGAACGATTCCCGGACCGGATGTCGTCGTCGGTGATTTGAACGGTCTCGCGCAATTCGGAAGTTCATCGGGAACGCAGGTCGGCCTCGCGGTCGGCACCGATTCCTGTAACTACGGCGTTGTCAATCTGAACTGGTTCCAGAATCCGTCGAACGATCACCCGGTCATTCCGCAGAACATGTATCGCATGAGCGGCGGCGCGAACAATGACGAACGTTTCGAACAGATCGGCCAGTCGAGCGTGAAGCATGCATTTACGGCATTGACCCAGAACCTTTGCAGCCTCGGTTGCAACGGCGTTGGCGGATCACAATTGGGTTCGGGATGCTCCGATCCTTATTCGGCGAGTCTCAATGCCGGTCCGAATCTCGGTTCAAGAGCGTTCATCAATCCGTACACCGGTTTTTATCCGCGCAACGATTCGGCAACCCCGAACAACACCCACACGGGTCATACCCATGTCGGTCCGTCGCACCGCATCCTGACCGAGATCGCCGATCTCAATACGTCGCTTAATCCCGGCGCGACGTATTATGCCGAAGCTCAGTACATTACGCCGCATGAGTATGCGTGGTGCCAGTCCAATCCGGGCCAGTGCAACATGAACAACAATGTGTCGTATCGCCGATACAACGTGACCGGAACGGGCAGTCCGTTCAGCTTCTCGCCGGCGGCCGCGACCGTTCGCACTCAACCGGCGATCAATGCCTGGACCGGCTCGACTCAGAGCGAGATCAAGCCTGATTCGGTGAATGATGGAATCGGCATCCTTGCTTACAAAGTAACAAACCCGTCTCCGGGTGTCTGGCACTATGAATACGCGATCTACAACCAAAATCTCGATCGCGCGATTCAGTCGTTCAGCATTCCGCTCGGGGCGGGCGTAACGCTTACCAACGTCGGGTTCAAAGCTCCTCCGCAGCATCCCGGATGGGCGAACGACGGTACCGTTGGTGGGGCCGGATTCAGCAATGCGGCTTGGTCATCAACCCAAGCGGGCGGATTGCTTACATGGGCGACCGAGACATTTGCCCAGAACCCGAACGCGAATGCGATCCGTTGGGGAACAATGTACAATTTCAGGTTTGATTCAAACCGGCCGCCGCAGGCGATGAACGCGACGATCGGATTCTACAAGACCGGGAGCCCGTTTGTCGTCAGTGTTCAGGGACCGAGCCCGGCGGCTGCCGTCAATGTTTCGGTTTCAGGCCGCGTCACAACGTCGGGCGGTCGGGCTGTTTACATGGCCCGTGTCACGATGAATGACGGTCAGGGCAATATCCGGACGGCCATAACGAACCCGTTCGGTTACTATCGGTTTACCAACGTTCTTTCAGGCACAACGTACAATATGGGTGTCGGTTCGAAAGAATACACTTTCGCTTCGCGTGACGTAACGGTCAATGACAATGTCACCGACGTTAATTTCGTTGCTCAATAAGTAAAGCGACAAACGTGTCAAAGGCGGGCTCCGGTCCGCCTTTTTTTGTGTCCGGCTGGTCAGCGGTTGCGACGTTGATCAGGCGAAATGTTAAGATATCCAAAGTTTTATGGAACTTGCTGTTGAGAAATTCAAAGTCAAGAATGAACCGTTTTACCTTCCGGTCCATCAGGAGGTCGAGCTGTTTGAAGCAGCCTACGCGGCTCATTTGCCGGTCATGCTCAAGGGGCCGACCGGATGCGGTAAAACGCGTTTCGTCGAATACATGGCGCACCGTCTCAACCGTCCGCTGATTACTGTTGCGTGTCACGAAGATTTGTCTGCGACCGATCTTGTCGGACGCTTTCTGCTCGAAGGCGAAGAAACGGTATGGCATGACGGCCCGCTGACAACCGCCGTTCGCGCCGGCGCAATATGCTATCTCGACGAGGTTGTCGAGGCAAGGAAAGACACGGTGGTCATCATCCATCCGTTGACCGATGATCGACGCCGTTTGCCGATCGAGAAGCGCGGAACCGTGATTGAAGCCCCGCCGGAGTTCATGCTTGTTGTCTCTTACAATCCGGGCTATCAGTCGATCCTCAAAGACCTGAAGCAATCCACGCGTCAACGCTTTGTCGCAATGGAATTCGATTACCCGTCGCCCGAGGCCGAGGCCGAAATCGTCGCCAAAGAAGGCGGGATCGACCTTCAAATGTCTCAGGATCTGGTCAAGATCGGACAGAAGGTAAGGAATTTGCGAGGGCACGGTCTCGAAGAGGGAGTATCGACGCGGCTCCTGATCTATGCAGCGCAGATGATCGCTAAAGGCATTTCACCGATCGCCGCCGCCGACGTCGCACTCTGCTCACCGATTACCGACGACCGCGAACTTCAACGGAGCATCCGCGAGATCGTCACGACGATAATTTGAGTTCAGACTTCAGACTTCAGACGGCAGACGTCAGACGTCAGACGTCAGACGTCAGACGTCAGACAGATATT
>JBGASE010000183.1:0-6813 GCA_044229875.1 Pyrinomonadaceae bacterium | reverse complement strand
CCCGGCGTTACGCCCGGCTTAACTCGCGAATTGTGGGAAAACAAATTCAGTGTTTCGCCGACGCTTTCGCTCGGCCCGGGAACCTATTGGGTTGAATTCGCAACCAGCACCTACGGCAACGGAGCCCAGTTTTACCGCAACGTAATCAGCCCCGGCAACCGTACTCGGCCAGGTTGGAACGCCAGACAATTCTCGTTCTCGTCGAACACGTGGGCCGATGTTTTGGACGGCGGTTCGCCGAGTAGTGCGCCCGACGTCCCACAAGACATCGCATTCATCGTCCGCGGAACCGTCGCAACGAACAACAATGCGTCGAAGTTCATGGATTACGATGGCGACGGCAAAACCGACTTTGGAGTCACTCGCTGGGGGGCAGCCCCGGCGGACCCGAGCACATGGTACATTCTCAAAAGCAGCACGAACAACACCGAATATATTTCAATCCCCTTTGGCATTCGAATCGGGGCGAATCGGGTGTTTTCCGGCGCGAATCAACTCGACGTCTTTCTTCCGGCGGATTATGACGGCGACGGCAAGACCGACATTGCTGTTTACGACGGTCGGCGAGCTTCGACTTCGGCTCCGCAGACTTTTTTCTACATCATCAATAGCAGTGACAATACTGTGCGGATCGAGCAATTCGGCACCAGACTCGACATTGGCACGCTGATGGGCGACTACGACGGCGATGGCAAAGCCGACCTCGCGGTGTATCGCAACGGCGCGACGACGGGCGCGCAAAGTACTTTCTGGATCAAGCGCAGTTCGGATGGCCAGATTTATTCTTACGATTGGGGAATCAGCAATGACCGGCCGTTCATCGGTGATTTCGACGGTGACGGCAAATCGGATCTGGCGGTTGCGAGGGTCAATCAGGCGACCGGTGAATCGACCGCCTACATCGCTCGCAGCAGCGACGGTCAGTTCGACATTCGTGCTGTCCCCTTCCCGGGAACCTTTATTGTTCCGGGCGATTATGACGGTGACGGCAAAACGGATATTGCGACGATCCAAAGCTCGAACAACGATATGCTATGGACAATCGTTCGCAGCAGTGACGACGTCACAGCGAGAATTCGATGCGGCATCTTTTCAACTGACTTTCCGGCGCAGGGCGACTACGACGGCGACGGCACCACCGATATCGCTGTCTTTCGCAAAACCGGTCTCAGCTCGACGAATCCGTCGTCTTTTTGGGTGCGTCAGGCGGACGGATCCTTCATTGTCACCACGTGGGGGAACGGGTTCGACAGTTCGATCGCTTCGATCAGGGCCTATTGATACCAAATAGAAGCGAAAAGACCGGGAATCTCTTCCGGTCTTTTCGCTATGATTTCACTCGATCAATTCTCTGGTCGGTCCGATTCCCAGTGAGCGTAAAGGATCCGGGCCGGATCACTTATTGCGTCCGGCGGATGAAGAACACGATCAAGGTCAGCGCGATGGCGGCGCCGGCGATCCCGAGATAGATCCAAGTCTGATCAGACGCGGCGGTTTCGGGATCGGCCGGAAGCGTCCGGTTGGCAGCGAGCAACTGGGTCTTGCTCCGTTCGAGGAGCGATTTTGAGCGATCGGCAGCGTCGCTGACGACGATCTTGCGGGCCACCGACCCGAGCGGTCCACCGAGTGCGTCGGTCCGCGTACGATCGGCAAAAACAACGTACGCAACCGATCGGTCGCCTTCGGCGACGCGCAGCAGCACGGTCATCGAGAGCGAAGCGTCAAGATATCGGCTGCCCCAGAACTGTTTGTTGACGACAAAATGGTTTCCGGAAACCGTAACCGCGACCGAAGGCGTTAGAACGATCGCCGGATTGAGACCGAAATCGATTGCCGACCAACGGATTTCGGATGTCGCGCCGTCCATCGTCGCAACCGGAAAGCCCCTGAAATACGCTGTTAATTTCGGCGACAAATCGTTGAGAAACGGCATTTCGGCGAGGATTTCACGATGTGCGCCGGCGACATCGAACCCGACCGGCCGGTTCGAGTACGGTTTGAGTGATCGGTCGCCCGACTGCAGATACTCGGTCACATACCGAAACATGATTTTGCGCATCAGTTCCTCGGCGGATTCAACGGTTCCGGATCCGTCATCGCCAAAGACCGAGGCAATTTCGCGGATATCATCATTTGAGAAATTGAAATCGCAGCGTGCAGGCCGGCATTTTCGGAATTCGGCGAGTTCCTTGTTGTCCAATTTGAGGTTTCCGAGATCTGAGATCGACGGCGGAACCGAAAACTCCGCGCCGGCGGACAGGTTCTTGTTCGAACGCTGGCCCAGGCTTTGCCGAAACAGGTCAAGCGAAAATGATTGGTCATCGCCGATCCGGATCGCCCCGAAAATCGATACTTCATCCTTTCTTTCGGACTTTCCGATGCGGACCGAAGCATCACCCTTTTGCAGCACCGCAAGATCCTCAGCAGTAAATCCGGACGACATCAGACGCTGCCGAAACTCTTCGAACGGTGTCTGCGCATTTGCGTTTCCCACCGCGAAGACGATCAGGAACATGAGCAACAGCCGCTTCATATCTCGATTATAGTTGCTTTTTCGGAAAGCTTGAAAACAAAAAAACCGCCCGATGAACGAACGGTTTTTTTGTTTCGATCTGGTGGAGATGAGGGGGGTCGAACCCCTGACCTCTGCATTGCGAACGCAGCGCTCTGCCAAACTGAGCTACATCCCCTTGGCGATTTCGGAAAGTCGATTCTCGAGTTCGGATTAAACCGGATTTACGAAATCGACGAAAGGTTAAGTTATCGTATGTACGGCTTTTGCGTCAAGGATGAACCGGTCGATACGAGAATCAAGGGTCAAGATTCAAGGGATTCAAGATTCAAGAGTCAAGAGTCAAGACTCAAGATTTAAGATTCAAGATTTAAGAGTCAAAATTCAAGAGTCAAGATTTAAGAGTCAATATTCAAAAGCCAAGATTCAAAACCCAAAATCGAAAATCCAAAATCCAAAATCGAAAATCCAAAATCTACTGTACCGTTGCGGCGAGCAAGGACCCGCGCGGATCGGACGCAAAGGCCCAGCCGTCTTCGATCTTTCCGATCATGCCGTGAAAAACGATCTCATCGTTGTTGAGAACGACGACAACATCGCCCGGGCTGTTCAGCTTTTCGTCGACTTTGAATTTGATGATCGTCGCGTTGCCGTTTTCCTGCGAAACGGCATCGTACTCGAATGTGTCAGCATTGAAGCTGAGCGTTTGGCAAAATGAAACTTCCATAAGTAGTCAGTAGTCAGTAGTCAGTAGTCAGTAGGTTTGATTCTGACTGGTTTGGCATCGGTTTTCAAATCGGAATCCGAATTAGAAGGATTCTGCCGCGAGCATTCGCGATTCGAGAATTGCGAATCTTATCTCTGGAACAGGACTTATCGCCATTTTTCGAACAACCCGCGGCCGGAGTTCCGTTACTTTTTCTCTGATTCCGAGAAGATCGTGAAATCGAGTCCGATCGCGTCGTGGTCGGAAAGCGGCGTTCCGGTATCGTCTTTGAGATCTCCGATCGTCATCGGCTTTGCGACGGGCTTGATGCCGCGGCCGGCGAACCAGTCAAGCCGCCCGGAAACCTTTCCGCCGACGCGGCCGGCCGCCCAGAAAATGAACGGAAAACACCACTCGGGAACCCAATCGCGCAGATTCGTGTTTTTTTCGATGCTTGAAATATCGTAATGAAGAGTTCCCGCTCCGAGCTCGTTCAGATCCTTATAGTTGTAGCCGCGCCGCTCGAGTTCACCGAAAAGCCGCCGTTCAAAATATCGGTCCGGATGCGGGAAATGCTTTGTCACGACGCGTTTCGGCCCCATCATCACGCGCCGCCAGTAACCGAGGATCGCACGTGTCGAACTTTGGGAATTGAAAGTCGTCGTATTCCAGTCTCCGCCGATAATCGTCGGCAGCGGCTCGAGCGTGTCGAGATGATCGAGCACGATCTTGATCTGCAAATGCCGGTGAGCGCGCGAACAGTGTGCATCGAGATGCGTCGTCACCGCCCGAAATGTTCCGGCCGGATGATCGATGTCGGCAACCAATGCACGCAGATACCCGAGCCGTTTTTCCTTGCCCCACATTTTGTCCTTTCCGTTCGGGAGATCGAAGGCGTGCGCGTTCCGCATCGGATATCGCGAAAACATCGAAAGCCCGTGGATCGAAGTCGTGTTCTCGCCCTCGGCTTCCGATTCGACGCCGCTTCCCTTTTGAAGTGCGATGTAAACCGGTGCAAACGCGTAGTTGAGCTTCAGTTCCTGCGCCAGTTCGCGGGCGACGAATCGATTCCGGCTGCGGGCCATTCCGTAGTCGAGCTCGGTCAGCAACAACAGGTCTTTGTTGTTCAGGTTTTCGTGGTTCTTGAGCGCGTCGAGGATGCCTTCGAATATATTGCCGCGCTCGATATTCCAGGCGATCGCCGAAACCTCGGACTTCGCATTCCCGTTTCCGTGATCGGACGTGTCGGCGAAGTCTTCGCGCACGACGGCGCCGAGAATTCGCTCGACCGTCGGGCGAATCTCAGCCCACAACGCGCTATTATGGGTTTCTTCGATCGACTCAAACGTCAGCAACTCGGGAAAGTGGCGGTTCAGGTCGTGGTCAAGGACGCTTGGGTCCTGGTTGGATTGGTCCTCGGAATTCAAAATCGACATCGTATGATTGGGCGGCCTGCGCCGGACCTGCCCGCAGTCCGGCAAGGACGCGGTGCGCAATACCGGCGCAGGCCACCCGAAATTACCCTTCAGTCGATTTTCCGATTTGACGTCCGTGCCCGTCAAATCCCGAAGCATCGTTGTCGTTACGGCAAAGGATCGCCGACGAAATTCAGGTCGCTGACCTCATCAAAAACCGATACGATCCGCGGCGCGAACACGAAGGTTTTTGCGTTCACGCTGACCGTGTAGGTTTCGCCGACCTCAAGTCCTTCGATCCGGTATAGCCCGAATTGATTTGTGGTCGCCGTATATTCGGTGCCGTTTGAACCGACGGCCGTGACGGTTGCGTTTCGTATTCCGCGACCTTCCTGGGTCAGCACCCGCCCGCCGACCGATACCTGCGCCGCTGTCGGTTCGACGACATTCAGGACGACCGTTCCTGCAGCGTTGTCATACACCACGCTCCAAGTGTTCGGCGAAACATCGGGCAGGTTCGTAGTCGCGAAGGTTCCGGTCAAAGAAGCCGCGTCGAGGATCAGGAATGAGTTGCCGAGTGCGGGCGTGAAACCGTTTGTGAAAACGACGTTCAGGGTTCCGCCGATCGTACCCGCACCTGAGGCCAGGATCTGATCATGACCGTTCGGGTTGGTGCCGGCCCCGCCGATGCCGCCGATCTCGATGTCGATATTCCCGGAATTTGCGAACGTTCCGGTGATGCTGAGAATTCCCGGCGACAGCCCCGGAGCCACTGTTCCCGAGTTGCTGAAGTTGTTTACGATTGTGCCGACACCCTGGATCGTTCCGTTATTCGTGATCGTACCTGAAACCGTCAGCGTGCTTCCCGATCCGACGACGAGCGTCGTTCCGGAAGCCACCGTCAGGCTGGAAGCGTTGACCGCTCCGCTGGTTGTTTTCACGCCGCCGGTGGCGGTCGTCAGATTATTGTAGGTGAACGCCGGCACGGTCTGCGATCCGGCACCGTTGAAACTGATCGTATTACCGGTGATCGTGTGCCCGACCGCGCTGCCGGGCGTAAAGGTTCCGGCGATGCCGAATGCCGTCGCCGGCAGCGTCTTGTTGAAGTTGCTGAAGACCAGATTGCCGTAATTGATAGCAAGAACGGCCTGCCCTGCCGAACCCTGATTGTAAACGACCGTTCCTGTCGTCGCGCTCGAAAGTGTTCCGGACGTCGCCGTGACCGCGCCGTTCAGAGTCAGTGCGTTCGTTCCGACTGCGAGAGTACCGTTGGTCAGGGTCAGCGTGCCGCCGACGGTCGTGGTTCCGGCTAGGCTCGCGCCGGCGGCATTCGACAAGGTCAATCCGCTGTACGGGAAAGCGGGTATCGACTGTGCCGCCGAACCGTTGAACACGATCGTGCTTCCGGTCGCCGTATGCCCGATTGCCGTGCCCGGAGCGAACGTTCCGGCGATTCCGATCGTTCCCGCGGCGACAATCTTGCTGAAGTTGCTGAACGTCAGATTACCGTAATTCGCGGCCAGAACTGCCTGACCGTTCGCGCCCTGATTATAGATGACCGTTCCGGTCGCTCCGCTCGAAAGCGAACCCGACGTCGCTGCCACGGCACCGTTGAGCGTCAGCGTGTTAGTTCCGACCGAGAGAACTCCGGCCGCCAGCCCGAGCGCGCCGCCGACCGTCACGTTCCCGCCAAGCGATGCGCCGGCGTTGTTGGCGAGCGTCAGGCCGAAATACGGAAAGACGGGGATCGTCTGTGCCGACGTGCCGTTGAAGTTGATGTTGCTGTTCGTGACCGTATGACCGACAGCCGTTCCCGGCGTGAACGTTCCGGCGATGCCGACGGTCGTTGTCGGCAGAACCTTGTTGAAATCGCTGAATATCAGATTGCCGTAGTTGGCCGCGATCACCGTTTGACCGTTCGAACTCTGATTGTAGTTAACGGTTCCGGTTGCCGAACTCGAAAGACCTCCGCCGGTTGCGGACGCATTTCCGTTGATGATCAGTGTGTTTGATCCGACGGCGAGGACGCCGCTGGTAAGAGTCAGCGTTCCGCCGATGATCGTCGTTCCCGGCGGCAGCGTCGCCCCGGCGGGATTGTTCAGGACGAGATTGTTGTACGGGAAAACGGGCATTGAAACGGCGGTCGTACCATTGAATGTGATCGTGTTGCCGGTCGTCGT
>JBGASE010000182.1:0-6888 GCA_044229875.1 Pyrinomonadaceae bacterium | reverse complement strand
AGGCGAAAAAACACGATCGGAAGGTCGCCGCGCATGCGCACGGGACCGAGGGCATCAAGATCGCAACCCGGGCCGGTGTCGCGTCGATCGAACACGGTTCGTTCCTCGATGACGAAGGCGCGAAGATGATGGCCGAAAAGGGAACTTATCTCGTCCCGACACTGATGGCCGGCGAGACCGTTGAAAGGCTCGCAAAAAGCGGCGTTCTCCGCGGACTTCGCGGGGAAAAGGCGCTGTCCGCCGCGGCTGCGATGCGCAACGCCATCCGGATCGCCGTGCGTCACAATGTCAAGATTGCTCTTGGAACCGATTCGGGCGTTATTGAACACGGCACGAATGGTCACGAATTCACGCTGATGGTCGAATGGGGCGGGATGAAACCGCTCGACGCGATCGTCGCGGGAACACTGAACGGCGCGAGATTGCTCGGCGTCGATCGATACACCGGTTCGCTTGAACCGGGAAAATTCGCCGATATCGTTGCCGTACCCGGCAATCCTTTGGCGGACATCAAACTCATGGAAAGACCTTCAATGGTAATGAAATACGGGAATATCTATGTTGGAAAATAAACTCATGAAAAGGGGAGATGAAAATCAATGATCAGAGAATATCGGGGAAAGAGACCGCACGTTGACGAAATGGTATGGGTTGCGGAAACTGCCGCAATCATCGGTGATGTCAAGATCGGACCGGGCTCAAGCGTTTGGTACAGCGCCGTCGTTCGCGGCGATGTCAACTACATACGGATCGGGGCCGCGGTCAACATTCAGGACGGAGCCGTCGTTCACGTCACCAGCGGCGAATATCCGGTGGTCATCGAACACGAGGTGACGGTCGGGCACAACGCGACTGTGCACGGCTGTTATATCGAACGCGGAGCGCTCATCGGAATGGGGGCGGTCCTCCTCGACGGTGCCTGCATCGGAAAAAATTCGATGATCGCCGCCGCCAGTGTCGTCCCGCGGAACACGATCATTCCCGAGGGCGTTCTGGTAATGGGCAGTCCGGGACGGGTCGTTCGGGATCTGACGCCGGTGGAGATCAGGGCAAATCACGAAATTTGGATGAATTATGTAGGAATGGGTGATTTTTATCTACGGACTCCGGCAAATCCGTTTTGACGACCCAGACCGACGAAAGACGAAATGAGCAAAACACAACCGGCACGCGGGATGCGGGATTTCTTGCCGCGCGATGTCCGCAAGCGGAATTATGTCATCGGCGTCATCAAAGAGGTTTACGAGTCGTACGGATTCGAGCCTCTTGAGACGCCGTCTGTCGAAAATCTCGAAACGCTGATGGGCAAATACGGGGAGGAAGGCAATCAGCTGATCTTCCGGATTCTGAAGCGTGGGGAAAAGCTCGACATTTCGAAAGGCGAATCGGGCCTCGCCGATCTCGCGCTTCGGTACGATCTTACAGTTCCGTTGGCGAGGGTCGTTGCGAATAATCGCAACGATTTGCCGAAGTTTTTCAAGCGCTATCAGATTCAGCCCGTGTGGCGTGCCGACCGACCCGCCCGCGGCCGATACCGCGAGTTCTACCAGTGCGACGTCGATGCAATCGGGTCAACGTCGATGATCGTCGAAGCTGAACTGATTTCGGCGGTTTGCGAGATCCTGACGCGGCTCGGATTTGAGGATTTTGCGGTCAATATCAACCATCGGCTGCTTCTTCAGGCAATTCTCGACGATTGCTCGGTTGCGGCCGACAAACATTCCGACGCGCTGGTAGCGATCGATAAACTAGACAAGATCGGAATCGACGGGGTTCGTGCCGAGCTGATCACGCGCGACGTTTCTGAACAGTCCGCAAATGAGCTGATCGAATTTTTCACCAAGGATTCGGTCGGCAATGCGTATCGTGCAGCCGCAAAGCTCGATGCGAACATTCAAATCAGCATTATTGAGATCCTCGAAAAAGTCTTTGGCGATCTGGAATCCGGTCAACGGAGCGTCGCCGATCTCGCAAACATCGTCATGTACTTGGATGACCGATTTGTACAGAAAGTAAGAGTCAATCCAAGTCTTGCCCGAGGACTCTCATACTATACCGGCGCGATTTTCGAGATCACTGTCCCTGATCTTGCCGGATCGCTTGGCGGTGGCGGTCGATATGACGGGCTTATCGGGATGTTCGGGAAAGAGCAGATTCCGGCATGCGGGTTTTCGCTCGGGCTAGAACGAATCCTGGTGGTGATGGAAGAACGCGGCATGTTCCCGCCCGAGATTGCCAGTGGGCCGGCCGATGTTTTGGTCTCGTTATGGAATGATGAGACGGCCGGTGAATCTCTGAAACTTGCGGCCGAACTTCGCGTCGCCGGCGTTCGTGTTCTGGTTTATCCCGAAGCCGATAAACTCGGCAAACAGTTCAAATACGCAGCACAGATCGGCATCAAATACATCTGCATTCTGGGTGAATCCGAAATCGCCGAAGCCGCCGTCACGGTCAAAGACCTTGAATCGGGCGAACAGGCGACGGTTATGAGGACCAAAATCGCTGAGTTTTTCGAACTGCGAGCTAAGAGCTGAGAGCTGTGAGCGGGCCGAACTGGCGGCCCAAAGCTCGTGGCTCAAAGCTCGAATCATCAAGGGAATCAATGGAATTCGACGAAGTGATCGCTTCTTATCTGTCGCACGGCTATCGGCTCGAGATGATCTTTCCCGCCGATGCGCCACGCGTCGCCGAATTGAGCCGGGGCGCAGAGCGCGTCACGGTCGAATCGGAAAGCGTTCCGCAACGCGATGGAGCATGGCACGTCGGTCGCGCCGGAATGGAGTATCGCGACCTTCTGCCGGACCGATGCGGCGGACGCTTGATCGCGTCTCACATCCGCATCCCTGTCGGCGGCCCGATTCCGGATTATGTCCACTATCACGATATCGGATTTCAGATAATTTACTGTCTCAAAGGAAGCGCCCGGCTGGTTTATGAGGATCAGGGTGAGCCATTCGAATTTCGCGCCGGAGACTGTGTCCTTCAGCCGCCGAAGATCCGGCACCGCGTGCTCGAATGTTCCGACGGATTCGAAGTTTTCGAGGTCGGATCACCGGCTGAACATCCGACGTTTGCGGAGCATTCGTTCGATCTTCCGACCGGAATCATGGCGCCGGACCGATGGTTCGGATCGCAGCAGTTCCTCCATCACCGCTCGGCGGGCGCGGAGACCGTCTCCCGCGACGGGTTCAAAATCAGACGAACCGGAATATGCCGCGCGAGCGCCGGTGCCGGCGACGTTTATGTAGTTTCATCATTTAACGGCGGAGTTTTCGATCCCGGCTACAAGGTCGAGTGTATGAAGATCCTCTTCGTCGCGACCGGAACCGTACGCACCTCGGGCTCGGCGTTTGACACCGGCGAAGCATTCATCGCTGACGACGATGGACCATTCGAAGTCGGAGATAACACGGAACTGATCGTCGTTGAAGTCGGTCGTGAGCCGCCGCCAATCGTACAGGTCAAAGAAATCAATTGAGTCGTCCGTCGGCGCTGTCAGGGTTTTTCGGGCCAGGAATCGAGGAACGGCGTCGGATCGATCAGGTCGCTACGGCGTTTGTACGGCAAGTTGTTTTCCTGCTTGAATTGTCCCGAGGCCATTCCTGAATACATTTCAAGATGGAGCTGTGTTCCGCCGGGTTGCTTCCCGACCTTGGCGATCATTTGTCCGCGAGTGACGGTCTGACCGATCTGAACCAGTATCGTGTCAACTTCGCCGTAGCGTACGATGCAGTAGTCGTCGTCGTAAATATCGCCGTGTTCGACCGAAACCACCGAGGTCCCGTATTTGTCGAAATTGCCGGCGGCTTCGACGACGACGCCGTCGTCGACCGCAAAAACGGCGGTTCCGACCGGAGCCGCAAGATCTACGCCGCCGTGTTTTCGGCCGCCATCGCGCGGCGCCCCGAAACGGCACGACCAGTTCGTTTTGTAACTGTCCACCTTTTTTGCCAATGGGAATATTCTCATCTTTGAAAATGCCTCCGAGATTCTGACTTGAGACGAAAGATCGGTAATATTTTGCGGGAAAGCGATACCGCGTTCCCGCAAATTCAACGGGCGAAAATCGTGACCAAAATCGGTCACTGCATCAGATTGGTCAATGAAGAAACCGGAATATCGCCGCTGAGTCCGAACGGCTGGTAGCGGGTCTGCGTCAATTCGCTGGTCAGCAAATACCATGTCCCGATCGATGGGCGGAAAACGACATGATCGGCTTTCCTGTTCGAATTGTTGTCGAAGTTTCCGGTCATTGGAATGTCGCCGGCCGTTCCCCAGGCCTGTGTCACATATCCCGTCCTCTGAAGCATGTGCCAAACGCCGGTGGACGGCCGCCAAACGGCAATGTCGGTCTTCCCGTCAAAATCGTAATCCGACGGAACCGGTCGATCGCCGGCCAGCCCAAACGGAGTAACGATGGCGTTGGCACCGTCGAACACGTACCAAGTCCCGTTCGACGGTCTGAAAACCGCGATATCGGTTCCGAAAGCCGTGTTTTTGAAGTCCCCGCGAACCGGAATGTCACCGGGCAATCCGAACTGTACGATCAGTGGTTGCGTCGACGATGTTCGGTGGACATACCACGTGCCGGTCGACGGCCTGAAGACGGCGAGATCCGTGAGTCCGTCTGCATCATAATCACCCGGCATTTCTTTATCGTCCGCGAGTCCCCATTGAATGACGGTTGTTGTCGGCTCGTCATAACTGCTTCTGAGGTACCAGTATTTCAAGCCCCCGACGGACCGTGTCACCGCGATGTCGGCAAATCCATCACCGTCGTAGTCGGCCGGAACCGGAACATCTCCCGCGATTCCGAACTGAGTCGCGTGAAACGCATTGTTGCTTGAGTCTATCCGGTACCAAATTCCAGTTTGGGGCCGAAAAACCGCAATGTCCGACGCTTCATCAAAAACAACTTCGCGGTCATCTCCGATTCGCGTCCCGTAGTCGGTGAAGTCGGGTTGCGGGGTAACATTCCAATCGAGAAGGATGTTGCCGTCGGGCGAGGCCGAACTGCGGTTGACGGCGAGATATAGGGAATTGCCCTCTTGTGCCCGAAACGTAACCTGACTTTTGAAAGTCGCGGGCATGTTGTCGTTCTTTTGGATTTTGAACATTGAGGCGAGACTCGATCCGTCATAGACCGCAAGCGTCGTGTCGAAGCTCGGATTCATTGACCTTCGGGTTGAAACGGTCATACTGAGATCATGTCCGGTGTTATTGGTGAATTTGAACCAAACTGTCGATGTCCCGGATCCGAAAACCGGTTCAGACGGTTCCGTGGTCGCGCCCCCGGTCGTTGAAGTCACGACTCCGGCGATACCTTCAAGGACGCGGGCATTAATCCAATTGTCATTCGTCGGAGACGTGGTCTGCGACCATTCAAATGTAAAATCCGGCGAAGGAACATTGAGGGCTGCAAAACTTCCGACAACGATTTTGTAACTCGTCCCTGAAACCGCAATAAATTCGATTTCGGGCAAGTTGCCCAGCGTATTGTTGTTGAGCGATACCGTGACCAAAGGAAAACCGGCGCCGGTATAGACAGCCATCGCGGGATCGAAGCCCGCGTTCGAGACCGAAAATTTCACCGGTTTTGATTCCAGCGCCGTCCATTCAAACCATACCGTACGTTCGACCGTATCGAGCGAATTAAACCCGTGGAGCGGCTCTCCTGTCTGCCGCGTCGCCTCGGCGACCGTCGCTGCTGTCGACCCCGACGTTCCGGTCAGAACGGTTGCGTTTGCCAGACTGTCGTTGGCCGGCGGCGCGGCCATGACCAAGCCGGTTGTCACCAAAAAAACTGCGACCGTTATGAATGCATGCATTATTTGATTGATTCGTTTCATATTTGTCCTAAATGCGCCAACAGCGCGTTCTAAAATCTGCTCATGACGAATAATCAGTGGCGCGGCGGTCGACACGGCCGCCGCACCACTGACAACTTATGGGATCTGCGCCGATGAAACCGGCAGATCGCCGCTGGTTCCGAAACCGCTGATAAACAATCCTGTGGTTGTTCGGTTGATGAACCATGTCCCGGTCGACGGCCGGAAGACCGCAACGTCCGATTTGCCGTCGCCGTCGTAATCGCCGGTGACCGGAATGTCGCCGCCAACTCCGAACGGCGCCGAATAATATGAGCCGTCGTCGCTTCTGAGCACGTACCACGTCCCGTTCGACGGCCGCCAGAAGGCAATATCGGCCTTGCCGTCGCCGGTGTAATCCTGGGCAATCGGTCGATCCTGCGCGGTGCCGAACTGGGCCGCAAACGCCTGCCCGTCGGAGCTTTTGAGGATCCACCATTCGCCGACGGACGGCCGGAAGATCGCGATGTCCGCCTTGCCGTCTCCGTCATAATCGGCGGCAACTGGCTTGTCACCCAATGCGCCGAAATGCGTTATCGCCGTTCCGCCGGTTGATTTTCTGACGTACCACGTCGAGGTCGATGGCCGGAACACGGCCGCATCGGTCAATCCGTCGCCGTCATAATCGGCCGATGCCGGAACATCGCCCGCGTTGCCGAACGGGAACGAGTAGAACGAACTGTCATCGGATCGCAAAACGAACCATGTGCCGATTGATTCACGCCAGAAGGCGATGTCTGTCAGGCCGTCGCCGGTCCAGTCACCGGCCGCGAGTTTGTCCGTCGAGACTCCGAACTGTGCTGCCGCGTTTCCGCCTGATGAAAGAAGATTCCACCATTCGCCGTTCGACGGACGGAAAATAGAAAGATCGCTCAATCCGTCGCCGTCGAAATCGAATGGCGTCCGCTGCATCGCGATAAAGTCCGCGTCAACAACGTCGGCCGCCAGATTCGAATACACACGCGAGGCCGGCGCGTATTTGAACGGTGTCGCTTGCGGGCGGACCGTATAACTGCCGCCT
>JBGASE010000181.1:0-6927 GCA_044229875.1 Pyrinomonadaceae bacterium | reverse complement strand
CATGGAAATCGAGCGAAAGGGTTCGGCGCATGCGGCTCAGATTCGACAGCAACCGCCAGCATTTCTTTTCCGTCAGATGCTCGAAAATTCTTTCCAGCGCATCAAAGACATCTCCTGCTTCGACCGACTTATCGTGTTCAAGCCGGAGAATTTCGAAAATCTCCGAAGGTGAGTTCCCGCCCCAGAAATACAGTTGGAAGATCCGTTGATCACGTGACGATAGGTCGGCGACGAATGAGTAAATCCGGCGCCTTCCATCCTCTGACCATGCCCAGTTGACGCAGAGGTTCTTGACCACCAGCCGGATCCACGGCGTGATGTCGCCATGCGTGCCGGCGTAGCGAATCGACCGCAAGCGACGAAAATCGCCGTCTCGAAGCTTTTCGAAAATGTAAACGAACCGATCCATCGACTGATCATAGTCGAATCCGGCGCGGCGAAGCAGGGTGTAAATGAAATCAGAATAGCGTTGACAGAAAATCCGCCAGGCTGTAGCTCCGTCGTGATTGAAAAGCTCGATCAGATCGGAATCCGAAAGTTCCAGATTGTCCGAATTTCGATCCATCGGGGGTTACCTGCAACAAATCTACAACGTCATCGTCACATCGACAAACGTTGGCGGCCTGTTCACGACCGCCGCCTTTCGTTGTAATTGGCCTTCGAAGTGAAATCTATTGACCGAGGACCGCTTTCGGCAAACGACGATCAGAGTTAGAATCATTCACTGACTGAAACAGCCGGGAGTTGATATGAATGAAGGATCAAGCGTCGACGGACTCGTCGAATCGATCTACCGGGACTTATTCGGACAATTAACGGCTACGTTAACCCGTATCATCGGTTTTCAAAACATCGATCTTGCCGAGGCGATCGTCCAGGATGCATTTCTGAAGGCGCTGGAATACTGGCCATCGAACGGCATTCCGGCAAATCCTGCCGGATGGGTCACGACGGTTGCAAAAAACCTCGCGCGGGATGATTTGCGTCGACAAGCAGTGTTCAGGCGTTCAGAAGAACATATTGTCCGGCAGGCCGAAGCGCAGATCGAAAGGCATTTTTCTTCTGAAAACCTGTCTGATCCGCTTTTCGTTGATGACCGGCTTCGAATGATGCTTTTGGCGTCCCACCCGACGCTTTCAAAACGGGCCCGCCTTTCGTTGACTTTGAAAATGTGCAGCGGCTTCACGGTGTCGGAGATCGCCCGAGGGATGCTTGCAAACGAGGAGTCGATCAGAAAGTTGATTCACCGCTCGAAAGTTGCGATCCGGCAGGTCGATTCACCGTTCGAATGGCCGGATGACGATGATCTCTCGAGTCGTATCGAAACCGTTTTGGACGTGCTTTATCTGATGTTCAACGAGGGATATCTCGCATTTGACGGCAACTTGCCGATTCGTTCAGAACTGTGCGAAGAGTCGATAAGGCTGGTTTCGCTCTTCCTTCGCGGCAGCCGTCCGTTACCCCACAAACCCGCAACGCTGGCATTGCTTGCGCTGATGCTCTTTCACTCGGCCAGATTCGCGGCCCGTGTCGATGCTGATGGCGAGGTCGTTTTGCTAGAGGACCAGGATCGCGGTCTATGGGACAAAGAGCGGATTCGGGCGGGCCTCGGGATTCTCCGGGAGTCGTTTTTTGGCGATTCCGTCAGCCGCTTCCATCATGAGGCTCAGATTGCCGCGATACACGCCGTCGCCGATGATGTCGATTCGACCGATTGGGCGCGGATCGTCTTCCATTATGAACAGCTTTTTTCGGTGAACCGGAATCCGGTGATCGCATTAAACAGAGCGGTCGCCTTGTCTTATCTGGACGGCCCGGAGGCGGGACTTCGCGAGATCGAATTCATTTCCGGCGACCCGCAATTGGTTCGCTATCACATCATGTACGCCGCCAAAGCGGATCTTTATCGCCGACTCGGCAAGAATTCGATCGCCGCCGATTGGTATCGGAAGGCGCTCGAGAAGACCACGAACAGGGCTGAGCGGCGCTTTATCGAAACGCGAATTCGAGCATGCTCAGCTGAGCCGAATTCGACTGCTGACAAACGGATTTGAAATTATTTGTTGCATCAATGTCCCATTCCAAGTTGCGCAAACGTTAATTGAGCAGACGTTTGATTTCGATTGAACGTGAGATCGTATTTTCAAAGGAAGGAGAATTATCATGAATCAGTATATGCTCTTGCTGCGTAGCGAGAAAATCGATTTCGGGTCCTATTCACAGGAAGATTTCAGCAGTTTGTTGGCCGATTTCGACGCTTGGAACGCCCGGCTTGAAGTCAACGGACTTCTTGCAAGCGCCGGACTGAGCGGTGCCGGTGCGAGAACCGCGAGATCAGGGGAAAACGGCGTCACGATCGATGGTCCGTTTTGCGAAACCAAAGAAGCGATAACCGGAATTTGCATCGTCAATTCGGTCGATGCCGACGAAGCACTCGAGTTGGCGGCGGTCTGCCCTTTTGTCAAACGCGGAGGAAGTGTTGAAGTGCGCGCGATAAATCAGCTCGAGATCAATTCGCTTTTCAAGGAGGTGTCTGGCGATGCGAAATGCTAGTAAAATCGGCGCCATTCTTTACATGATCTGGGGGCTCATCCACGTCATCGGGGGCGTTTCGATATTGTTCGAGAGTACGGTTGCCGGACGTATTTCAATGCAGGCTTCGGCGCGATCGACAGAAGAGTTCGCGGCGATAGTCGATCCGGCGGTGAATGGAATTGTCGGCTACCACGGGTTCAACCTGATCTGGTTTGGCGTTTTCGCGTTCGTGGTCTCGGCAACGTTGATATGGCGGAATCTTGAACTCGGTTATTGGCTCAACTTCCTTATTCTCGGGGTGATCGAGATCGGGCTGATCAACTTCATGCTTTTGCCGGGCTTTATGAAATGGGCAGACGGTTCGATCGGCCTGACGCTCTACCTCTTTGCACTATTCACGACTTCGATTGGATTTTTCGGAACAAGACGGGTTTCTTCAACAACCGAACGGAAAACAGCGACTCAAATCTGAGTCGGGCGATGTGCACCTGAATCCGGAGACCATGCTTCGCGCGTTTTTTTCAAACGAAGCATGGTCCAATCAAGTAAATCGTATCAAACGCTCGGCAATGCTTCGCCAGCCAACTTGGAACGCCGGCGGGCTTGACGCCAGGTTCTCAGGCCCTCGCGCGTGAGGCTGAAGATCGTTCGACGATTCTGGAAAAGCAGTTTGATCCACGCCAGTTTGCCCATTTGCGGGAAATAGATGCCGCGGAAGAAAAGCCGTGCGACGAGATGTCCGATGCGGACCTGGATCGGCGAATCCTTGATCGCCTCGATCGCCTCGGCGTTGCGTTCCGGACTGTATGATCGCGACCAGGCATAAAACGTTTCCGTCTTTGCTTCCTCGATCGTCATTTTCAGCGGATCATGCGCCATCACGAACGGCGCGAAATCGAGCCAATGTTTCGGGCGCTGAAGCCTTCCGGCTTTTTCGAGCCTTTCGTAAAGCGGCGTTGCCGGAAACGGCGTCAGTTGGCCGAAAACCGGAAGTCCCGGCGACCATGTTTCGATCTCGTTGACGGTGCGCTCGGCGACGCCGACCGTATCGTTGTCCATCCCGAAAATGAACGATGTGATCGCATAAATATCGCGGCGGCGCAATCCGTCGAGAACCGCCTGATAGTTCGCGGGTTTTGAAAACGTCTTGTTGACGTCAGCCATGTTGGCCGGATCGATCGACTCCATTCCGATGAAGATCCATTTTCCGCCGGCATCGGCGATCAGATCGACCATTTCCTCGTCGGCAAGAAGATTCGCGCTGATCTGGGCGACCCACGGCAATTGCGCTCCGGCCGCGATGATGTCGCGCAACAGCCCTTTTAGCCGTTTCTTGTTGATCGCCAGGTTGTCGTCGATAAAAAATACGGCGATCTGCCCCTTCTCGGTTTTGGCGCGCGCTTTAAGCCGCAGCAGCTCTTCAACGACGCTCTCGTTCGAACGGAACCGGATCGAGTCTCCGAAAAATCCGGTGACCGTGCAGAACTCGCATCCGTAAGGACACCCGCGGCCGGTTTCGATCGGGACGACGAAGAATTTTCCCCATCCGGCGCCGAGCTTTGACATGAAACCGCGGAGAAATTTCGGGACGAGACTGAATTGTTCGAGATCGAGCGTTTCCCAAGGGATGTGCGGATACGGCTGGAGCGTCGGCTTGATATCGTTTCCTTTCGGATCGAGTGCCGGCTGATATTTCTGTTTCAATTCGCCGTTTGCTGCGTCTTCGACGATCTGCGCCCAGTATGAATCGGCTTCGCCGAGCGCGACGGCGTCGGCATGCTGCGGACCACCGTCGAGGCCGAGCGCTTCATCCGGGCATTCAGTGACGTGCGGGCCGCCCATGACGACCTTGATTCCCGCCTCGCGGAGCGCGTCGGCGACGAGATATGCCCGCGCCACCATGCGCGTCATCGCGCCGATTCCGACCAGCCCGATATTCTCGCGCTTGCAGAACTCCACCAATTCGGCGCGCGTCATCGCTTTCGCGTTGCCGTCGATCAGGATGACCTGATGCTGTTTCGGCGTCAGTGCCTGCAGCAAAAACATCCATAAATGCGGCATAAAGTTGCGCGTGATTCCGTTATCGGGGTTGTAAAGCAAAATTTTCATACACTAATTCCCGGCCGAAATATAGCTTCGGCGCAATGCTTCGGACTTAGGGGGAACACTCAAATTGGGACGATTGAAAAAAATCAAAATGTGCTGCAATCATCGCATCTTTCAACCGATTTTGCGAATCGGATTGTAAGAAACGTCATCGGAACCGAATTCGATCGGCTATTTGATGAGCGCTGATTTGATCAACTTGAAGAACGCTGAATCCGGCAAGAACCTGCGCGCCGCCAGAATTCCCTTCGTATTGACGCCGTAACGAAGCCTTGACGAGCCGTCCGTCGCCGCATTCCAAATGGTTTCGGCGACGACGCGTCCGTCCGGCGCGGTTTCTCCGGCTTTACGCATCTGCGGCATGACGCGGTCGATGAACCGGTCATAAACGGTGAGTCCGTCCTTTCGCGTCAGATCCTGCGAGCGGTCATAGAAATCGGTCTTGATCGGTCCGGGTTCGACGATCTTGACCTTGATATTGAACTCTTCGAGCTCATATCTGAGCGATTCGCTGAATCCCTCGACCGCCCATTTTGTCGAATGATAAAGGCTGTAAAGCGGGAACGTGATCCGGCCGCCGACCGAAGCGACGTTGATCAGCGTTCCGCGTTTCTGTTCCCTGAAGTACGGCAGGATCTCGCGCGTAACGTTCATCAATCCGAAGACGTTGGTCTCGAACTGCCGGCGGATCTGCTCGTCCGAGGCGGATTCGAACGGGCCGACAAGCCCATAGCCGGCGTTGTTGACGACGGCGTCGATGCGGCCGAACTTTTCGAGCACGGCGGCGATCGCTTCGCGGATCGATTCAACGTCGGTGACGTCGAGCCGAAAGCACTCAAGATCGGCGATTCGCTGCAGATCCTCGGCCTTTTCGGGCGTCCGCATCGTTGCGGCCACGCGCCAGTTCTTCGACTGAAACAGCAAAGCCGTTTCTTTGCCGATCCCCGTCGAAGCACCAGTAATCAGAATCACTTTTGTCATATCGTCAATAGTCCTTTTTCCGTAGCAGAATTATCCGACGGAGAACCGCGTTTCGCAACCGCAGACCGAATCCATCCGCGGCGATTGACCGGAAATCGGCTGCGGTGTTCGTTGACGCACGTTTGGCAAGTGACTTGACACGAATTCGCCTGACTTAGTATTCTTTTTCTTCGCCTTTGTGCACCCGTAGCTCAGCTGGATAGAGTACTTGACTACGAATCAAGGGGTCGCATGTTCGAATCATGCCGGGTGTACCATTCAAGATCGGAAAAAACGGACGATTGAGGTCCGTTTTTTTTGTTTGAAAAATTGCTTCGTTCATTTTCTTTCTCCTTCGTTTGCGACTGGATTGTTGGATTGGACTTTACGATGTCGCGGGAGTTCCGTCCTTGGCGAACGGATGTCCGAGCATATGCTCGACGACGCCGTTCGCGGCCTTCAGCCGTTTTTGTCGCCCATTTATCATCCGTTCTTGCGCCTCCGGCGCCCGGATTTGCGGAAAAGCTGAGGAGGCTGTGTCAAAACCATATCCAATCGGGGTCTTAATGAATTGCCGTTCGTTTTAACGAACGGTGAGGAAAGCCACCGGCACTCGGGCTTTAGCCAAATCTTGGGCTAAAGCCCTCTGATTAGTGGATTTACCCCCGTCCGTCAGCTGAAGCAGACGGCAATTCATTTAAAGTCGAAGCCGCGGGAATCGACGTCTGAGAAACGGTTTCGACCGATTTGAGACAGTCTCCTGAGCTTTTCCGAAAGCGCTGGTTTGAGCTACCGCCGATGCGCCGCAAACCGCCGACATTGCGATTTGCCGGTCACTATCGTTCCCGGTTCTGAGATCGCGGTCGCCCGTTTTTGTCACCCAGCGCCCCCGGCGCTTGATGTGCGGAAAAACTCGGTTTTTCCGAGAGCACTGAGTTGAAGTGCCGCGGCTCCGCCGCAAACCGCCGACGTTGCGATTTGCCGGTCACTATCGTTCCCGGTTCTGACGTAGCGGTCGCCCGGTTCTGACCACGCGATTGTGTTTCGCCAAGTTCAGCGCCATTTGTTAGAATCGAGGTTTGAATCAACGCCCCGGAACACAACGAATATGAGCACGAACGCAACCAGTTTCAGTAACTACATCGCCGAGAATTTCGGCGCGAACGCGAGTTATGTCGAAGGACTTTTGGCGCGGTTTCAGGCCGATCCGAAATCGGTCGACGAGTCGTGGCAGGAGTTTTTCGGCGAAATGCTCGGAGCGCCGAAATTGGAAGCGCCGAAAGCGGCCGCGCCCCAACCGCCGGTGACGACGGTTGAGCCTTTAAC
>JBGASE010000180.1:0-6932 GCA_044229875.1 Pyrinomonadaceae bacterium | reverse complement strand
ACCGATGCTAGACCTTCCCGAAACGGTCGTCGGTAATTGTCGTTTTCTTGAATCGCCGCGACACTTCTTCAGGCGGAATTTCAAACTGTTTGAATAGACCGACCCGGTCCACAAATTGGTCCCCTTATTGCTGTATTGCGTGAAATTCGACCTCAAGGAGTATTCCTGTCCGGTTCGAAGGTCATATTCACCAAATCGGAACGACCGCTTTACGATGATTGATTTGTCGGGGTCGAGTTTCACAAAACGCGGCTCAATTCCGTCCACTTTCGTTGTGCGATCGAGTGATGCATTGCCGCCTGAACCTCCGTTTCGCGTTTGTATCGACCAACTCACTTCAAACGATTTGCCGAGACGCCAACTATCGATAAGAAACTCAGCGTCACCAACGTTTTTTGCCTCAACCTCAACAACGAATTCCTGACTGCCGCAAACCGACGTCTGAGAAGCGGAGATCGACAGTTCAAGCACTCCATTCTCCCGCGATTGCGGGTAGCCCGTCGTGATTGCGGTCACAATGCAAAGAAGAAAAACGGTGATTTTCATCGAATATGGCCAGCCGAAAAGCGCGTCGTATCTTACCATCATGATCGATGCGACGCGCGCAATTTTGGATGCTTAGTTCGGGATACCGATCAACGGAAGGAGTCTGTAATCCAAAATCCGAAATCCAAAATCCAAAATCGACTTGCGTTTGCAAATCGGTTGAAGTTGGATGACAATCGGCTCGATGAATACGAGGAAACTGATCGTCACACTGTCGCTTGCGGCGGGTTGTCTGATACTGGTGATGTTCTCGGTGACGGTTTTCACCGGCGTTTCGCAGGAGAAGTTTGAGGCGGTTTGGGAAGCGGGTGATTATGCATGGGCGCTGGTCGCCGAACAGGGGCCGCTGCGCGTCATATTCAGTCTTGATTTCGTCTTTATCACCGTTTTTTCGACGCTCTTCGTGATCCTGCCGCACTCGCTGAAAACGACTGACAGCGTGACGCGCGCAATTGCCAATCTTTCGATCGGCGCGATGCTCGTCTGCGGATTCCTGGATCTTGTCGAAGATCTTCACATTCTGACGATGATCGACAGCGCCGCGAAAGGGATTGCGCTGTCGGAAGGCCAGATCGCGCTTCAGTCATTTCTTTCGGCCCTGAAATTCTGCGCAAGTTATGTCTCGCTTTTCGCGCTGGCGTTCATTCTCCCGGCGCGGACCGCGGCCGAGAAACTGATGCGTTACACTTTGTGGTTTTTTCAGCTTCCGATCGGCGCGCTTGTTTACACGATGCCGGCCGAACACCGGATGCCGTTCGCGCTGCTCCGGTTCGTGTTCATGATCTCCGGATTTTTCCTGCTCGCCTACATCTTTTCGCGCCGCGAAGACGAGGTGCCGTTCTGATGACTGATCAAGCGCGGCGGCTTGAATTCGAGCGCGACGGACATCTTCTGATCCGCGGACTCGCGACACGTGCCGAGATCGACCGCTTCCGCCCGGCGATCCGCAACGCCGCCTACGCGCTTTCGACGGAAACGCGAGATCTTGAAGAACGCGACACTTACGGAAAAGCCTTTCTGCAGGTGATGAATCTGTGGCGGCACGACGCGCTCGTGCGCGAATTCGTGCTCGCAAAAAAGTTCGCAACCGTTGCGGCGGCGCTGCTCGGCGTCGAGCGTGTCCGGATCTACCACGATCAGGCGCTGATCAAAGAACCGGGAGGCGGCCGGACGCCGTGGCACCAGGATCAGTATTATTGGCCGCTCGCGACCGATCGGACGATTACGATGTGGATGCCGCTGGTCGATGTTTCGGCTGAAACGGGAATGCTGACGTTTGCTTCGGGATCGCATGCGGGCGGACCGATCGGCGATGTCGCGATCTCGGATGAAAGCGACGAAACGTACGGCCGGTTCGTCGCCGAACACGGATTCCCGATCGCGTGTCCCGACCGGATGGCGGCCGGCGACGTGACTTTTCATCTTGGCTGGACGATCCATTCGGCTGGCGCGAACCGTTCGGATGCACCGCGCGAGGTCATGACCGTGATCTACTTCGCCGACGGAACGCGCGTCGCCGAACCGAAAAACCCGAATCAGGTGGCCGATCTCGAAGCCTGGCTCGGCGGCCGGAAGGCGGGCGAATTGGCTGATTCCGGGATGAATCCGCTGGTCTGACTATTCGTTTTCACCGGCGATCTCGCCGATCCGCGTAAGATGCGCATGAATCGCGTCGGCGTCAGCTTTTACCGCGGAACGAATCGACGCAAAGTCGGAACGGTACAGGTTCGAGCCGTCAAACGCCGGATCATCCGTTACTTCGATCGCGGCAAACGGGATTTCCAGATCGTCGCGCGACCCGGCAGCGGCGAAAACCGTACGGGCGGTGATCAAACCGGCGAGCGGGCCGAGAAACAGATCGAATTCGAAAGCGACATCGTCGAGTTCCGCAAAATACCGGTTCTTGCGGATCTCGTTGCCTTCGAACGCTCCGAGCGCCCGGTACTCCGCATCGTCCAGAACGATCTCCGAAACCCGAAAATGACCGCTTCCGCCGATTCTCTGCTGCAGAACATATTTCCAGTCGCGCGACCCCGGAACTCGCGTCCGCCTGAATCTTAGCCGAGTCTCTGAAACATAGTTGTCATAGATCTGCAGATGAGCGTCGGCGGGTGTCACCGAACCGGGCAATCGATCGATCACAAACAGCCTGTAGAATTCATCGCGATATGTTTTGTCCATCGTTTTCAAATGCTTTATACTCTTTTGTTTTCAATTTGATTCTATCAGCTTATTGGAGTTTTCTATGCGAAACAGACTGATCTCAACAATCATGATCTCGGTTTTTGCGGTCGCTTTTGCGGCCTGCGGCGGATCGGAAGAGCAGCCGAAGAACACCGCCAAACCGAACGCAAACATGCCGGCCAACAAGACCGCCAACGAAAGCAATTTAACGACCGTTCCGAAAACGCCCGAACCGGCAACGAATGACGCGCCGACGCTCGGCCCGGTCTTCAAGGGACTTTGTGCTGCGATCGCCAAAAAAGATGACGCGGCCGTCCGCAAATTCTATTCGGCGGCCGCGCTCAAGGGTTTCGAAGCCGACATGAAAGAAGAGAAAACAACGTCGCTGGTCGCTTTTCTTGAAACCGATCAGATCGCCGATTGTCAGGTCAGCAACGAGAAGATCGAAGGCGACAACGCTTCGGCACTGGTTAAGACGACCGGTGCTCCGAACGGCGCGCGGATGAAATTCGTCAAAGAAGGCGGCGAATGGAAGCTGACCGGCGAAACCGTCGACGTCCAATCGATCAAGCCAGGCACCGGAAACCCGAACACCGGAAAGTAACGTAATGAGCGATCCGTTTGAGGACATCGCCCGGCGTTTGTTTGACGAAATGTTGGACACTCCGGAGACCGAGCGGCGCGCGAGTCGTCAGCCGGTGCACGTCGTTTACGGGGGAGCGAACCTGTTTTCACGCGCTACGCCGCAGAAATTCGGATCGCTGGCGCTCAACTCATTAGCCGTGTACGCGCCGGATTTCACCGAACTTGCCCGCGCGATGTGGCTCCGCGGTGCCGACGGGTTGCCGCGATCCGAAGCCGCGATCCGTGAACTTGAGTTCGAGTTTGCCGATGATCCGGCAAAGGCGGCGGCAAAACATCCGGCCGCATCGTTTGCGTGGAATGTCCATGAACGCGTGATCGGAAAGCTCAAGACCGAACCGGTCGAGGATTTCCGGATCGACTTTGAAGACGGCTACGGAATCCGCACGGATGAAGAAGAAGACAACCACGCCGCGACAGCCGCACGCGAACTTGCGGCGCTTCAATTCGGCGACTCGCCGATCGCATTCTGCGGATTCCGCGTCAAGTCATTTCAGCGCGAAACTTTCGCCCGCGCCGTCCGCACGCTACGGATCTTTCTCGATGAATTCCTGAAAAGCTCGTCAAACCGCATTCCGGCAAATTTCGTCGTCACGCTCCCGAAAATAAACTCGGTCGAAGAGGTCGCGGTGCTGTGCGAACTGCTCGATCGGTATGAATCCGACCGCGGGCTTGAACCGGCCTCGATCGGCATCGAGATCATGATCGAGACGCCGTTTGCCGTCGCCAACGCGGCAACGATCGCCGAGATCTCTGACAATCGGGTCAAGGCTGCTCACTTCGGCGCGTTCGACTATACCGCCGCCTATGGAATCACGGCCGATCATCAGCACCTACAGCATGATGCGTGCCGGTTTGCGCGCCAATCGATGCAATTGAATCTCTCGCCAATGGATATTCGACTGGCGGACTCGGTGACGATCGAGATGCCCGTCCCGATTCATCGTGCGGAATCATTGTCGATCATCCAGATCGCCGAAAACCGTGCCGCGGTCCACGACGGCTGGCGCCGGCATTTCAACAACGTGACGAAGTCGCTGATCAACGGCTTTTACCAGAGTTGGGATCTGCATCCGGCGCAGCTCGTCGCACGTTACGCGGCGCTTTATGCGTTTTTTCTCGAGAGTTCGGATGCGCAGGCCGCGCGGCTCAGGGGCTTTGTCGGAAAGGCGACGCAGGCGATGATGACCGGAAATCTGTTTGACGATGCCGCCTCCGCGCAGGGGCTGCTCAACTTTTTTCTGCGCGCGGTCAGGTGCGGCGCGATGACTGCGGCCGAGGCAATCGAAAAAACCGGCCTGAGCGAGGATGAGCTCAGATCGGCTTCGTTTGTAAAAATAATGGATAATCGGCGGCGTTAGGCGTCGCCCGACATGATCTGTTCAAGAATTTCGTCTTTCACCCGCTGGTGATCCGAAATGCGCGGCGATTCAGCGTCGACAAACCTCGGCGGCTCTGCGAACGGGTCGACCTGAACCGGAAGTCCTTCCTTCTCAAGTGCATGGGTGATGATCTTTCCGACCAGTTGCTGTTCAAACTGCGTGATATCGACGAATTTTGCGCCGATGCCGTTGTTTTCAAACTTGTAGAGCACCTTGCACGTCAGCGGCAGCCAATTCCCGTTCGGAAGCATGACTTCAAGCCTGAAGATCTCGCCGGTCGAAAATCCTTCGTCCCAATCAAGAAAACAGCCGCCGATGCTAACCTGTTGCAGGACGATATCGAGCTTCTCGCCGGACTTCGTCAGACGCACGCCGGGAATGTCGAGCGAAAATCGGATATGTTGGCGCTGGGCTGACGACATGGGGTTGATCTTGGCCTTGACGGCACGTCGAACAAGCGAATTGCTGCGCTAAGTTTAACCGCAACGATCGGGGTTAGGCAACCTAATTTTGTTAGCGAACGCAATCGGTTACAATTCGCGAATGACGTTCCGAACATTGACCATTGTCTATTTTGCGGTACTCGCGGTTGAGATCATTGCTCTCACGACGGCGAACACGACGCTTGAAATGGCTGCAAAGCCAGCGTTGATGCCGATTCTGATCTACTATTTCGGGAAGAACACGGAACCGTCCTCGCAGAGACTGACGCTTTCGGCGGCCCTCTTTTTTTCGTGGCTCGGCGACGTCGCTCTGTTCTTCGACAAGGTCGGCGGCCGGATGTTCGTTTACGGCCTCGCTGCGTTCCTGATCGCGCATCTTTTTTATATCTGGTTCTTTTTGCGGGTCAGAAAAACGGCGGGCGTGGCGACGCGGCCAAACCTCATCGCGGTTGCGGCGATCGCCTTTTATGCGTCGGCGCTGTTCACGTTCGTGATGCCGTTTGTCGGCGAAATGATCGTGCCGGTGTCGATATACACGATTGTCATCTCGGCAATGATGATATCCTCGGTTGCGGCCTTGAACCGTCAAACGATCGATGCGGGGAAATGGTGCGTCGCCGGATCCGCGCTATTCCTCCTGTCGGACTCGATCCTTGCGGTCAATCGTTTCGCGATCCCGTTCGGTTCGGCGCCGATCCTGGTCATGCTGACATACGCCGTGGCTCAGTTTCTAATCACCGAAGGCGCCCGACGAATCTGCGCGTCCGGGCAAAACTGAAATCGACAACTCAAGATTCAAGAGTCAAAATTCAAGAAAGAATCAATATTCAAGAATCAAGAATCAAGAATCAAGAACCAAGAACGTCTTGAATCTTGAATCGTTCTTGAATCTTGAATCGTTCTTGAATCTTGAATCGTTCCTGAATCCTGAATCGTTCTTGAATCTTGAATCTCAAATCTTAAATCTTAATTCTTGAATTTCTTGAATCGATTCCCTAGCTGCCCGCGGCTTCGGATTTTGCTCCGACTTCGTCGAACGCCGCGACGAGCTGTTGCGCGATCATCAGCGGATGACGCCCTTCAAGATCCTTGCGTTCGAACATCTTGACGAGCTTTCCGTCCTGAAGCAGCCCGATCGACGGCGAGGACGGCGCATACGGCGCGAAATACTCGCGGGCAACATCCGTGGCGTCGATGTCGGCTCCTGCAAAAACGGTGATCGCGTGCGCCGGCTTGTTCGGCGAATTTTCAAGCGCCATCGCGATTCCCGGACGAACGCCGCCGGCAGCGCATCCGCAAACGGAGTTGACGACGACCATCAGCGTGCCCTTCGTGTTCTCGACCGCGGCCTGAACCTGTTCCGGTGTTTTTGTTTCCTCAATTCCGAGCTGCGCCAGTTCCTGACGCATTCCGTGGATCATTATTTCTGGGTATGGCATATATTTTTTTCCTTATTTATGTCGAAACTTGATTTTTTTATAAAGTATCACGCGGCATCGATCGACCGCAAACGCTACGGAAGGATCGAGACCGGAGTTCCGACGCGCGCTGATTCGGAGCATTTGAAAACACTCAAATGGTGGGCTGAGAATGCAGCAACAGAAATCTCCCGGCACATTCGAGATCTGGAATCCCGGATATTCAAGATTCATAAGCATTCAAAAGTCTTGAATCTTGAAGCGGATTCATGATTCCCATGCGCCTTGGCGTCTTTGCGGGAAGACAAACCGGGTGT
>JBGASE010000179.1:0-6941 GCA_044229875.1 Pyrinomonadaceae bacterium | reverse complement strand
GTCAGGGCTTCGCGAACGTCCTCGCGGGCGTAGCGCGCATCGCCGTAATCGTGATCGTACGGGCGGCCGTCGGTCAGGATGATCAGCAGCTTGGTCCGCGATTCCTGGCGGAGCAGTTTGTGCGCGGCGTGGCGGATCGCGGCGCCTAGACGCGTATTGTTTTGGAATGTAATGCCGCCGATGCGCCGCTCGGTGTCCTCGCTGTATTTCTCGTCAAAATCCTTGACGACGTAGAACTTCACATTTCGCCGGCCCTCGCTCGTAAAGCCGTTGATCGAATAAACATCGCCGACCGCCTCAAGAGCCTCGCTCATCAGGACGAGGCCTTCCTTTTCGATCTCGATGATGCGGCGGCCCGGATGCGTATATGGCTGCAGCGGATTTCGCGTGATCGTCCTCGCCGTCGAA
This sequence comes from Pyrinomonadaceae bacterium, assembly GCA_044229875.1. GTDB lineage: Bacteria > Acidobacteriota > Blastocatellia > Pyrinomonadales > Pyrinomonadaceae > JAFDVJ01. The sequence goes on along the minus strand of JBGASE010000179.1, from coordinate 6,533 downwards.
GAACTCTGATCGAGCAACAGCGAGACGGCGACGTCGCGCTGTTTGCGCAAGCGTTTGGTGTAGATATTCTCAGCCTGCAGGCCGTCGGCCTTGCGGTCGATGACAAAATCGACAAGTGCGTTGAGGTCGTACTCCTCGCCGTCGAGTTCGCGGTTGATGCGGGTCAGGTTCTCGGGCTTCATCAACTGGAACTGGTACCTGATCGACGAGATCACGCCGCGATATCGCGAGCGGGTCAGTTCGACAAATCCGCGGTCGCCCTGTTTGACCTTCTTCTCGATGACGCGGCTCCAGCCGACGCGGTAATCGTTGAGTTCGCGGTCCCATTCGTCATAGCTGAAGGCGACGTCGCCGGCTTCGAGCGGCTGTTCGGGCATCTCAGACGAAGTCCAGGCCTCGGCACCCTGGAGATCGTCCGGTTCGTCGTCTTCATCTTCATCGAGCGCATTCCAGGCATTGAACAGATCCTTGATGTCCTGCGCCTTTTTCTGCTGCCGGTCGCGCTCGATCTGGCTTTCGAGAACCGATTCTTCGGCGGTTTTGTCGTCGTAAGCAAACTCGCCCTTTTCCTCGTGTTCGGTTTCCTGCGACTGCGTTTCCTCAGGCGTCAGGTTTTGAAACAGCGTGTAAACGCGAGACGTCGCGATCAGACTTTCGGCGACGGATCGTGAGCGACTCCTGCGATCCCGATCGCGGTCGTTTTGCCACTCGGCATCGGCCGATCCGACGAGATAATTTTCAATGATCGTTTCGATCTCGGATACGATCTGTCCGTAAAAGCGGCGCGCGTCGTCGGTTGCGCCGCCGCAAAGCGTGATCTGGAACAAGAGTTCGAACGGAACCTGATTGATCGGCACGTCGAAGATATAAGGGCGCCGTTGCCTTAGAAAATCGCGCATCAGATCGAGATCTTTGCGAAGACCACGGTAGGTTCGCCTGAGTGCCGCGTCGATCCGCGCGTTTTCCATCGTTCCGAAGATCTTGCGGGCGAGCCGCGGCTCCGGAAACACTTCAAGGACGGCTCGGTAGTCAGAGTCTTTCGGAAGTTTGCGGACGCGCTTTTTGATCTCTGCCCGTATCTCTTCATCCGACAGGGCTTTTTCGCCCTTGGTGACATCCTCAATGTAGCCGGCGAGCGAAAACGCGTCGGTTTCATCGGCCGAAGCCGAATAGACCTCGGCGAGTTCGGCAAACGCCGCCTTGAGTTCCTTCGTGTCCTTTTCAAACGTCCCGAACTCGATCTGGCCTGCACCGTGCGCGGCGAGAACCTTATACAAACGGAAATCGAGATCGTCCGATTCGAATTCATTGACGTTCGACGGCAAGTAGATCGTTTTTCCGTCGCCGATCCGCGATTCCTGCGGCATTGCCGAGAGCGGCGCGATTTCGATTTCTTTTCCGGTCAGGCCTTCGACATAGATCCGCAGTATTGTCTGGATCGATTCAAGCGCGAGTCCTTCCTGCGCTTCCTGAAGCAGTTCGTTCGATTGCCGGGTTTCAAGCGCAAAATAGCTCTTGCGGGCCTTTGCCGATGCGTTTTCTTTATCGGCAATTCCGGTTTCGATCCAGTCCTCAAACTGATCGAGCGAGACCTTTTTGAGTGCACCGGCCGAAGACTTGAATGCGGCGAGCGCGCTTTCGGCGTCTTTTTCGGCAATTTCGGCAACGAGCCCGATGACCTTGGCCGCGACGGCGACGAGATCCTTTCTTTTTTTGAGCGATGCGATTTCCGCAAAAAAGCGCGGAGTTGCCCGGAGAAAAGAGATCAGCACCGCGTTTCCGTGCTTGGCGACGTTCTCGAGAGCTTGTCTCCAGATCGGGAACGCCTCGCGGGCTTTTTCAAGGACGATTGCGCCTGACGCGACGAAATGAAGCGTCACACTTCCCCCGAAATCGAGATACCGACGGGCATGCGTCAGAAGTTCGACGGCATCGTCCGCCATCATCCGATCAAGCGCCGCCGGAAGGTTTGTCCAGAGATCTGCCGTCATGCCGCCAGTCCGCTGCGCAAAATCGGCGGCAAGCTCGAGACACGCATCGTTGACCTCAGGTTCCGAAAAACGCCGAAGTGATCCGGCGAGCGCCGGCGTCACTCTGAGAAAATCGGCGGAGTGCTTCGCCGAGCGGTTCGCAATTTCCGACGCGAGTTTGAGAATTCGGGCAAAAAGGGAATCGTCATCAACCTCGCGGGCAAGTTTCGGGATGAGATCGAAGGTTTCGAGACTGATCGAACTTGAAAGGATCAATTGGCGGACACAGATCTGGAAAACAAACGGCCGTGCATCAGGCGGTACGTGCTTAAATCCGGCGACGCCCGATGCGAAAAATTTCGCCCCGAGTTCGGCGTTTCCCATCGCGAGCCTCCGGCCCATTTCGGCCCATTCGCGGAGATCGGCGGCCGTCAGGATTTTCGCCGCCTTCGGCACGTTTTCAACGAATTCGCGGCTGACGCGGAGTGAGACGCCGGCAAGCGCCGCGCTTGATTCCAGCGCCGCGCGCTTTTGCTCGCCCGACAAACGACTCAGTTTTCGCGCCAGAACCGTCAGGTTCTTTTTGCGATGAGTTTCCTGTTCAGCCATTGGATTTAGTTTACGGATTCAGGCGACTGAAAACCAAACCGAGGCGCTGGAAATCACATGTTCGGCGCGACGCCGTCGAAGTAAATGAAGATGTGGAAACAGGCGTTAGTGCCGTATTCGATCAGCGCGTCGAGTTTCTTTGCCCGCTCCATCTCAGCCAGTTTTTCCATCACGAAGTTCTGTTCGTCAACGCCCATGTGCTTGCGCGCCAGGTCGAACGCGCAACCCGACGTGTGCGGCGGAAGACTGTTCTCGTCGCGGACCTTGAAGCTGTTGGCGTTCGTTTTGTTGAGCCCTATCTGATAATCCATCGAACGCGTCAGGCTGGTGACGCGGAGCGGTCGGCCGAAGCGCTGGAAGTAGGCGTTGGCAACCTCTTCAAGCACCGGTTTCGCGCGTTTGTTGAACATTCGCAGAAGCCGCATCCTGATCTGCTTGCGGTCGACCGGGTTATCGAGCGTGACTCCGAACTTCGACGCGATCTGAGCGAGCGGCTGAAACTTCGGCGAACCGGGCGCGATCGGCGTGTCGCCGTTCTGAAAGCTGAAGGCGGTGAATGAATCGGTCGAGGCGCTTCCGCCGACTTCGAGATAGAAACTGTCGGTCGCCATCGGCATCTCGATCAGTTCGGCCGCGAGGCGTTTTTCGGCGAGATCCGAAAAGTCGAGCGGTTGACGATAGCCGGTCGTCTTCATCTGCGCCAGTTTTGCCTTTTGTTTGATAACTCCGTCTCCGCGCAGTTCAGGCGGAACCTTGAGCCCCGGCGGCGAAATTCCGGTCGGTGCCGACCGCGCCTCGAACGCTTTCTGCTTGCGGCCGGCGAGAAACGCGGCGGTCACTTCGAGATATTTCTCGTCGGTCGAAGCATCTGTCGAAGCGACCTTAACGTCCTGCAGCGTTTTGAGATCGAGTTCTTTTTCCTCGACTTCCCATGAAGCGATCAGATCATCCAGATCGTCCGGGTCTTCGCCGCCGAGCGGATCCGAAACGCGGATCGGGATGGCAAGACCTGAAGCGTTCGGCATGACTGCGATGTTTCCGCCGTCGCCTGCTCCCGAAAGATTTACGATCAAAAGCGCGACTCCGCCGATTGCGACGATCATCACGGACATCGCCGTCGCAAGATAGAGTACCGTTTTTGATTGCGATTTGGCCGGCGGTTTTTTTGACGCCGGTTTTGGAACGGATGTTTGCGGTGTCGCGGCCTGGTTGACGGCCGGCTCCGGTTTGGCAGTTTCAATGCCGGCGGTTTCGACCCGGATCACGGTCCCGTTGCCGAGCCTTACCTCGTCGCCCGGCCGAATGATGCGTGGCGCGCCGGAAATCCGTTCGCCGTTGAGCAGCGTTCCGTTGGTCGAATTTTCGTCGACGACAAGACAGTCTTCACCGTCTCGGAAAAACGTCGTGTTCTTGCGTGAAAGCCCTGGATCGTCAATGACGACGGATGCCGCGTCCGCGCGGCCGATCGAAACATCGCCGTCGAGCACGACGGTCCGCGTTTCGTACGGCGCTCGGATTACCAACTTCAGCATCAATGGTGGTGTTCGTCGGCGACCTCGCGAATCTTCGATTGATCCATCATTTTCGAGAAAACATCGAAATGGAACATCGAATCGTCCTTGCAGTAGTCACAAAAAAACGACGCGTCTTCGCCGAGATACATGTCCTTGAGATGGTATGCCACAAAGCAGCCGAAGCAACGCTGGACGCGTTTTCCGTAAGCCGCCAACATTTCCTCTTCGGTCTGCTCGCTCATCGGATTGGATTTTAGCACATCGGATCGCGGCGGCGCGCGTCAGATGACTTCCTCAAATTTCAGGATCGCGCGGGTGATCTCGTTGCAAACTCTACGATCCGGGACAGATTCGGCATCGATCCCGGTGGCAAAGAAATATGCGTTTTCGGTCGTTTCGACATATCCGATCCACCACCCGACGTTCGGATCATCAACTGCCGTCAAGCCGGTTTTGGCCCGCAACGTGTAATCCGGCGTTTGTTCTTCGATCATCATTCCTTTGACGATATCGATCACCTGCGGTGAAAACGGCAAGCGCTTGCGATGCAGTTTGACCAAAAATTCGATCTGCTGGCGCGGTGTGACCGCGAGTTCGCCGTTCACCCAAAACGCCCCGCCAAATCCCGCCGTGCTTCGATTCGCGTAGTCGGCGGCGTCATAGTAGTCCTGCATTTGCCGGCGCGTCAGTTTAAGTGAGTTCTCGAGATAGAACCAATCGGCGGATGCTTTGAACGCGCTTTCGAGATCGTGATCGCGATTCCATGAGTCAATCCCGCGTTTGACGCCGTCCCACTTCAGAACCTCGGTTTCATCGGCCAGGATCTCGGCGTCGAGAAATATCAGCGAATGGATGATCTCCGATGTCGAAAGCGGCGAAAATGGGCGATCGAAACGATCACGGTCGCTGATCATGTAGCGGTTTTTGTTGAGATCGTAGACAAACATTCCGCCCGCGACGTTCGCGTCGTCGAAGAACCTTTTCCACGACCGTGCGACCTTGACCGACGCTTGCTTCGGTTTCTGGTCGAGCGCGCCGGCGTCGTCGAACGAAACATCGTAGATCGGGTACGATTGCCACGTTTTGTAATCGTAATGCCACCATTCGTTTGCGTTGACGGTGAATTCTTCCGCTTCCATCGCGCTTCGCAGAAGGTCGCGGTTCGCACGTTCTTCATCTGTGCCGCCCTTGTAGTCGGGCGAGGCGTGTTCGGTGAACTCATCGAAATCGGACGGCATCGGCAACGCATCGCCGGTCCGCAGGTCATAAAGGCTGAGATCGACGGCGCATCCGCGGTTGTGGCGCGAACCCGTTTTCGGATCGGCGACAAAGATCCGTTGCGGTTCAGGTGTTACGTCCCAGAAAAACTTTGTGACGGACCATGGACGGTAGCCGTCGAATATCAGCAACCCTAGCCCGCGCTGTTTCAGGCTGCGATGGACGCGGACGAGAGCCTCGGCCGCTGGCCGTTGAAGAAACGCACGCGGCTCATCATATACGGCCTTGCCGACGAAATTGTCCGTGCGAGCGTAACGGATGTCGAGTTTGATGGATTTATCGAGTTTGACAAGTTCGAGCAAAATAGCCTCACCGGTGATCGAGTCCAAGCCGACTCATAATCGAGAATCACGTCCAAAATATCAAAGGTCAAAGTTCAAAGATCCAACATTTTCAGAATCTTGGATCCGGAGACCTCAGTTTAGAATTCTGAAATTCCGGAACCGCTGTCGTCCATCGGTTGGCTCATCGTAGCCTCATGCTTTGAAATCGATGCTAACCAATAAACGAACTCGTATCTCTTATCGGTTTCGATTGATGACGTCAAATCAATCCAAAACCAGGTGCGGCCGAGGACGCTGAGCACAATCCAAGATCCTATTCAACCGTCACCGATTTCGCGAGATTCCTTGGCTGATCGACATCGCAACCGCGCCGGACGGCGATGTAGTAGGCCAGCAACTGAAGCGGCACGACAGACAGGATTGGCGCCAAAAGGTCAGAGACCTGCGGGATTTCGACAAGATGGTTCGAAACCTGCGAACTCATCGTGTCGCCCTCGGTCAGGATCGAGAAGATGATGCCGTCACGCGCCTTGACCTCGACGATGTTCGAATGCGTTTTCTCGTACCGCAGTTCGCTGCCGTGATTTCCCTCTTCACGCGTGTTGATGATGACGACCGGCAGTTTTTCGTCGATCAGCGCGTTCGGGCCATGCTTCATCTCGCCGGCCGGATAGCCTTCGGCATGAATGTACGAGATCTCCTTGAGTTTGAGTGCGCCCTCGAGCGCGACCGGAAAGTTGATTCCGCGGCCGAGATAGAGAAAATCCTGCGACCTGAAAAACTCCTTAGAAAGCTCTTCGATCGCGTCTGCGTCGCCGAGGATCTCTTCGATCTTCATCGGAAGCTCGATCAGTTCCTGGGCGTGTTTGATCACTTGT
>JBGASE010000021.1:0-31264 GCA_044229875.1 Pyrinomonadaceae bacterium | reverse complement strand
TTTCCTGGCGCGCCGGTAATGCCGGGCGTACTGCAGATCGAAGCCATGGCGCAGGTCGGCGCGATCCTCGCGCTTCGTGAATTTGATGATCGTGACAGCAAAATTCCCTTCTTCAGCGGAATCGAAAGCGCGCGTTTCCGTCGGCCGGTAGTCCCGGGAGATACTCTGACGATCGAGGTCACGGCGCTCCGCACCGGTTCAAAAGTGCAAAAGATGCGCGGCGTGACGATGGTCGACGGTCAGGTTACCGCCGAGGCCGAGATCATGTGCATCCTCGCCGATCGGCCGAAGGACTAATTTCATATGGAAAACATTCGCAGAGCTTACGAGCAATACTTTTACTATATCCTGGCCGCCGGCGTCGCCGTCGGATTCGTTTTCGGGCTGATCCCGCTTTACCTTGGCTTGAAGCGCGGTCGAAAAGGCTTCGGCATCGCCGCTCTTATCGTTTCGACCGCGGCGGGCGCCGTTTCACCGATTCTGGTGGTCATTCTCGTCGCCGTGTTTTCATTTCTGATCACCCGCGGATCGCCGGACGCTGAAACGAATGCGGAAAGTGAAACTGCCGAACTTCCGGTTCCCGACACGGAAAATCAATAACTCGATGAGCTCCTTCATTCATCCGACAGCGATTGTCGAGCCCGGGGCCGTGATCGGCGATGATTGCCACATTGGCGCGTTCTGCACCATTGGGGCCGATGTCAGACTTGGAACCCGCGTACATCTTGAATCGCACGTTGTCATCGACGGCCGGACTTCGGTCGGCGACGGAACACGGATCTTCCCGTTTGTCTCGATCGGGCACGCCCCTCAGGATCTTAAGTACAAGGGCGAGCCGACTGCCACCGAGATCGGTAAACGCAATCACATCCGCGAGTTTGTTACGATTCATCGTGGCACGGAAGGCGGAGGCGGGCTAACGAGCATCGGCGACGATAACCTTTTGATGGCACAGGCGCATGTCGCTCACGATTGCCGGATCGGAAACGAGGTGATCATGGCGAATGCCGCGACGCTGGCGGGACACGTCGAGATCGCCGACCGGGCCAACGTCGGTGCTTATTCGGGCGTTCATCAGTTTTGCAGGGTCGGGCGCGAGGCGTTCGTCGGCGGTTATTCGGTCGTCGTCAAAGACGCTCTTCCCTTTGCTATCTCGCAGGGGAATCACGCCAAGTGCTACGGCATGAACCGGATCGGAATGAAGCGCCGCGGTTATTCAAAATCGACGATCGAGAAACTCCACCGCGCATTTCATCTACTGCTCTCGTCAAAACTGAACACGACCCAAGCGGTTGAACGGATCAAAAACGAGATCGCCGACTGTGCGGAGGTCGAATATCTGGTTGATTTTATCGAGGCGTCGCAGCGCGGCGTGGTCAAATAAACCGTCGATCAGCGATCGATGAATTCGCGCATCCAAATTTCAAGATTCAGCAACTGAAAAACCTGCAGGTTGTAGTCTTCCCGACCGGATTGATTCAGTTCGACGATCCGCCGCACTTCGGACGGATCGAAGAGGCCTCGGCGGATGATCGTTTCCGGTGCCAACAGATCATCGATCATCGGTCGCAACGAAGTCCGAAGCCAGGAACGGACGGGAGCCGAGAACCCGGCCTTTTTACGCCATACGATTTCACGCGGCAGCAATCGCTCGGCAGTCTTTTTCAATGCAAACTTCCGCTTCAATCCTTTGATCTTGAGTTCGCTCGGAAGGCGTTCGGAAAGGGTGACCAGATCGTGGTTGAGAAACGGCACCCGGACTTCAAGATTCGCCGCCATCGATGTCCGATCCGTCGTGTCGAGATTCAGTGCCGGCATGAACGTCTTGAAATCGACATAAAGAAGCCTGTTCAAGGCCGACCAGCCACTGCTTTTGTGGAAATAGTCGCGATGATAACGATACGCGTCGAAACCTCTCATCTCACGGTTCACTTCCGGGAGATAAAGCCGCGCCTTCATTTCGTCGGTAAAGTAGGTCCCGAAGCCGAGATATCGATCTTCAAATCCGAGCGCGGCACTTCGCGCGAATTTCTTTGCGTTACGGAGCGGCGCCGTCAACTTGCCTTTCAGCCCACCTGGCAACACCGATTCGACGCATTTCATCAACGGACGCCGGACGGCCGACGGCACGAAATCGGTGAGGCCGGCGATCTGCATCGCCATTTGCCGCGGATAGCCGCCGAAGATCTCGTCGCCGCCCATTCCTGAAAGCATGACCTTCTGCGTCTCACGCGCCTGTTTCGAAATCAGATAGGACGGAATCGCCATGTCGATCACCGGCGCATCCATGTGCCAAACCAGTTTTGGCAGGAGTTCAGCGAGATCCGGCGAAAGCGTTGTCTCGTGATAATCGACCGGAAACAGCGCGGCGACGCGGCGTGACCATTCAACGTCGTCCGGGATGATGTCATACGCAAGATCATCTTCCGAAATTCCGGTCGTATAAGTTGAAATGCGTTCGGATTGCCGCGACATGAGCGCGACGATCGTGCTTGAATCAACGCCGCCCGACAAAAACGCGCCGAGCGGCACGTCCGCGACCATTTCCATCGAAACCGCACGTTCAAGCGATTCATGAACCTGATCGATCCAGTAATCTTCCTGACGGCCGTGCTCTTCGTGTGAAAAATCGAGGTCCCACCACTCTGAAATCCGCGAAACTCCGTGGCGGCAGACCATCAGGTGACCGGCCGGAAGTTGTCGGATACCGTCGAACATCGTGTGCGGCGGAACCGGCCACAGGAACGTCAGAAACTGGTTCAGTCCTTCACGATCGATCTCAGCCGAAACTTTGCCGCTCGCGAGGATCGCCTTGACCTCGGATGCGAAAACGATTTCTTTTCCGATTTCTGCGTAGTAAAGCGGTTTGATTCCCGCCCGATCCCTGACCAGCGTCAGTTCTTTCCGGTGATCGTCCCAAAGCGCGAACGCGAACATTCCGTTCAGCTTTGGCAAGCAATCGGTTCCCCACTCCCGAAATGCGTTGAGCAAAACCTCGGTATCGGAGCGCGTGCGAAACTGATGTCCGCGCAATTCAAGATCGCGGCGGATCGACTGATAGTTATAAAGTTCACCGTTGTAAACAAGATGAAACCGCCCGTCGGCCGATGTGAACGACTGATGCCCGTCGGCCGACGTATCAATGATCGAGAGACGCCGGTGTCCGAGACATGCCCGGAGACCGTCTCCGAACGGAGTCGAAACAAATATGCCGGTGTCGTCGAAGCCGCGATGCTCAATCGTTTTCAGCATTCGCGACATCGGCGCTTCTGGTTCGTCGGCAATCAGCCCGGCAATTCCGCACATCTCTTAGAACTTAGAAACTAAACGTCAAAAAGGCAACTCCGCGCCGCGGCTGTCAAACTACCTTGAGCTTCCACTTTCCGCGTCGGAACAAAAATGCTGACACGACGGCCAGCGTCGAAAACGCGATCGTGATCGCCCAAAAAACCCCGTGCGGTCCGAGTCCGGCCTGATACGCCAGCAGATATGCGAGCGGGATCTCAAACAACCAAAACAAAAAGATGTTGATTAAGGTCGGTGTTCGCGTATCTCCCGCGCCGTTGAACGAGGTTTCGACAACCATACCGAAGCCGTAAAACGCGAAACCGTACGAAATGATCCTGAGTGAATCGACGGCGTATGCCGCGACGTCCTTCTCATCGGTAAAAATCCGGGCGATCGGGCCGGCGAAGATGACGAAAATAATCGCAATCCCGAGATAGATCGCGGCATTGATGAATGCCGCTGTCCAGACGGCGCGTTCGGCCCGCTCGGGTTTTCCCGCGCCGAGATTCTGGCCGACCAGCGTCGCAGCAGCATTTGCCATCCCGAGCGCCGGAAGAAGCGCGAAGATAATGACCCGAAGTCCGATCACGTATCCCGCAATCGCAACGCTTCCGAACCCGGCAATGACGCGCACGAGAATGCTCCAGCTCGCGGTCCCGATCAAAAACTGAACCACGGCCGTCACCGAAAGACTGACGATTCTGCCAAGCAGTTCGGAATCGAGCCGCCAATGTTCGGCGCGGATCGTGAACCGCTTCGAGCCTTTGAACAAGAACCAGGCCGCGTAGAGAACGCCCGCGCCGCGTCCGATGGTCGTACCGACCGCGGCACCGGTGACGCCGAGTTCCGGAAAGAACAGGACGCCGTAAATGAAGCACGGCGCGAGGATCATGTTGAGAACGTTCGCGAACCACAAAACGCGCATCGCGATCGCCGCGTCGCCGGCCCCGCGGAAGATCGCATTCAGCAGGAAGATAAAGACGACGACGGCGTTTCCGCCAAGCATGATCCGCATGAACGGAACGCCCGCTTCAAGCACCTGCGGTTCGGCACCGAGAAGCGCGAAAATGTTTGGCGCCAAGACGATTCCGGGAATACTCATCAAAACGGAAACGATGACGCCGAGATAAATTACATGCGTCGCGGTCTTTGCCGCACCGTCCGCATCTTTTTCACCGATGCGGCGCGCGACCATCGCGGTCCCGCCGATCGCAAGGCCGAACGCGACGGCATAAACAAGCGCCATCATCGACTCTGTCAAACCGACGATCGCGACCGCGTCGGCCCCGAGATGTCCGACAAAAAAGATGTCGACTAGTGCGAAAAGGCTCTCCGCAAACATCTCAACGATCATCGGAACGCTGAGGACGAAAATCGCGATGCCGATCGAGCCCGTTGTCAGATCCCGACTGGTCCCGACAAACGCCTCGCGCAAAACCGACCAAAATCCATTGTTCACCGTTACGGAAACGGAGTTCTCCGAACTTGATTGCATACTTATCCTGATTGTCTGATTGAAAAGTCGAAGGAGATGATCCATCGGCCGCGGCCGCGGAAAACTCCGGTTGATGCGAGATGTTATCGAACAATGGTCTTCATGATGTTTCGGATGGTAACAAAGAGAGTTTCCGTGAGTCAAATCGGCAATTCAACGAAATCGATCAGAATATCGGGAAAAGCGTTTCGCGCCCGGCTCGAAGGATGTTGCGAAAAAAAATGCGGCCGTCCCAGTTTTGAGACGGCCGCATGGTCTGATTGAATAATGATTATTTGACGACGCTCACCTTGATCGAGCGACGACCGAACCTGATCGCCTCCGAACAGCTCGGCACCCAAATGTCGAGAATTCGACCTTTGATCGCTCCGCCGGTGTCGGCTACCACATAAGTTCCGCTGTACTGTCCGGCACTGATGTTAACCTTAGTGCCCAGCGGAAGGATTCTGCGATCCGCCGCGACGATGCCGCGTCTGACCGATGATCCCGAGGCCGTTCTGCCTTTCAAGCAGTACGCCGTCGCCTTAAATGCCTGTCCTTCAAATACCTTAGCGCCCTTTTTGGCGTTGTTTATGGTTTCGTCCGTAAAGTTCTTCGATTGATTATCTTCGATCTGAAAAATGTCGTTGTTAAAAGTTGATTTTTCGTTTATTAACTGTTTATTATTTTCCTGCGAATCAATCGCTATTGTAACGGCTTCGGCTGTCGGTTGAAAGAAAAACAAAGTTCCGATCAACGCAATCAAGCCAAGAAGCACGCTTCCTCTAGCTAGATTTTTCATTTTTAATGCTCCTTTTTCAATTATCTGTTTTTCAAGCGTCAATCCACTGAACATTCAAGTCAAAACTACGATTCGAATCTCAAATGACCCCTGAAAACGCAGAAAGGAACTGTTTCGAATTTTGGTCGAAAGGAAGTTCCTTACTGAAAACGTAATTAATGCTAACACCTTTAAACACGGCCTGTCTAGCCCGTTTTTGGCCGAAACGCCCGATACGGCCTCTTCCGGCGTGCCATTGACGTAAGTTAAGTTTATTATTTAGAGAGTTTACATAAAGCTTTAAATTCCCGGTAAATTGTTGTAATTTAGCCTCGAATTGGAGAACAAATATGGATGAAAGACGAAGCGGTTCAAGGTATGTCATCTCATTTCCGGTGCGGATAAAATGGAAGGACGATACCGGAAAAGAGGTCGTCGAAGAGGGATTGACCGAAAACGTCGGACAACACGGAACGCTGGTTTTTCTGCCTCGATTGCTCCCGACCGTCGGCAGCAAAGTGAATCTTACGGTTACTGAGGATTCGACGGACGAGGTTACCGTTACGGCGCAGGTCATCCGGCTTGAGCGCAACGCGTCGCACCCGCAGGCGGCGTTTCAGCTTACCGATTCGCTACGCCTCTGGAAAAAGAAGGTTTGGGAACATGCGGGACAAATCATCGCCAGTCAGAAGCCGGACGAATTTGACGAATGGTAAAAAAATGCGGCGGTGCGTAATGCGCGCCCGCAACCCGATTCACTGATAATCAACGGAAAATTATGAGGTATTTGGTACTTGGTGCGGGCCGAATGGGGCTCGGAGCGGTTTACGATCTGGCGCATAATTCGGACGGAGTCGAATCGATAACGGTTGCTGACTCCGATTTCGGGCAGGCATCGCGGGTCGCCGACCGGGTCAACTCGCCAAAGGTCCGCAGCGCCCGCGTCGATGCCGCCGATCATCACGCCATCGTCGAACTCATGCGCGGTCATGATTCGACTATTTCCTGCGTGAATTATTGGTACAACGTCAATCTCTCAAAGGCCGCGATCGAAACCCGGAGCAACTTCTGCGATCTCGGCGGTAACAACTACATCGTCGATGAGCAGCTTGGTCTCGATTCCGAGGCCCGCGACGCCGGAATCAGCATCATTCCCGACTGCGGACTCGCGCCCGGGATGGTCTCGGTACTTGCGATGCACGGTGCCGAACGTTTCGACAGCGTTGAAGAAATCCACATACGCGTCGGCGGTCTGCCGCAAAAACCTGAACCGCCGCTCAATTACCAACTTGTATTCTCGGTCGAGGGGCTTATCAACGAATACATTGAGGTGGCACGCGTCATCCGCGACGGACGAATTACCGAAGTTGAGTCGATGACCGAAATCGAATCGCTCGCGTTCGACAGCTTTCCGCCGCTTGAAGCGTTTCAGACGTCGGGCGGAACGTCGACGCTGCCTGACTCGTTTCTCGGAAAGATCCGCGAACTCGATTACAAAACGATACGGTATGCAGGGCATTGCGACCAATTCAAGGCGATGATCGATCTCGGTTTGTGTTCGAGCGAAGAGATCGAGGTCAGCGGCGTCAGTGTCCGGCCGCGTCGTGTCTTCGGCGAACTCCTGACAAAGCACCTTCCGGCCGACGGTCCTGACTATGTTCTTGTCAGGCTCGATTTTGTCGGCAGCCGGAACGGTTCGGTGAAGAAACTCCGTTATGACATCGTCGATAAACAGGACGATTCAACCGGTCTCAGCGCGATGATGCGGACAACTGCGTTTCCGGCTTCGATCATCGCCCAGATGATGGCCCGCAACGAAGTGCTGGTGCGCGGCGCGACACCGCAGGAAAAGGCGATTGATCCGAAGATCTTCGTTGCCGAGCTGGGTCGACGCAATATCAACATCGTCGAATCAGGCGACCTTTTGTAAATGCCGGCCGAAACTGCACCGAAGCGTTCAAGATTGCGCCGTTGGCTGAAGCGGTCGGCCTATCTTGTTCTGATCGCTTCGCTTGTTTCGGCAATCTTTGTCCTCTCGGTCAACTATTACGTCAAGTCTGGCAATGATCTCCTGATCGTGAGATCGGTCGAAGAAGTTCCGCAATCCAACCCGCGACCGATTGCAATAGTTCTCGGTGCGCGGGTTTGGGAGGACGGATCGCTTTCACATGCGCTTTACGATCGGGTTTACGTCGGTGCTGAACTCTATCACGCCGGAAAGGTCGGCAAACTTCTGATGAGCGGCGATAATCCAAGTCCTGAATACGATGAGCCGACGGCGATGAAGCGCACGGCGATGCAACTCGGCGTCCCCGAGTCAGACATAGTTCTCGATTTTGCCGGCCGCCGGACGTACGATACCTGCTGGCGCGCCCGGGAGATCTTCGATGTCCGTTCGGCCGTCATTGTTTCACAGGAATTTCATCTCGCCAGATCGTTGTACCTTTGCCGCGGTATGGGAATCGAAAGCACCGGGATCGCGGCCGATCGGCGACAATACATCAGCGCCCGATACTGGACGTTCAGAGAGACATTTTCGCGTGTCAGCGCCTGGCTTGAGGTCAATTTCTGGCCGCTTGAACCGATCAAAGGCGAAAAGGAACCGATTCAGTAAACAAAGGCCTGCCGTCTTGATGACGACAGGCCTTTTGACATATTGGGGCGATCTTTCAACTACGACCGTTACCACACAAGACGCGGATTGGTCTTTTTCTGGAGCAGTTTGCGCAGTTTCAAACGCGCTTTGTGCAACTGCGATTTCGAAGTCCCGACCGAGCATCCGAGAATTCTGGCGACTTCTTCATGCTCGAATCCCTCGACGTCATGGAGCACGAACACGCTCTTGTAACCGGCCGGAAGCTGTTCGATGGCGCTTTCGAGCGCGATCTTGTCAACGATCGGCATTTTGCGGTGATTTTCGGTTCCGGTCACGATCTGAACCGGGGTTTCACCTTCCTCGGTCGTCTTTTCAAACTTAACCGTTCGTTTTCTGAAATGCATCAGAACCTGATTGACGGTCATCCGATGGAGCCAAGTCGTAAACGCCGAGTCGCCGCGGAAGCTGCCGATCTTGCGATACAATTGGATGAAAACATCCTGCGTCAGATCTTCAGCCTCAGACGCGTTCTGCAGCATTCGCAGGCAGATCGAATAAACCCGGCGATGATGTCGCTGGTAAAGCTCTTCGAACGAGAACATATCGCCACCGGCCGCCAAACGTGCGAGCGAAAGATCACTCGCTTTTCCGATGTTTTCTGATTTCTCGGCTTCAACGGTTTCGAAGTTCTCGACTTCCGTCGCAAGCAAGCCGCCGATTACCGATAAATTTAGTGTTTCCGTAGTTGTCATTTCCAATTCCCCCCGCGCTGTTGGAATCAATTGCCGTGCCAAATCGACAAAATGCAATGATTTCGGGCAAAAACGGCCAGAATACCTGCATCAATGCGTCTTTTTCGGACATACCTTTTCGAATCGGGCGCATCCAATCGGAGTCTCGCAAACCAAAACGTGTAGCATTTGAAGCAGTTGGTGTACGCTTTCGTCAATGCTCCGTGTCTATTCAGTTATTCGCCAAAAGTGGTAGAATCAGATGCCGAAAAAGGTTGAATTATCGATGCCGAGACTTTTCCTGACATTTTTGATCATCATCGCCGCCTGCACCGGAATCTACTCACAGACGGTTGTCCAGCTCGCCGACGACGAAACTATTCCGGGGATCGTCCGCAGCCTTCCGGACTGGGAATCGGTCTTCGACAAGGCGGTTCATACAAAAAAGCGTGAGACTTTGAAAGAGGCACTCGGGTCGCGTGAAGTCATCGACATGATCGACTTTACCGGTGGAACCGAGGCCGTGACCGCGCCTTATGATGAGGGCAAATTGCTGATCATCGAATATCCGACGCCGCAGGCCAGTGTCGGCGCTGATGAGGAATTTCTCGCCAAACTTCAGACCGATCCTTCGGCCGCAACTACCGTTTACCGGCGGATCGGAAACTACAATGCCTTTGTTTTCGATGTTTCCGATCAGGTTGCAGCGACCGCCCTGCTCGATCGCGTCAGGTATGAAAAGACGGTTCAATGGCTAGGGAAAGATCCGAATTTCGCGCAGAAGGTGGAACGCTATCTGGCGGTTCAAACGGCCGATATTTTCTTGTCGACCGTTATTGCGATCGTCGGCGGATTGGGTTTCGCGGTTGTTGCGGGAGTTATTTCAGGGCTGGTGTTTTACAGGTTCCGTGACCAACAGCGACAATCGATGACGGCATATTCGGACGCCGGCGGGATGATTCGGCTGAACCTTGACGATCTTACCGGAGCGGTTGACGAGTCCGCCTGATTTGATTGGCTGAATCCAACAAATCTATTGCCAAATCCTTGGTTTTGGATTATAACTTTCTTGTCAATATAACCATGTTCTACGCTACGCAGCTTTCCGCTCAAGAAAACTCGACCGAATATGAATCTATCGGAAGTTATTGATGAGTTGCGCAAGCTGAACGAGGATGTCCCGAATCCCTTCAGGTTGCCGACCGAAACTGAAATCGCCGCCGCTGAGAAACGACTCAACGTAAAGTTCCACGATGACTATCGCCGTTATTTGCTCGACGCCAGCGACGTTTCATACGGCGAGCTCGAACCGGCGATCGTAACTCCGGACTGCGACTATCTTGATCTCGTCGAGATTGCGGAATACGCCTGGGACGAGATTGAAATTCCGCAGAGTCTTTTGCCGATCTGCGAGGACAACGGCGATTATTACTGCATCAATCGACGCGGTGAGATCGAATCGTGGTCATCGACCGGACAATCCGATTCAAAATGGCCCGATCTTGCGACGTGGATCAAAGAGATTTGGATCGACGGCGAAAAGTGATCAGGCTGCCGCAAGCATCCATTCGGTCCGTAATCCGAGATCGCTGAGTGTGCCGATGACGCGTTGCGGTTCACCGAGATCACTCCATGTAACATCAGCGACGCGCATTACGTGAAGCGATTCCGCCGACCGTTCAAGAATCTCGCTCGAGAAATTCACCTCGTTGATCCAACTGTAAATCGATCGGACGATCGCACGTTCGGTCTGCGGACCCGCCGACTCGAGCGCACGAAAAACCCGGTAAAGATCGGGCGTCTTTCGTTCAAACAAATCGATCAGCGTGGCCGCACGTGCAACCATCACAAAACTGTTCCACAGACAACCACGAAGAAGCAGACCGTCTGCGACGGTCGCCGAGGGTTTTTCCCAGAATCGGCCAACGCGCGAAACCGAATTTGCGAGCCCGCCGAAAAGCGACTCATGCGGTTCGATGTAGCCGTACGAAGTCTCCGCCGATGTCGGCTCAATCCCGAGCAGAACAACGTTTGCCTCGCCTGATTCGACGACCTGAAATGCCGTCTCGACCTTTTCCATGAAGAGTTCGTCATCGGAGAAATAGTGATCCGACGGAAGAAAGACAATCGTTGCCTCCGGGTTGATCCCGGATAGGCGCTGAAGACAATAGAGAATCGCCGGTGCGGTACCTTTGTTTTCAGGCTGGACTACGAGATTACGATGCGGCGCGGACTCGAGAATCGGTCTGAAATATCGAGCATGCTTTGCCGTCAGACTATAAAGAATGTTTGCCGGTGCGATCTTCAGTTCTGCCCGGCTGCGAGTTACTTCGAGGAGCGATCGGCCACCGATAATCGGACAGAATTGCTTCGGACGTTCGTCTCCGACGATCGCCCTGGTAAGCGATCTGAGCCGTGATCCTTCGCCGCCGGCCAGAATCGCGGCATATCGGTTGGTCGATGCATTGTTTGATGTTGAGTTCATGGCTTTACCTCCGCGATCTCTGATCGCAATGGTTAAGCCTCGAAACGGACCGGTTTATTCCCGCTCGGAGACAGGTTTGAACCTGAATTGAAGCGTCAGCTGAACGGCGATCAGAATGATGATGCTTGCAAGCAGCATGTACATTCCGAGACGCAGACTTTCGAAGCGGTTTGAGATGAAACCGATGAACCATGTCGTGAAGGACGCGCCGAGCGTACCGCAGATAAAGAAAGGCATCGCGCGTCTCGACGCGGTCGGGCCGAATGTCTTCGTGAACCGCGACATGTTTGTCGGGAAGATCGACGACGTGCCGAATCCGGCGATCGCTGCTCCAACACTCAGCCCGGCGACAGTGTGAGAAGTCAAAAGGATGACGACACCGGCGGCGGTGGTAATCAAACTCGCGAACAAAAACGTGTTGTCGTTCATGAATCTGAAGAAAACGGGGGAAACCCCGCGACCGACGACAAAAAACAGAAAGTAGAGAAAGATCGGCGGAAAATAATTGACGGTGGATTCGGCTTCAACACGCTGGGTGAAGGTTTTGAGCCATCCGCCGATCGCCGTCTCGAACCCAACATGGATGAAATTGAAGGCGGCGATGATCCAGGCGACGGCAGTCGTCCAGATTGGCGGATTCGTTTGCGTGCTTTCGCCGGAATCGTCATGAAACGGGCTCGGCTCGAGGCTTGACGGCATCACCGCAATCGCGATCGCGACGATCAACAAAGAAACCGACAAAAGCGCGGTAGGCAGAGCGATGTCGCCGCCGCGGCTCAGAAGATCGACGAAGGGTTGGCTGACGATGGCGCCGAAACCCCAGAAGAAGTTAAGGACGCTGAGCGCGGACGTCGCATTCGTCGGCGACAGCTCGAGGATCAGCATGTTGATCGCTGGCAGCGTGAGACCGATTCCGACGCCGTTGACGTAGAATCCGACGAGGCAAAGTTCGTAACTCCCGAGATTCAGCAAAAGCGCGCCGAAGGCCATCATCGAACAACCGACTGCGCTGGCGGCCAGAAACCGGCCGCGCTTGCCGAACCAATTTGTCAGAAATGTGCCGGTCAGTGAACCGGCAAATTGGGCCGGAAAGAAATTTGCCGTTTGCTGATCGTTCAATCCGAATTTAGACGAGAGGATCGGCAAGACCTGGCCGATAAGAACGGTTGAAATACCCGAAATGAAAAATCCGGCGTGAAGAAGCAGCTTTAGAAATCTGACTCTGGCCGTGCTTGTTTCTGACATATGACGCGTTTGAAAGTCGAAGAAGGATTATCAACTTTCGGACGGCGATATCAAAACCCGGCAGCCGTCTCAGCGTCCGATGGTGAAAATTTTGATCAACGCGAAGCCCGCCAGAAAGCCGCCGATATGCGCGGCGTAAGCAACGCCTCCGCCGCCAGACGGCGCAAGATAGCCAAGTACGACCTGCATCGCGATCCAGAGTCCGAGCGCGATCCAGGCCGGGACGGTCTGCATCATGAAACGGAACATGATCACCCGAACGCGGTTTGTCGGAAACAGCAGTACGTAGCCGCCGAGCACTCCTGAGATCGCACCTGACGCGCCGAGCATCGGAATGATCGAATCCGGACCCATCACGATCTGTCCGAACGCCGCAGCGATCCCGCAGATGACGTAGAAGATCGCAAACCGGATATGCCCGACGCGATTCTCAAGGTTGTCGCCGAAGATCCAGAGGAACAGCATGTTGCCGAAGATATGCGCGAAATCCCCGTGCATGAACATCGAACTCACGAAATTGAAATAGACCGGGAGCGGTGTTGCCTGATGCACGATCTGGCCGATGTTCCCGAGACCGTCGGAAACGGTTTGAAGTCCCGTGATATCGGTTCCGGTCGTGATCTCCTTCGGTACCAGCGAGAACGCGTACGTGAACTCCTGATTCCCGCCCAGCCCTTGCAGGAGGACGAAAACAAGAATGTTGAGCGCGATGAAGAAATAGTTGACGTACGGAACAATAAAGACGTCGGAATTGTCGTCGCCGATCGGAAACATCAGATCACCTCTCGAATCGAATTGTAAGGGTAGGGAACCTACTCTACGCGAATCCGCGAGCGGATTCAATTCGGGGATCGCACTGTTAGACGTGCGATCCCCGGCCGGTCCTATTTCACCGGAATGTACTTTTCGAACCAGTCGAGATTGCTCTGCATAGCCGCAATCTGCATTCTCGGCTCAGTCGGCCCGTGCGGTTGCCGCGGCAGCACGATCATCCGCGTCGGCACGCCCTGACGTTTCAATGCATAGTAGAACTCAAAACCCTGCGAGATCGGGACACGGACGTCGGCTTCGCCATGTTGGATCATCGTCGGCGTCGTCACGCCCTTGATATTGAACATTGCCGAATGCTTGCGGTATGTTTCGATGTCGTTCCAGAAATCGCCGCCGAAGTAATCCGGAACAAAGTCAAGGATGTCGGTCGTGCCGTTGAAACTCATCAGGTTGGTTACCGGCGCCCCGGCCGATGCGGCCTTGAACCGCTTCGACATCGTCACGATCCGGCTTGTCATATAGCCGCCGTAGCTCCAGCCCATCACCCCGAGACGGTTTTCGTCCGCGACGCCCATCGAAACGACGGTGTCGACGCCGGTCATCAGGTCCTGATAATCCATACCGCCCCAGTCCTTGAAATTGGCCCGTCTGAACTCGACTCCGTAGCCGCTGGATCCGCGCGGATTCGGCCGCAGCACGGCATAACCGCGCGATGCGAAAACGGCCAGCGGATAGACACCGCGCGATCCGATGAAGGCTTCTTGAAAGACTCCCGCCGGCCCGCCGTGAATATTGAGGATCATCGGCACGCGCGTTCCGGCTTTGTAGCCGATCGGGTATGTCAAAAGACCCTCGATCTCGCGGCCGTCGGAACTTTTCCACTTGATGACCTCGGTCTTCGGGACCGGAAGATTCGCAAACTCCGCGTTTGCGTTGGAGATCCTGACCGGCTTGATCATTGCGATCGGCGAGACATAGATTTCCGGCGCGAGCGCGGCGTTCTGCCAGACCATCGCGATCATCGTCCGTGACGCGTTCATCGATGCCGAAAAGACGCCGACCGTCTCGCTCGAATGCGTGATCCGATCGGCCGAAACGTCATGCGCGTAAAGCCCGGTTTTGGTTCCACGGGCTTCGGTGAACCAGATCGACTTGCCGTCCGCTGACCAATCAACGACCACCGGCTGACCGTCCGGCGACGGTGCAAGCTGGCGAGTCGCTCCGCCGACTGCGGGCACGATCGCGAGATGCTGTGACTGCGCCCATCTATTGTCGGAGATGGTAAACGAAATCCATTTGCCGTCCGGTGAGTAGCGCGGAGCGCTTTCGGCATTCTTCGAGTTCACCAGTGCGGAAACCTTGCCGTCCGCGACGTTGACAACTGAAATATCGGATGTCGGCCAGTCATTTGCGACAGAGGTCGCCGTGTGTGCGTAAACGATCCGCGTGCCGTCCGGCGACCAGTCGAAGCCGGTCACGACACGGTTCTCTGCCGTCAACCGGCGCGGTTCACGTTTGCCGTCCGCATCGCGCGCAACGCTGATCGTGAAAAGCCTTGACATCCGCGGATTCTCATCGACCCAACGAAAGTCGTTACGCGCCTTGTCGTTCTTTTCCTCATCGTCAGACTTCGGGTCCGTCATTGTAAAGGCGATCCACTTTCCGTCCGGCGACCAATCGAAGTTCGCAATTCCGCCCTTGACGTCGGTCAACTGCTCGGCCTCGCCGCCACCGGCGCGGATCAGATAAACATTGTTGCGATTGTCCTTGCGGTTGGAAAGAAACGCGATCCACGTTCCGTCCGGCGACCATTTCGGCGAGGTCGCGGATTTATCGCCGTAGGTCAGACGGAAAGTCCCCGATCCGTCGGTATTCGCAACCCAGACATGGGTCAGATACTCGCTTTTGTCGGCAGTCATGACCGCCTCGTTGATCGTATAGGCGATCATCCGGCCATCGGGTGAGATCTGTGGCGATCCCGGAAGTTTCAACCCGATCTGCTTCTCGGGAGTCCACTGCGCGACGGCGCCAAACGCGGCGACCAATGCGATCGCCAACATCAAAAAGCATTTCCGCATAGTTTTGTTCTCCTTGGACAACCTTTAGACTGTATTTGCGTAACAAACAACCGACAATATCGTGAAATTCAATATCCTGAACCGAAAGATCCATAACTGGGCGACGCCGATCATCGCGTTGCCGCTGTTGCTCATCATCGTCACCGGAATCCTGCTCCAGCTGAAAAAGCAGGTTTCCTGGGTTCAGCCGACCGAACTCCGCGGCTCGCAGTCGACGCCGGCGATATCGCTGCCCGAAATACTCGAGGCGGCGAAATCGGTTCCTGAAGCCGAGATCCGGTCGTGGGACGATGTCAGCCGCATCGATATGCGTCCGAATCGCGGATTGCTCAAGGTTCTCGCAAAGAACCACTGGGAAATCCAGATAGACACCGGAAACGGCCTTGTCCTGCAGTCTGCGTACCGGCGTTCAGACGTGATCGAATCGCTGCACGACGGCTCTTTCTTTCACGACGGTGTCAAGCTCTGGGTTTTTCTTCCGATCGCGCTGATTCTGCTCATAATGTGGCTCACCGGACTCTATATGTTCGTGCTTCCGTACATCGTCAGAAACCGGCGTCGATCATGATCATTTCGGCCTCACGGTGATGACCGGCAAACTCTTCTCCGCGAACATCTTGTTGAACTCCGAGATGTCCTTCGACTTGATCTCGCCAAGTTGGCTCAACTGCGCGTCGATCCGCGCCGCAAGATCGTTGTAAACGTCATACGCCTGATTGGTCGGAGCGAAATCCCCGTCATCAACGGACGATCCGAGCGCGGCCATCTTGTTGTTGAGCTTGATCGGATAGTTCAACGCGTCCTGCGACGACCGGATTTTGGTCTGAATCAGTTCTTCTTCAACCGCGGTCAGCTTCTTCGAAATCGTGGCCGCTTTGTCTTTCAGCTCCTTCTGATCGGCTCCGAGCCTTGCCGCAAGTTCGTCGATCTGCTTGCGTACATCGCGGATTTCAAGAATCGCCTGATGCGTTGCGCTGACCTTTTCGTTGATCTTGGTCTGAAGGTCAAATTGCTTTTGAAACTCTTCGGCGGTCGTCGTGATCCGCGGATCGGCTTTGATCGCAAAATTCTCGGTCCCAACCGCTTTCCCGTCGACCGAAAAACGAACCTGATAGTTGCCCGGAACCGCGCGCGGCCCGGCAAGGCTTCCGCCCCACATGATCAGGCCCGGAAGTCCGGTCGCGTTCGGATAGCGGAAGTTCCAAACAAACCGATTCAACCCCGGCTCGAGTGCAACCGGCGGTTCGCCCGGAGTCGGAGGCATCGGCGCCGCGCCTTCACGCGGGACCCGACCGGTGAATTTACGCACGACTTTGCCGCCGGCATCGAGAAATTCGAGCGTCACTTCCTGTTTCGGTTTCGACTTGAGGTAGTAATGAACAACCGCGCCGCTTGGCGGATTTGCCCCAAAGGGCGCTCCGGCCGGAAGTTGAAAGAAACCGCCTCCGCCGGGCGTCCGGTAGACGTCCTCGGGTTTGAAAAGAAAGTTCTCCGCCTTCTGCGCATCGGCCAGTTGATAGAGTAACGGGAGATTGTCGAGCACGTAGAATGACCGGCCCTGCGTCGCGACGACAAGATCGCCCTCGCGTTTGTGGATCGCGAGATCGGTGATCGGAACAACCGGCATGTTGAGATTCAGGCTCTGCCAGCTTTCGCCGTCGTTCATCGAATAGTACATGCCGGTTTCCGTTCCGGCGTAGAGAAATCCGCGGCGGTTCGGATCTGCCCGGACGACGCGCGTGAACGCGTCCGATGCGATTCCGCCGACGATCTTTTTCCAAGTTTTGCCGTAGTCGGTCGTCTTGAAAAGATACGGTTTGAAGTCGTCCGTCTTGTACGCAGTGGCGGCGACATAAAGCGTTCCGGCATCGAACGGCGATGCGTCGATCGAATTGATTTGGGTCCATTCGGGAATCTCTTTCGGCGTCACGTTCTCCCAGTTTTTGCCGCCGTCACGCGTGACGTGGATCAGACCGTCGTCACTGCCGGTCCAGATGACGCCCGGCGTCACCGGCGATTCAGAGACCGTAAATATCGTGCAGTAATACTCGACGCTCGTATTGTCCTGCGTTATCGGGCCGCCCGATGTTCCCTGCTTCGCCTTGTCATTGCGCGTCAGATCAGGCGAAATCGCCTGCCAGGACTGGCCCTCATCGAGCGATTTGAAGAGCACGTTTCCGGCCGTGTAGAGCACCGCTTTGCCATTTGAACGATGCGGCGAAAAGAGGATCGGGAAGTTCCACTGGAACCGATATTTCATCGCGTCGGCGCCGGCGCCCATCGGATTGTCAGGATAAACGTTGATATCGCGGAGCTGTTTTGTCCGATGGTCATAACGCGTCAGCAACCCGCCGTAGCTTCCAGCGAAGATTATGTCCGAGTTGTCCGGATGCGGCGCGATCCAGCCTGATTCGCCTCCGCCGACGTCGTACCAGTGAGTTTCATTGATCGCGAAGTCTGCCGTGCGCGATGGAATCTTCACCGTCGAGTTGTCTTGCTGAGCCCCGTAAATGTTGTACGGAAAATCGTTGTCGAGCGCGACGCGGTAAAACTGTGCCGTCGCCTGATCTTGTTCGGACCAGTTCTGGCCGCCGTCGAACGAAACGTTCGCGCCGCCGTCATTGCCGTTTATCATCCGCTGGTTGTCATCCGGCGCGATCCAGAGATCGTGATTGTCGCTGTGCGGAACGGGGATGTTTGTGAAAGAGCGACCGCCGTCGATCGATTTGTGGAACCCGACGTTCAGAACATAAACCGTATCGACGTTCTTTGTGTCGGCATAAACCCGGGTGTAATACCACGGTCGCTGCCGGATGTTGGCGCCCTCGTTGACCCGCGACCAGTTATTGCCGCCATCGTCGGATCGATAGAGCCCGCCGTCTTTGGCTTCGATCATCGCCCAGATGCGGTTCGGATTGACGGGTGAAACTGCGATTCCGATCTTGCCGAGGACGCCGGCCGGCAATCCGCGGTTCTTTGAAATGTCGGTCCAGTTGTCGCCGCCGTCATCGGATCTGTATATTGCGCTTCCGTCTCCGCCGCTCAAAAGACTCCACGGCGTCCGCCTGATCTGCCAGATCGTCGCAAAGATCGTATTCGGCGACGCCGGGTCGAAGCTGAGATCGAACGCGCCGGAGTCCGCGTTTCTGAAAAGGATTTTCTCCCATGTCTTGCCGCCGTCCTTTGATCTGAAAACGCCGCGGTCCTGATTCGGTCCGAAAAGGTGGCCCATCGCGGCGACGTATACCAGGTCCGGATTCTTCGGATGCACCCGAATACGGCCGATCTGGCGAGTGTCGCCGAGGCCGATGTGCTTCCATGTTTTGCCGCCGTCGGTTGATTTGTATACGCCGTCACCGTGCGAAACATTGCCGCGGACCGGCGATTCGCCCATTCCGACATAGATCACGTTCGGATCCGAATCGGAGACCGCGATCGCCCCGACGGATCCGGTTTTGAAAAAGCCGTCGGAGACAGGTGTCCAATTGACTCCGCCGTCGGTCGTCTTCCATACGCCGCCGCCGGTCGCGCCGAAATAATACACTCTTGGCTGGCTCGGAACGCCCGCGACGGCCGTCACCCGGCCACCCCGGAACGGACCGATCGAACGATATTGAAGAAGTTTCAGCGGATCCGATTTATCCTGTGCGGCGGACGGCAAATTGCCGACGATTGCCACAGCCAAAGTCAGAACGACCTTCAAGTACCAATGACGAGACATGGATTTCATATTCAGCTACCTTTTTTGGATTCGAGTTGAGAATGCGCCACTATCTTAGCTTTATCGATTCGGCCGTGCAACATCCGGTAAAACGAACGAAAGGCGGCAAATCGCAATGATCACCGCCTTCTCGGAAATGGTTGCAAAACATCGAATCAATCGGCCTTCGAACCCAGCAGCTTGAAGCCTTCGCTTCGCGCGACATAGGTTGCGGCCGTGATGTCGCCGGTAACGTTGAGCGTCGTCCGGCACATGTCGAGGATGCGGTCGACGCCGAGAATGATCGCGATCAGCGCCGGATTGACTTCGATCATCGCGAGAATTCCAATAATGAACGGGATCGAGCCCGACGGCACTCCAGCCGTTCCGATGCCGCCGAGAATTGCCAGATACACGACCATCAATTGCTGGCCCAGCGTCAGATCGACCCCGGCAAGCTGCGCCAGAAACAGTACCGTCACACCCTCATACAACGCCGTCCCGTTCTGGTTGGCGGTTGCGCCGACCGTCAGCACGAAGCTGTTGATCTCTTTCGGAACACCGAGATTCTCTTCAGAAACGCGCAATGCGGTCGGCAATGTCGCATTCGATGACGAAGTCGAAAAAGCGGTGACGATGACCGTCTTGATGCGGCTGAAAAATTCGATCGGGTTCATCCGCGACAAAACGGCGACGGACAGCGAGTAAACGCCGAACATGTGAACTGAAAGCGCGAGAAGGACGGTCGCTACGAACCAACCGAGTGCGCCGAGAAGATCGATGCCGAAGCGGGCGACGTTTGTAAAAATCAAACATGCGACCGCATATGGAGCGATCTTCATCACCATATCGATGATCTTTGAAGTTATCTGAAACAGCGCATCCATAACGCCGACAAACGGTGCCGAAACGGTCCCCGGAAGAAGCGTGATGGCGACGCCGACTATCAGCGCAAAGAACATCAGATGGAGCATATTCGGGTTCTCAGACCCGATCGAACTAAACAGATTCTTCGGCACGATCGTTTTCACGACCTGCATCAGCGCTGAATCCGACTTCGCCGCATCCGCGCTCTTCTTCTGATCCTCAACGCGTTTCGCCGCGTCGCCGCCAAACTGCGTTTTCATTTGTTCGGCGATCTCGGGCGAGATCCGCTTTCCGGGTTGGATCGTGTTCGCAAGCGTCAGCCCGATGACGACAGAGATCGCAGAGATCACGATGCAATAGCCGAACGATTTGAGCCCGATCCGGCCGAGCTTCCGCACATCGCCAATTCCGGCGACACCGACGATCAGCGAAGAAAAAACAAGCGGCACGACGATCATCAGCAGCAAGCTCAGGAATAGCTGGCCGATCGGTTCCGTAATGTTTCTGATCACCCAAACAAGATTCTCGTTGCTGCCGCCGAAAATGTAGTTGACTGCGACGCCGCCGACAGCTCCGATCAGCAGTCCGAGCAGGATCTTTGTATGAAGCGCCATGCCTTTCGGCTTGTCGTGCGTGTAATCGTCAAGATCCGTTCTCAGTTCCTCTTCGTATGAATGTTCGGTGTTGTCTGGTTTCTGTTCGCTCATTTTTGGATTATTCGGTAACTACGGTTTGGTGGACGAGAATTGT
Source organism: Pyrinomonadaceae bacterium (assembly GCA_044229875.1). Lineage (GTDB taxonomy): Bacteria > Acidobacteriota > Blastocatellia > Pyrinomonadales > Pyrinomonadaceae > JAFDVJ01. Next base: position 10,498 of record JBGASE010000021.1, on the reverse strand, counting down.
TGCCGGCCCGGAAACGATGCCGTCGGCCGTCTGGGACATGCCGACGCTCACGTTGGTCAGAATCGGGATTCCGTTCACGCGTCTTGTCGGTGAACCGGTGACCCAGATTACGCGCATGCACGGTCCCGGTGTCATATTCGGGCAACCGGCGACAAAATAAAGATCGTTCAGTAGCATCGGCGGACTTCCGTTTATCAACTCACCGGCGGCACCTACCGAAACATGCGTCACCATTCCGCCGTGGACACAGAGAATAACGCTTGAATGATTCAGCAGATAGTTCGGCATGTTTGTACTCCTGATTTTTGGCTGAACCGAAGATAACACAGAAAATCCGGAATGCGCCAACCAATTCTCAGCAATCTCATCAGACTCCGGAAACCGGCTGAAGCGACCTTGGCCAATCGTTGTATTCGACCAGTTGAAGTTCCATAATGGAGTTGGAAAGTTTGAAAATTGGGGGTCACGAAAATGAGAGACACTTTTCGAATCCTGATCGGTTACGATGGGTCGGCGTTCGCCGATGCGGCTCTTGACGACATGAATCTCGCCGGACTTCCGAACGTCGCTGAGGTCTTGGTGATTTCGGTCGCGGAGGTCTGGCTTCCGCCCGGCAACGAAGAAGAAAGGCCGGAGTTCATTTCTTCCGATCTCAAGCGAAGGTTCGAGCATAATCTCGAAGAAGTCGCGCGGTGCAGGGAACTGGCTGACGGCGCCGCCCGCCGAGTGCGTTCGGCTTTTCCCCGATGGGAGGTTTTATCTGAGGCAACATACGGCTCGCCGGCGTGGGAAATGCTGTCGCGGGCGACCGATTTCAAACCTGATCTGATAGTCGTCGGCGCACAGGGTGTTCACGGGATCGCGGAAATCCTGATCGGAAGCATTGCGCAGAAAATCGTTTCTGAAGCGCCCTGTTCGGTTCGTGTCGCGCGCGGCGATGTTGCAGTCGATCCAGAACCGGCGCGGATTCTCATCGGTTACGACGGAACGAGCGGCGCGGATGCCGCCGTCAATGAGGTGATTCAACGTCATTGGCCGGCCGAGACGACAGTCCGGATCGTTATCGTGAACGACACGGCTCTCATCCGCAAATCGCTCAATATTGATGATTCGCGCATATTTGCCGCCGGAACAAGCATCGCGCAAAAATTCCGGGATGCGGGATTTGAGTCGTCGTTTGTTATTCGCGAGGGAAATCCGAAAAAAATTCTGGTTGCCGAAGCGCTTGACTGGAAAGCAGATTCGATTTTTCTCGGAGCGACGAAGTTTGTCGATCCGCTGACGAAGTATGTTCTCGGAAGCGTTGCGTCGGCCGTTGCCTCACGCGCGGGTTGTTCGGTCGAAATTGTCAGGCCGCGGCGCGCCGGCCATTGATCAGGCAGCTTTTTCGATACCGTAACGGGCGAGTTTGAGGTAGAGCCCGCGGCGCGTCAACCCGAGTTCGCGGGCAACACGTGAAATGTTCCAGTTGTGACGCCGCAGCGCGTCGATGATCATTTGTGTTTCGAGCTCGCTGACTGCTTCCTCGAGCGTCGAGCCTTGTTTTCCGAACGTGTAACCGCCGAATTTTCCGACATCGGAAATCAAGTGAACGTTTTCCGATCCTTCAGGCGCCGAGATCGGCGTCGCGTTGCGCTTGAGTTCGCTCGACAAATGATCGGGTGTAATGACGTCGCCGTCGACGGCACGCGCGACGATCCGCTGAATCTCGTTGCAAAGCTGGCGGACGTTTCCCTCCCATTCGCAAACCATCAAAACGTCGATCGTTTGTGGCGTGATCGTGATGTCCTTTTTTCCGAATCTCGCCGAGTAGTGGTTGACGTAATAGTTGATGATCGGCGGAATTTCGGATCGGCGCTCGCGTAGCGGCGGCACGCGAAGCCGGATCACGTTGAGACGATAATACAGATCCTCGCGGAAACTCCCGTCGGCAACCTTCTGCTCGAGCAGCATGTTGGTCGCGGCGATAACCCTGACATCGACCTTGATCGGATTCTTTTCGCCGATCGGCTGAACCTCGCCCTCTTGAAGGAACCGCAGGAGTTTCGGCTGAACGTCGATCGGAAGGTCTCCGACCTCGTCAAGAAACAGCGTTCCGCCATGCGCAGCCCTGATCATGCCGGGCGAATCGGAAACGGCACCGGTGAAAGCGCCTTTCCGATATCCGAACAAATGTCCTTCGGCCAATTCCTTCGGCACCGCCGTGCAGTTGAATGGAATGAAAATACGGTCCTTGCGGTTCGAAATTGCGTGAATTGCCCGTGAGACAAGCTCTTTTCCGGTTCCGGACTCGCCGGTCACGAGAACCGTCACGTCGGATGAGCGGATCTTGTAAACCTCTTCGACGAGCGATGTCATCGCCGGAGACGAATGGATGAAACCGGGCATCAGGCTGTTCGAAATGTACGGACTGCTATCGGGTTCGACCTGTTGATGCCGGTCGCGATCACGAAGCGCGCAAACGTCCATCCCGAGCGAGACCACGCGGAGCAGCGGCTGAATCGAACCGCCGTCGTTGAGCACGGCACCCGACCGCGGAAACAGGATCATCAGCGCCGGCGGTGCGCTCGGCGCTCGAAGTTCGAAAACGGCGACATTTCGGATCTTCGAAAAATGATCGAGCTCGCGTTTTGCAATTGCACCGTTAATCTTCTCGACCAACTCAGCCGATTCCTGAGTCGACAATTCATGAGTGATGAACGGATAAAATCGGCGTCCTTCGCCGGATTCGGCAATGATGATCTTGCGCGCCTTCGCCTCCTGCCGCATGATCGCGACGAGTTCACGAAACAAAAGCTCACGGGACGCAGTTGCCTCGGCGAGCCGCAGCATCAACAGCTGCGAACCGACGGTTACGGGCGATTTCTTGGCGGGCTCGGCTTCAGCCTGCAGTTTGGCGATGACGATTTCCGTTTTCTGATAAAGCTTTTCGATCCCTAATTTGCGGAAGATCTCGCTCGCCGCGATTAGATGTTTGAGCGCCGGTTGCGTATCGGTCTTCGCGACGGCTTTTCCGAGTAGATAACGGGTGAGGGCGATATGGTAAATGTCCTCCGCGGTCTCGAAAATGGTCAGTGCCCGATTCAGGTGGTACACGGCGGTCGTGTCGTCACCGTCCTCCTCGGCCGCGAGTCCGCGCAGCTTCTGGATTGAGCCGAGCACGAAAAAGTCGGACGACGGATCAGATTCTTCGATCTCAGCAAGTTCGGCTTCGCACTCCGGCAATTCACCGAGCGCGAGATGCGCTTCGGCGATAACGAGCTTGATCATGTTGAGGATGTGACGCTCACCGGTCGATCGGCAGATTTCAACCGCCCGCTTTGCGATCGCAAGCGCCTCATCGGGACGTTCCTGTGCCAGATAGCAACGGCCAAGGTTGCGCATCGATTGGATCGCATACCATTCGCGCTTGCGTTCGATCGCAAAATCGATGCTTTCCGTGAGCAACTCTTCGGCGACGGAAAGATCGCCCCGAAGCATTTTCAGTTCTCCGATCGAATCGAGGATTCCGGCAACATGGACATGGTTCGCTTCTTTCGCGATCGCCAACGCACTCTGCATCATCTGTTCGGCCCGGTTCCAGTCGCCGATCAGCATCAGATTCATGCCCAAATTGTTGTACGCGATGACCGAATTCAGGCGATGATCGGTCTGATCGAAGAACTTGATCGACTTTTCAAGACATTTGATCCCGTCCTGCGGGCGGCGAAGCAACCAATAAACGCCCGACATGTCGGAGTAGATCCGACCCAAAAGAAAAGGCGCCGAGCGTTCGCCGATGATTTTGATCGCGAATTCGTAGTTTTCGACCGACTTTTCGAGATTTCCTTCCTGGTAATTCGCCGTCGCGATCAATTGATAGCTCTCGGCCATCCCGCGCCAATCGCCCGTTTCCCGAAAATATCCGAGCGCCTCGGCGGCATATCCGCCGGAGATCGAGAATTCGTTCAACTTGCGGTAAACACGTGAGAGCGCATTGTAGAGCGTACCCAGAACCGGTTTGAGATCAGCGAATTTTGCTTGCTGCAGGGTTTCCTTCAAAAGCGTTGCCGCTTTCGGATAATCGGACGTGTTGCTGAAGCCGATCGCGAGTTGGGTCAGGACGCGAAACTGCGTTTCTAGTCCGAGGGTCTGAAGCAACGCCTCGGATTCATATTCACGAATGGCGTCGAGCGACTCTTCATAGCGGCCGAGCGTCTCAAGCGTGAATGCGAGCAAGCGTTTTAGCGTTGCGAGATCATCCGGAGCATGGTCAAAAACGGCCAGCGTTTCGGTAAGGATTGAATGAGCCTGCGCGGAGAATCCGCTCGCGAGCTTCTCTTCGACCGCGGCGATCGTTTCTGCGGAGTCCTGCCTCGAAATGGGTTTTAACTTTTGCGCCGTCATTCTGACCGAAATACAAAACGCGCCCGAACACATTCTGGTTCGGATCATGATCCTGCCTTAGCTTACAGACACGCGGTTTCGTTGAAAAAATGGCTAATCAACGCAATCTTTCAGCGTTCGTTCGAATTTTGGGGTTTTTCTCAATAACCGATCCTGACTGACTTCAGGTCCGGGTTTTTTCACCAGCGTTGAATCCACTACATTTTGTTCATGAAATCCGAACCTGTATCGCCTCAGATAATTGTGGAATTTAACAGAGTTCGACGGCATAGTCCAGATTTTTCTGCGGTCGTCGCGGCATCATTCAAAAGCTAGACGCGTTTCGCAAAATCTGCCAAACTTCTGAAACAGCCATTATGGATCCGAACCGCGCCGAACAACTTCGCCTGCGCTCGACAAATCGACGCGAAACCGACTGGAAACGTTGGGGTCCGTATCTTGCGGAACGTGCCTGGGGAACAGTCCGCGAGGACTATTCGGCCGACGGTTCTGCCTGGAATTACTTCCCTTTCGATGTTTCACATCTCAGAGCTTACCGATGGAATGAGGATGGGCTCGGCGGGATTTCAGACCGTCGCCAGAATCTATGTTTCGCGGTGGCTTTATGGAACGAAAGGGATCCGATACTCAAAGAACGGCTGTTCGGGCTGACCGGTCCCGAGGGAAACCACGGCGAGGACGTCAAGGAATGTTATTACTATCTCGATAGCACGCCGACGCATTCATACATGCGGTTTCTCTACAAGTATCCGCAGTCGGAATTTCCCTATGCCGCGCTGCGGGCCGAAAACAAGCGCCGCGGCAAAAGCGAGCCGGAGTTTGAGCTGGTCGATACTGGCGTTTTTGATGAAAATCGATATTTCGACGTTTTCGTTGAATACGCAAAGGCTCAGTGCGACGACGTCGTGATCAAGATTACCGCGATCAACCGCTCGGATGAACCGGCACCGATCCATATTCTTCCGACGGCCTGGTTCCGGAATCAATGGTCATGGTTCGATCATCCGCCGAAACCGACGCTCAAGGCGGTCGCCGGTGATCTGACATCGGTTTCGATCGAGCATCACGAACTCGGACCGTACATGCTTTGGTGCGCGGGACGTCCCGATCTTCTTTTTACTGAAAACGAGACTAACTTCAAAACGTTGTACGGCGGCGAAAACGCGTCAACGTATGTCAAAGATGCGATCAATCGCTACGTTGTCAGAAATGAAACCGATGCTGTAAACCCGGAATTGACCGGCACCAAGACAGCCGCTCATTATCGCTTCGATCTCGACGCCGGCGAGTCGGCGGAGATTTGGCTCCGGCTCGCGTCGTCAGATGTCAGGTTTGAGAGCGAACCGGGGTTTCTTGACGATTGCCGCGCGGTGTATGAATTGCGACTGGCCGAAGCCGACGAGTTCTTCGACGATGTGATTCCGGCGACGCTGTCCGACGATGAACGACTGGTGATGCGTCAGGCGCTCGGCGGAATGTTGTGGTCGAAACAGTTCTATCATTACTCGGTCAAGGATTGGCTTGACGGCGATCCGGCGTATTCGCCGCCGCCCGCACAGCGCCGGAACGGCCGGAATTCGGGCTGGAAGCATCTTTACAATGACGACATCATCTCGATGCCCGACAAATGGGAATATCCGTGGTACGCAGCCTGGGACCTTGCGTTTCATGCGATCCCGCTGGCGCTCGTCGATCCCGAATTCGCGAAGCGACAACTGATCCTCCTGCTTCGCGAATGGTACATGCATCCGAACGGACAGATTCCGGCGTATGAATGGGCGTTCGGCGACGTTAATCCGCCGGTTCATGCCTGGGCGGCGCTTCGCGTTTATCAGATCGAGGCGAAACGGACCGGACGCGCGGACCGGACGTTCCTTGAAAAGGTCTTTCACAAACTGCTGCTCAACTTCACATGGTGGGTCAACCGCAAGGATGCCGAGGGAAACAACGTCTTTGAGGGTGGATTTCTCGGGCTCGACAATATCGGCGTTTTCGATCGCAGCGCGCCGTTGCCGACCGGCGGAAACATCGAACAATCCGACGGCACGAGCTGGATGGCAATGTTTTGCCTCAACATGCTTGCGATCGCGCTTGAGCTCGCCCGCGAGGATCGCGCTTACGAAGACGTCGCGACAAAATTCTTCGAACATTTCGTTTACATTTCAGACGCGATGAACAACGTCGGCGATGAGAACTCCGAACTCTGGGACGAGCGCGACGGATTCTATTACGACGTTCTGCATCTTCCGAATGGCGCAAACATGCCGCTCCGGCTTCGTTCGATGGTCGGACTGATTCCGCTTTTCGCGGTTGAAACGATCGATGCTGATGTCTTGGATCAACTGCCGGATTTCAGGCGCCGGACCGAATGGTTCCTCAAAAACCGCCCGGATATGACCGACCAGATCGCCTGCATGCAATCGCCCGGGACCGACGGCCGAAGACTGCTTGCGCTGGTCAGCCCAGAGCGGCTTCGGCGCGTACTGCGGGTGATGCTTTCCGAAAATGAGTTTCTTTCCGACTACGGAGTTCGCGCGCTTTCACGTGTGCACCGGACGAATCCGTATTTTCTGAACGTCGGCGGAACGGAGTATCGGGTCGAATATGATCCGGCCGAATCGAAAACCGGCATGTTCGGCGGAAATTCGAACTGGCGCGGCCCGATCTGGATGCCGGTCAATTATCTCCTGATTGAGGCACTTCAGAAGTTCGACTTCTATCTCGGCGATGAGTTCAAGGTCGAGTTTCCGACCGGTTCGGAACGAAAGCTGTCACTCTGGGAAGTATCGCAGGAACTTGAACAGCGCCTGGCGCGGATCTTTGTTCGCGATGATGAGGACGAGAGCCGCGCGGTTTTCGGAACCTACGACAAGTTTCAGACCGACGAGCATTTCCGCGATTATCCTTTGTTTTTCGAATATTTTCACGGCGATCACGGTTCCGGGCTCGGTGCCAGTCATCAAACCGGCTGGACCGGCTTGATCGCCAAGATACTTCAGCAGATCGGCGATTATCGCCAGGAAGATTGATCATGAAAGCAGTTGCAGTGACACCTAAAGCGGCGAAAAGCGTCCGACTTGTTGAAATGGAAAAGCCGTCGGTCGCCGATTTCCGCAACGGCCGCGGCGTGTTGGTTGAGGTCCTGCGCGTCGGAGCGTGCGGAACCGATCGCGAGATCAACAACGCAGAGTACGGAACCGCGCCGGCCGGCAGCGATTTTCTGGTTTTGGGACACGAAAATTTCGGGCGCGTCGTCGAGATCGGCGAAAAGGTCCCGGAACTGAAGCCCGGAGACTACGTCGTCGCCACCGTGCGCCGGCCCGGAAAGAGCATCTACGACAAGATCGGGACGCAGGATTTCACTACCGACGATTCGTATTTCGAGCGCGGAATTTCGCGGCTCCACGGTTTCATGGCCGAGTTTTATTCCGAAAACGCCGACTATCTAATCAGGATTCCGGCTAGTCTGGCGGAGATCGCGGTGTTGCTCGAACCGCTTTCGATCATTGAAAAGGGACTGAAACAGGCGTCCGATATTCAAGAACGATTGAAGATCTGGCGGCCGAAAACGGCAGCCGTTCTCGGCACCGGAAATGTTGGGCTCCTGACCGTGATGGCGCTCAGAATGCGCGGTTACGAAGTTCACGGATTCGGGTGGGAACTCGCCGACGGTTATCTCAACGCGGAGTTGTGTCAGGCGATCGGCGCGACGTATGACTCGACGCAAAAGCTAAACGTCGTTGACTCGGTCGCGAAATACGGCCAGTACGACCTTGTCTTCGAATGTACCGGATATTCGCCGATAATCTTCGACGCGATGCAGTCGCTCAATGAAAACGGAATCCTGATCCTCTCATCCGTTACCGGCGGCGATCGCCGGACGGATTCCGTTCCCTCCGACCGGATCAATCAGCAATTCGTCCTCGGCAACCGCGCGATGGTCGGAACGGTCAACGCCAACCGCGAACATTTCGAAATGGGCGTCCGTGATTTCGCGCTTTGCGAGGCGATGTATCCGGGTTGGTTGGCGCGAATGATGACGCACCGCATCGACGGTCTCGAGAACTTCGCCGAGGCGTTCGAAATTCTCGAAAACGGCGCAAAGCATCGGGCGATCAAGACGTTCATCGAAGTCGGTCGCTGACTTCACGCTCACAACGCCGCCAGATTTTCCTAGGCGGCCGCAAAAATCGTCAAAACATTTGATCTCAAAAATCGTTATGACTCGTTGGGCAATTCCGATGACGGTTACGGCGCGGCTTTAGCGTATCTGCGTCATCCCGGAATGCAGGAGTTTTTTGTCCGCTAAACACGGAAAAACGTGAAACTACCTGCTATCACCAGATTTCTTTCAATCTCGCGTCGGGATTGAGAGATCGGTTGTTGTGACCGCGATTTCACCAAAAAGAGCAGGAAAAAGGAGTTTTTGAATTTAATGAGAAATATTGCACTTTTATCGATTATCTTGATGATTTCAACATCGGTTTTTGCTCAAACCGATAAGGATGCGGACCTGATCTCGATTGTCAAACGCGCGGTCACCGCGCAGGAGAACTATGATCCGGCGACGCTTGACGCGGTTTATGCTTCAGACTATATCGAAATCTCGCCGAAAGGCGAGATCGATCCACGTGAAAAGGCGATCGGGTTCTACAAAACGGATGACGTCGAGAAGGCGAAATCGCGGACGCCGCGTTACATCATCGACGAGTTTCAGGTCCGGCGTTACAAGGATTTCGCGATGATCATTTCGCGATTTTCGATCGGGCCGAAAAATGATCAGACCAAGCCGCCGTCACCCGTAGGCCTTGTGCTCTACGGGCTTCGGAAGGAAAAGGGAAAGTGGAAGATATATTCGGCGCAATTTACGCCGTTTCCGCCGCCGAAGCCGGCAAAGTAAAGAATCGCTGCGGTTTTCGATCACGAAATTCGCGGCGATTTCCGCAATTGTTGTAGCATTCAGTAATGGGATCTTCCCGTTATCCGAAAGAGATTGCCGATTCGGCGTTTGCTCCCGAATTTACGGGCGATGTCGAAAACCCGGACGCCCGCGGCGCGGACGCAAACTTCGCGTGCGGCGCGTTCGTTCGGTTCGAACTCAAGATCGGTAATGGCGTCATCAACTCCGTCCGGTATCGGACAAACGGTTGCGGATATATGATCGCGGCAGCCGAATCGATCGCCCGGTCGACGCACTGCAAATCTCTGAAGACGCTTCACGCACTGGGCGAAAGCCAGCGCCGATTGCCTGACTTTCCGGCGGATCGCGTTGCCTGTCGCAATGGAGCGCTCGGCGCGATCCGAAGTGCGCTTGCCGATTACCGGCGAAGGATGGTCGCAGAGTTTTCCGGCGAAAGCGCGCTTGTCTGTTCGTGCTTCGGGGTATCACAGGAGACGATCGAGAGTTGCGGCGCGACATCGGTCGAAGATGTCGGCCGGATGACCAACGCCGGAACCGGCTGCGGATCGTGTCAGATGCTGATCGCGGATTTGATAGAGCACGCCGTCGAAAATTCACTGTGATATAATCCGTGCAAGCGCTTTCGGCGCAAATTTCTTTTGTAGGAGTGAATGCAGTCGGGAACCTGCTCAAAAATCCCACGCCGAGTTTCTTTCTAAGTCTGATGGACCCTGCTAGTAGTTTCTTAACGCTCTTTGCTTTCGCCGACGTTGTTTCGGCTGAACTGCCAACGTTTTCTTCAAGCGCGATCAAGATATTCGCCGTCGTTTTGCTCGTTCTCGGCAACGGTTTTTTTGTCGCCAGTGAGTTCGCGCTCGTCGCGGTCCGTAAATCCAGGATCGAGGCACTTGCGGCCGAAGGTGATGCGCGGGCGACAAGATTGCTGGCATTGCTCAACAATCTCAATGCCTATATTTCAGCGACGCAGCTCGGAATTACGTTGTTTTCGCTCGGACTCGGCTGGGTTGGTGAGCCGGCCGTCGCGGCGTTGCTCGACCCGATCCTTGTTCGGCTCGGCGAAGCGACGGGACTTGCGTTCCTGACCTCGGGAACGGTTCTTCACACGATCTCTTTCGCGATCGCGTTTTCGCTGATCACCTTTCTGCATATCGTCTTCGGCGAGCTCGCACCGAAAACCGCCGCGCTCGAACT
>JBGASE010000178.1:0-7009 GCA_044229875.1 Pyrinomonadaceae bacterium | reverse complement strand
AAGCGGGCGCGGAGCTAGTGAGCAGTGAGCCGTGAGCAGTGCAGAACCGCGCACGAAGTAAGCGGGTGCGGAGCTAGTGAGCAGTGAGCCGTGAGCAGTGCAGAACCGCGCACGAAGTAAGCGGGTGCGGAGCCGTAAGCAGAGAGCAGTGAGCAGTATAGTCAGACGCGAGATTTCAGTGAGCGGCAAGCAAAAAACGGTAAGTAGCTTGCATGTTAGAAACCAATGGAACTCATTGCCTAACTGCTCACTGCTTACCGCTTTTTGCTAACTAAACTGCGAACTACCAGCGTCCGCCGCCGCCGCCGTAACCGCCACGGCCGCCGCCGCCTCCGCGATTTCCGCCGCCGCCGTAACCGCCACGGCCACCGCCGCCTCCGCGATTTCCGCCGCCGTTGTTTTCACGCGGACGAGCTTCGTTGACGACCATGTTGCGTCCATCGTATTCCTGACCGTTGAACTGCGCGATCGCGCTGTTCGCATCATCTTCCGATGCCATTTCGACGAATCCGAAACCGCGTGAGCGGCCCGTTTCACGATCCATCACGACGTTTGCTGATTCAACCGAACCGGCCTGTGAAAAATGCTCAAAAAGATCATCGTCCGAGACGCGAAACGACAAGTTTCCTACGTAAAGCTTTGTACTCATTTATCCTCTGATTTCTAACTAACTGAATGAAGCAAGGAAGACAGGCAATTGAAGGAAAAAATCCGCTGCAATGCGACGCCCGGCTCGTCAAAAAACTCAAGACTGCTTCAAAAACTACTAACCAAACTCTCCAACCGAACCTAAACTGTCGCTTTGTCTAACATGAACGGACGCATCAACCGAGACACTCTGAGAGCAAAAACACTGTAAGTATGCCCCTTTCGCGTCTATTGCGCAAGGGAAAACTTCGTTAAACGTGGATCGTGAAAAATGCGACGGTTCAAAGCGCTTGTCGATTCCCAAGTAATTTCGAAAAATTCTGACATCTGCCGTCCACCGATATGGCTGGCATTCGTTTTTAATTGAGACATTTCTTTGTCCTAATTAGAGCTAATTGAGACATTTGTTTGTCCCAATTAGCGCTAATTGAAATAAAAATGTCCTAATTAGCTCCTTTCCGCTTGCCCGCGAAAATCGCGAAAGTGATCGATTGCTGGTTAGAATTGATTGTTTGGCACGAATCCCGTCCAAAGCGTGTTTTCGGGAATAAGACGAATTGCATATTCGCCGCCCCCCGGCGACCCGTTTTAGTCAATCCACAACCGATCCACTGATGATTCAGTCAAGCGAACCGCTTCGGAGTTTCTGAGATCTGAGATATTCGATATATTCGAAATTTGAGAACCCCGGAGCCCGGTCCGTTTTCCAGCAAAGCTGCCAAGGCGTAAAGCAATCTTGAATCCGCTTTGAGATTCGAGGCTTTTAAATCTTGAATTTCTTGAATATCCGGAATCTAAGATCTCGACTGTATTGCCAAGACCATCAGCATTTACGTAATATTCAAGGCAGAAGATTGCGTCTGGACCGTTGCCGATCAAACCCGCCGGCATCCGCAATGTTTTTAACTGACCAACGTTCGGTCTCTACATAAAAAAGATGAAAATCAGCAGATTCGCAATTCTACTCTCGTTGGTCGCGGCCGTTTCGCCGTTTGCGGTCGCGCAGGAACGGCCCGAATGGCGCAAGGCGTTTGAGAAGTTTGATGCCAAAGGGACGATTGTCGTCGCCGACTGGCGTACGACTGATCGTCCGGTCATGTTTTTTGATCAGGAGCGCGCGGCGCGCCGGTATTCGCCGGCGTCGACGTTCAAGATTCCGCACACGCTGTTCGCGCTCGACGCCGGCGCCGTCCGAGACGAGTTTCAGGTTTTCAAATGGGACGGCGTACCGCGAAGCTTTTCCGGACACAACGCTGACCAGACGCTGCGTTCGGCGATGCGATTTTCGACACTCTGGGTTTATCAGCAGTTCGCGAAGCAGATCGGCACCAAAAAGGCCCGAAAATACCTGAAACGGATCGCCTACGGCAATGCCGATCCGACGACCGCGACCGGTGACTACTGGGTCGACGGTAACCTCGCGATCTCAGCCCGTGAACAGATCGATTTTCTATCGCGGCTTTACCGCAACGAACTTCCGTTCGACATCGCGCACCAGCGATTGGTCAAGGATCTGATGATCATCGAAGCCGGCAGAAGCTGGATCCTGCGGGCAAAGACCGGCTGGGAAGGCCGTTACGGTTGGTGGGTCGGCTGGGTCGAGTGGCCGACCGGTCCGGTTTTCTTTGCGCTCAATATCGACACGCCGAATCGCATGGAAGATCTCGGAAAGCGCGAGCAGGTCGGGCGCGAGATACTGAAATCGATCGATGCGTTACCGGCCGCCGAGTGAAGTTTCGGCAAATCGGAGGAAGTGATGAAACTGCCACGACATTTATCCGACAACGCGATGCGTGTCACGGTGTTCAATTCGGGCCTGAACGTCTGGCTCTATGACCGTGGATTCCGCGATGAACTTCTGGCATCGGGCGCGTTTGAAATTTCGGCCGATCCGGCCGTGTTTGAAAAGGCGATGCGCGAATTCGTCCGGCTCGGCCGATTGATGTCATACGATCTGATGCAGGATGATTCGATCGACGTCGCGATATCGATCCGGGAACCGTTGAGCAGAAAGGAACTTGGCAAGATTCCGTGGCGTGAACCGCAGCAGGCGTTTCTCAGCCTGCCGACCGGACGGCTCGTGATCGAATCCAACGATTCTTTGACGATCAGAAGTTTGAGCCCGACCGATCCGGGCGGTGAAGTGTCGGTTCCTCCCGGAGATTATCTGGTCACGCTTTATCGTGTCGATTGGGATACGCTCGCCGAAGATGAAATCGACTGGGACGGACCCTCAGAGTTCATTACACTCACCGCCGGCCCGGCCGCGAAACCGGTGACCGATCAACCGATATCATTACCGTGGGATATTGCGATACCCGACGCTGAGACCTTCAGCGTCATTGAAGGTGTATATTCGGGATCAGTGATCTTCGACGACGATCTGATGGCGATGCGCGTCGCGCTTGATCGCGAAGTTATCGCAAAACTCGGACTCACCGATAGCTCCGTCACCGTCATCACCGTCCACGATGTGCCGTTCGAGTGCGCGCTGGTATGGGTTCAGGGCGACCGCATGAAGGGCGAATATTACGATCGGCTTGAACGGCTGCGACCGCCGGCAGAATTTCCCGGCAAAGAGTGGGCGATTTGCAATCTGAAGCTGGAAACATCGGAATCGACGTACGTTTTCTGCCTTCGCCGCGATTCGAAACAAAAGATAACGAAGGCGATGCGAAACGTATGGCACCCGGCGACGATGCGCGTGATTGAAGCCCGGGCATTGGAGTAGCGATTGGCGATTCGGATTTTGGTTTCGTTTCGCAGAAACGACGGATTCCAATCAGAATTACGGACCCGATGGCCGAACAGCTAAAGCCTATCGGATGTTCTGCACTTCAAGGCTCGCGTAGCGAGCCGAAGCGTGTAGCCCGCAGCGCAAGCTGCGGGAAACGCGGAGTAAGCAATTGAGCTATCGTAGATAGCGATAGATGGGGAAACCTGTCGCTATCTACGACAGCTTCGGGATGAAACACGTGCTCTCTCACGGCCGACAGCGGATACTCCGCACCTTGTTTATGCCTTCAACGATCGCTATCTTTTCAAGTGCCCGGCGCAACGGCAACACCGGCAAACTCATCGACCGGATCGCCGCTGATCTCGGGATCGAGATCGTTGATCTGGCGACCAAGAGAATCGCGCCGTTCGATTACGATCATCGAAACAGGGATGACGACTTTGAACCGTTGATGGAACATGTTCTGAGTCATGAGCAAGTCATCTTTGCGTCGCCGATCTACTGGTACTCGGTCACTCCGGAAATGAAGAACTTTTTCGATCGGATCACCGATTATCTGGATCTGCCCGATTTGCTCGAAAAGGGGCGCAAACTCAGGAAGATGTCGGCATACGTCGTCTGCACGTCGGCCAGCGACGCGGCATCTCCGTCGTTCATTTCGACCTTTCGTGAGACGTTCGGATATCTCGGAATGCGATTCGGCGGATTCATCCATTTGAATTGTGCCGACGGATATTCGGAGAAAGAAGTCGCGGACGATATCGAACGGTTTGAAGAAGCCGTCCGCGCCGGAATCGATTGGCAGCGATCGTAAGTCGCAAATCACAATCGAAATGTCCCCTGTCGCTGTCTACGATAGCTCGGGATGTAACCCCGCTCTCCCCGCAGACTCAAAGAAGCGGCGATTAGAAATACGGACCCGATCGCCGACAGCTCAAGCCTATCGGATGACTTCAAGGCTCGCGTAGCGAGCTGAAAGCGTGTAGCCCGCAGCGCAAGCTGCGGGAAACGCGGAGTAAGCAATTGAGCTATGGTAGATAGCGAGGGATGAGGAAACCTGTCGCTATCTACGATAGCTTCGGGATGAAACACGTGCTATCCCGCAGCTCGCGCTGCGGGATACACGCCGATGCTCGCTGCGCGAGCTGGTATGAATTCAAAACACCCGAGAAACGCGGAGTAAGCAACTGAGCTATCGTAGAAAGCGATAGATGAGGAACCTGTCGCTATCTACGATAGCTTTGGGATGAAACACGTGCTCTCCCCGCAGCTCGCGCTGCGGGCTACACGCTGATGCTCGCTTCGCGAGCTTGTGTAAATTCAAAACACCCGAATAAACGATGTATATGGCCGAAAAACCGACATAATCAATTGCGGATGATCGTGCCGATATTCTTGACATCCCGAGGGTTTTCAATCACGGCAATCAGGTTCTTGCAACGATACGGCTTTATCGCATCGGCACGAAGGCGCACCGATCGGCGTTGCTTCTTTGGTAATTCGGATTCTTCGGACTTCATAACAACGGCAAAAAGTTGCTCGTTTTATCGCAGCGCCGCGAGCAGTTTCTCGTGAATTCCGCCGAATCCGCCGTTCGACATGACGGCGATAACGTCGCCATCGCGCAGATCCGGAACGAGCGTCGCGACGATCGCATCGGCATCGGGAAGCGTCATTGCGGGTTTACCGGACGCGTCGATATCGGCAACGAGTTTCGGGACATCGAGCACTTCGCCGTAGGTCTTTGCATCTTCCGGATTGAAAACGCCGGCGATGATCACTCGGTCGGCGTGCGAAAACGCCTGTTTGTACTGATTCTCGAACACCGAAAGCCGCGACGATCGAGATCGCGGCTCGAAAACCGCGATCAACCGATTGTCCGCGTATCGTTGCCGAAGTGCCTTGAGCGTTTCATCGACCGCCGTTGGATGATGCGCGAAGTCGTCGATGACGGTCACGCCGCGTTCGACGCCGCGGACTTCCATCCGGCGTTTGACCGACTTGAACTTATCGAACGCCTCCTGCATTTTCACCTGCGGAACTCCCCAGGCATCGGCCGCGATGATCACCGCCAGACAGTTGCGGACATTGAATTCGCCGATCATCCGCGTCGTGAACTCGCCCCATCGTTTGCCTTCGCACTCGACCGTGAACCGCGTTCCGTCGTTCGTGAATTCAATGTCGACGGCGCGCCATTTGGCGTCCGCCGAAAGCCCGAAGGTCTCAACCCGCGTGAACAGTTTGCCTGACATTTGAGCGAGCACCTCGCCGACGACGGGCGAGTCGATTCCGGCGATAAGATGACCGTTGCCCGGAACAAGATTCATCAATCGCGAAAACTGCCACTTGATCGCATCGATGTCTTTGTAAATGTCCGCATGATCGAATTCGATGTTGTTGACGATCGCGATCTCAGGCAAGTACGACATGAACTTCGGTTTCTTGTCGAAGAACGCGGTGTCGTATTCATCACCCTCGATGACGAAATAATCGCTGTCCGTTACGCGGAAACTCTGGCCGAAATTCTGGACGACGCCGCCGACCAGAAATGTCGGATCGAGTCCGCCGACTTCGGCGACCCACGCGGCGATGCTGGTCGTCGTCGTTTTACCGTGCGTCCCGGCGACGACCAGCGAACGCCGGCCGCGGATGAATTCTTCCCTGACGGTCTCGGCCTGCGAGCGGTAGAGCATCTTTCGGTTGAGAACTTCTTCAAGCTCGGGATTGCCGCGCATGATCGTGTTGCCGACGATCGTTACGTCGCGTTCGAGATCCGCGTTTTCGGCCTTGTAGCCCTGCATGATCTCGATCCCGAGTTCCGCGAGCTGCGTCGACATCGGCGGGTAAACGTTCTGGTCCGAGCCCGTCACGCGATGGCCGCGCGACTGGAGCATTCCGGCGAGCGACGCCATCGCCGTCCCGCAAATTCCGATCAAGTGATAGTGCATGTGTAATTTGGATTCCGGATTGATAGTTTACCTCGATCCGAACTCTCGATTCTCGTCGTTGAATTCAGCGCTGTGAACTTCAACGGACTAATTTACCATTTTCAAACGGGCGTGAAAAACGGGCGGTGCGGATGTCGAAGCGGTTGCCGACAATTCCGAACCGGAGGCGATGCTTGAACCATTGCAGGAGCGGTCTCTTTTCGAAAATGTGATTTGGACTATGCTCGCCAGCGCGTGCCGGCTTAACGTTCCGTTGCACTTGCGGCTTCCGCGATTCCGATCGAAAAACGAGTTATTTCGGAATAGGGATGAGCTTGCCAAACGGAAGCCGTCGAACAGTCCTGTAAATCGGTATCTTCATCATAGGACCATTGTCACGCAGATTTTCAGCCGTCGGCTTTGTCGGAGTGCGGTCGCGCAGGGTCAGATAGCGGTTGGTGCGCTTGAGAACTTTGCCTTTTCGGTCAAAATAGATGTTCCGCGCTCCAATGTAATCACCGACGAACGTCCGATAGTCGGAAACGATCTTGGCAAGTGTGCCGTCACGCCTGAAATAGTAGCTTATGTAATGAACCCAGTCGCCGGATTGACTGGAGTCGGTCAGTGTTGCAACGCCGATCCGACCCCGATCGTGATAGTTGTAGAAAATCGAGTAAACCTCGTTCCTCGTCCGGTA
>JBGASE010000020.1:0-31664 GCA_044229875.1 Pyrinomonadaceae bacterium | reverse complement strand
GCTTTCAAGGTTATAGACGCCGACATGCGAGACGAGCGCTTTGAATTTGAAACGCGGATCGTTGTTGTGTCCAAGGATCCAATCGACCATGTAGCCGCCGTAGCTCGCACCGGCGGCACCGATCCGGGTCTTGTCGATGTACGACCGCTTCGAGATCTCGGCGACGCCGTTCATGATATCGATGTAAGCCTTGCCGCCCCAGTCACCTGAAACTTCGTCGACGAATTTCTGCCCGTAGCCGGTCGATCCGCGCGGATTCGGCATAAAGACCACGTAGCCGGCATTGGCGTAGATCTGGGGATTCCAGCGATAACCCCAGTTGTCGTTCCACGCTCCCTGCGGCCCGCCGTGGATCAGCACGATCAACGGATATTTCTTTGACGCGTCGAAGTTTGCCGGTTTGATGACCCAGCCGTGGACCTTCGCATTCGGTGAGCCGCGCCACTCAGCTTCTTCAGCCTTTGCGAGCCGCAAATCGGTGTTCGCGTTGCTCAGATTCGCCATTTCTCCGCTCATCGCCGATACGCGGTAAACCTCGGCCGGGCGCGTCATCGAACTGGCGAGGGCGATAAACGAGCGGCCGTCCGACGTCGGTGCGATGTTCGAGAAAAAGCCGTCGCCGCGAACCATTTTGACGTGAGTCGCGATCCGGAGACGGAAATCGGGCTCGACCGGGACTGAATAGATCGGCGAACGTCCGCGAGTTCCGGCAGTGAAATAGATCGTCTTCCCGTCCGCGGAAAGCGTGATTCCATCGGCCTGTTCGTCAAATCCGGCGGTCAGTTCGCGGGTTTCTCCGCTTGCCCGGTCAAATCGCATGATCCTCCAGCGATCGGCCTCAAATCCTTCGCGGGCCTGAGACCGGTAAAGGATGTATTTGCCGTCGGGCGTGTACGCTGGACCTGCCTCGTAGCCCCGGTTTGAGGAAGTGATGTTTTTGACGTCGCCATCGGCCCACAGCGCCGCGACCGGTTTGCGGGTCGTCGTCGGAAGCGGAACAAGGTAGATATCGCTGTTCGTCGAAATCGCTTCGACGCGGTCTGGATTGCGGAGAACCGCGATCTGTTTTGAATCGGGCGAGAAATCATAGTCGTGCCCAGAAGCCGCGCCGTACGGCGGGGAATCGAAATCGCCCGGCGTCATGTCCTCGGCCGTGCCGCCGTTGCTCGAAACGACGAAGACGTGCGTTCGTTTGCGATGCCGCCACTCGTTCCAGTGCCGATACAATAAACGGTCGGTGACGATCGCTTTGACCTTGCTTTCGGCGACCCGTTCATCCTCGTCTTTATTGCATTTGTCGGTCTTGCATTCAGGGTAAACTTCCGAAGTGAACGCGATCCATTTGCCGTCAGGCGACCAGACCGGGCCGCCGGCTCCGGTTGAAATATCGGTAATTTGCTTGTCGTCGCTTCCGTCAGGATCCATCGTCCAAATCTGGCCGCCGGTGGTAAACGCGATCTTGCGTCCGTCGGGCGACCAGCGCGGGTTTGAGCCCTTCTTGATCTGTCGGACCGGGCCGCCATCGACCGAAACGGTATAGATGTAGGTCAGCGTCCGGTTTGCGGCTTTGTCGACATCTCCGATCGTAAACGCGATCGTTTTGCCGTTAGGTGAAAGCTGCGGATCGCCGACGCGACGCTGTTTGATCATCGTGTCGAAATCAAATGTCTGGGCGCCGGCGCTGATGGCGAAGAGCGCGACGACGACGAAGAAAAGTGCGAATCGTTTCATAACTGATTTCCTCGGAATCTTGATTGTTGTACCGCCTCGATTATCGCACAGTAAGCGTCCCGCCTGCGAGTATCGCCGGGGTTGTCCGGGCTTTGGATCGACTCAAACCTCGGCTATTATGATCGACATGAAAACGACATCATTTCTGATAATCATCCTGCTGGCTGTGTCGATCACCGCGCAGCAAATGCCGGCACCGATGCCGATCTATTCCGAGGCAAAGATCGAACAGCTGAAATCGGTCCAGCGGGAGTCGCTGGCGAGCGATTACGCGTACCGCCAGACGGCGTATCTGACGAACAACATCGGACCGCGGCTGACGGGATCAGCCCAGGCCGAACGCGCCGTCAATTACGTCGCCGATGAAATGCGTAAGCTCGGACTGACAGTCACGCTTCAAAAGCTGACGGTTCCGCATTGGGTACGCGGAGAAGAAAAAGGGGAACTCATCGAATTTGAGGGCATGGCACCGGGGTCGACGCAGAAGATCGTCCTGACAGCGCTCGGCGGAAGCGTCGCGACGCCTGAAACGGGGTTGACCGCAGATATCGTCGTGGTCGGAAGTTTTGAAGAACTTGAAAAGCTCGGCCGCGAAAAAGTCGCCGGAAAGATCGTTCTTTTCGACGTCAAATTTGATCGTGGACTGGCTGATCGAAACGAGGCTGGTGCGGCATACGGACAGGTCGCGCAGTATCGCGGCGGAGGGGCGATCGCGGCGGCTAAACTCGGAGCGGTCGCGGTGCTTGTGCGGGCCGCAGGCGGATCTCAGAATCGTGTTCCGCATACGGGCGCGATGCGATATGACCCGGCTGTGACGAAGATCCCGGCGGCATCCGTTCCATATGAAGACGCGGAAACGATCGCGTATCTCGCCAAAGCCGGCCGCGTCCGAATGCGGCTCCTGCTGACGCCGAAAACGCTTCCCGATACGGTCAGCTACAACGTTCTCGCCGATTACAAGGGAAGCGAGAAGCCGGATGAGATCGTTGTCGTCGGCGGACATCTCGATTCGTGGGACCTCGGAACGGGCGCGCTTGACGACGCCGTCGGCGTGGCGATGGCGATGCAGGTTCCGTACACGCTCCAAAAACTAAAATTGCGCCCGAAACGGACCATCCGCGTCGTTGCCTTCATGAACGAGGAAAACGGCTTCGTCGGAGCCGAGACATACGCCCGCGAGGCTGATATTCCGAAGCATATCGCGGCGATCGAGGGTGATCTTGGCGCAAGCCATCCGCTCGGGTTCATCTTTGCCGGAAAAGATTCAGCGATGCCGTTTCTTCAGCCGTTGGCGAAGATCCTGAACAGCCAGGGATCGGGACTGATCGACCGACAGCCGAGCGCGAGTTCAGATATCAGCACGCTGACCGCGAAAGGCGTGCCGTCGTTCGGACCGTGGTTCGATACGCGGACGTATTTCAACTATCACCACACGCCGGCTGACACTTTCGACAAGGTGAATCCGCGCGAATTGGCTGAGAATTGCGCCGTGATGGCGGTTCTGGCGTACGGCATCGCCGATCTTGATCAGCCGTTGCCACGATGAAAACACTTCGGGGCGCTTTGGCGATCGGCGGCGTGATTTGTTAGATTGGCAATATGAACAGACCACCGCCGTATTTTCCGCAAAACCAATTGTCGCCGCCGGATGAGAACCGTTACCGGAAGTTCAAGTTCGTGATCGCCGGTCTGATCGCAGGACTTTTGCTGTTGATCGGCGGAGCCGCTGCCGGACTCTATTTTCTGGTTCGGTGGTTGATTGGCTGAATCGTCTTTTGAGACAGAAAGAACCGCGACCTGCTTTTGCCGGTCGCGGTTTTTTCTGCCTTTGGAGTTGTTTTCCCGGATTACGCCTCGGAAAGTCTGCCCGCGAAACACGCCAAATTCGCGAAAAAAAAATCACCAATCAGACTAGGGCTTCGTTACGATAACCTGCAGCTGGCAGTCGACCGATATTGCTCAGCGAATTCGGCTGCGTAAGCAGGTTTCGCGCTTTTTGCGTGTTTAGCGGGCGAAACCTTCTATTGCTCGGTTTTCAGGCTTTGCTTTCGTTCGTTCGCCTTGCGGCCTTCGATCGCCAGCTGTTTCGCCTTCGGCATCAGCTCGATCGCCTTCAGCAACTGCGTGTCGAACTCATTGAAAACCTGGAACGACGTGTTCGAACCATGCGCCGCGGTGACAAGTTCCGATCTGATCGTGCGTTCGACGAATTCGCGTTCTTTGTCGATCGATGTCGGCGACGTTTTGTATTTCTCAAATGCAAACTTCTTGAAAGCCGCAACAAGCGCGTCGGTAACCGGAAAATCCTTCTGGCCGATCTCGTATTCGAAATCGATCGGTCGGTCAATTTTGTAATTTTCGAATCCGGCAACTTTTCCGTACGCGAGTTCAAAAGAGAAAAGAAGCAGCGGATTGAGTAATTTCTGCTGGACACGGAAGCTCTCGTCCGAAATTGTCTTGAGTTTTACCGGCTCATCCGGCTGAATTCCGCCGCCTCCGTAAACGACGCGTCCCGAATCGGTTTTACGCGCATCGGTCTTCGGCGTTTCAGATGGTTGTTCATCACGAAGCGTCCCGCCGTTGGTGTAATAGTTGTAAAGATTTCCGTCTGAGTAATCGCGCTGAATGAGACGGCCGGACGGCGTCTCATATTTTGCGATTGTCAGCAAAAGCATCGAGCCGTATTCAACGACGAACGGATTCTGAACCAGCCCTTTGCCGAAGGTATTCTCTCCGACGATCAGCGCACGGTCGTGATCCTGAAGCGCGCCGGCGAGAATCTCAGAGGCCGACGCCGAATTGCGGTTGACGAGCAGCACCACCGTCGAATCATCCGGATTCGAATTCGACGACGGATATGTTTCTCCGGCGCCCTCGATACGGCCTTTCTGCGTAAAAATCGTCTGTCCCTTTGCAAGGAAGGTGTTCGCGATGTAATAGGCCTGATTGACGAGACCGCCGCCATTGTTGCGCAGATCAAGCACAAGCTGCGTCATGCCGCGCGACTTCAGATCCTGCATCGCCTCACGGAATTCACCGAAAGTCGTCTGATTGAAGCCGCCCGAAAGATTGATGTAGCCGACGCCCGGACGGATCATGTAAGACTCCGAGATCGAGGGCTGGGCGACCGCGTCGCGTATGATCTCTACCGTTTCGCGCTTTCCGGTTCCGTATTTTTCAACCACCATCCGCGCCATCGTTCCGCGCGGACCGCGCAGATGCGTCCGAACTTCTGAAAACGGCTTGCCGAGCATCGAAACGCCGTTCACTTCGACGATCTTGTCACCGTATCGCAACCCTGCCCGATGTGCCGGCGCACCGTCGAACGTCGCTTTGATAAAGGTCGCCACGATCTTACCGCCAGCGTCGGTCAGGTCGCCGATGGTTGCGCCGATACCAAAATAACGTGAGCTCTGTTCAGTCCTGAATTGTTCGTACTCCTTGGCGTCAAAATAATTCGAGTGCGGATCGAGCGTATGAAGCATCGAATCTATAGTTGTTTTGAATACGTCGTTGTAGTCGAGATTCTTGCCGTCGACATGATGCGCTTCGATGATCGAAAGTGCCTCGGCAACGTCGGCTTCGATGTTTTCGACCGTTACCGGCTTGACCGACGCCGGCGCGACCCGCGTTTCGTTCGCCGGTCGCGGGTTGACCTTCGAAACCGAGCCGGTCTGGCCGAAAATCGTCAAAGGGAGCAAAAGAGATACTACGAGGAAGCTCGAAACGGCCGAATATTTTTTCACTTCAAAATTCTCCTGAACTGGCTTGGCAAATACAAAGTCTGCGAAAAATGATAACATCTGTTAGAGGAAAAAGCGACGAAAAGAGTTGCACGCGAGAATCCGTTTTGAATGCCCGATCGCTGAATATTCAAGCAGTATTTTCGAGAATAATGAGACCGCTTGCGGTCTTTGTTTTGTTGATCTCAGGCGTTGGTGTCGGCAATGCGCAGACGGATGAAAAGCAATGGCGAACTTATCGCTCTGATTCATCCGGCGTTTCCTTTCTGCTTCCTAAATTGCCGGTTTCGACGGCGGCGTCGGAGCCGTGCACGGCATCGGATTCAAAGGTTTACGGCGCTTTCCACAACGGTCGCGTGTATGTTGTCAAAGTCCTTGATGCAAACCGTACGGCCGCGTATTGCTCGGATTTCAATGGCCGTGGCTTTGAACGCCTTGTGCGGCAGATGCGAACCGAGATCGGCTCGAACAGCAAGTCAACGCGTCGCGTTTATCGTAATCGCCGTCGCGGTCGTGTTGCAATCCGTCGGATCGAGGTTCAGATTTCGGCGGCAGACCGTACGGTTCGGCTGATCAACGATCGAAATCGACGAAGAATAATCGTCCTTGAGGTTTACGGTCGTGAGCTTTCGACTGAAGAACCGTCGCGGTTTATGAAATCGTTGAAGATTCAGGGAGTTTCGGGGGCGATCCGGATCGGTCGCGGTGCCGAAACGACAATCGGCGACGATTCTCCGGATCTCGAGGTCAGTGGCCCTGACTCCAATCTCAGGATTGTCATGAAACCGAAAGCGCCGTGGACTGATGAGGCGCGCTCCGCGTCGATTCAAGGAACGGTGATGTTGAAAGCCGAATTCATGGCAAACGGTGAGGTCGGATCGATCTCGTTGATTAAGGGATTGCCGCTTGGACTCAACGAATCGGCGATCGGCGCTCTTCGAAAGATAATTTTCGTGCCGGCGGTCCGCAGCGGTCGTCGGGTTTCGATGAGAAAAATCGTCGAATACACTTTCTCGATTTATTGAAGCATGACCCATTTGCTCAACGTCAGAAATCTTCAGACTCATTTTCCGACCCGCGCCGGGTTGGTGCGTGCCGTCAACGACGTCAGCTTTCACATTGACGAAGGTGAGCTTCTCGGACTCGTCGGCGAATCCGGTTGCGGGAAGTCGATCACCGCGCTTTCTGTGATGCGCCTCATCGCGCCGCCGGGAAAGATCGCCGCCGGATCGATCGAGTTCAAGGGTGAAGAACTCACGACAGCCACGGATGAAAGGATGCGCGAGATCCGCGGCAACGACATCGCGATGATCTTTCAGGATCCGATGACATCGCTCAATCCGGTTTACACCGTCGGCGAGCAGATAGCCGAGGCGCTCCGACTTCATCGAAAACTCAACAAAAAAGACGCCTGGGACGCGGCGATTGCGGCGATGAAAGAAGTCTCGATTCCGTCACCTGAACGGCGCGTTTCCGATTACCCGCACCAATTGTCCGGCGGGATGCGGCAACGCGTGATGATCGCGATGGCGCTTGCCTGCGATCCGGAACTTCTGATCGCCGATGAGCCGACGACCGCGCTCGACGTCACGATTCAGGCTCAGATCCTGGAATTGCTCAACGAACTGCGTCGATCGCGTAAACTGGCCGTTTTGCTGATCACGCATGATCTCGGCGTCGTTGCCGAAGTCGCCGATCGCGTGTCGGTTATGTACACCGGAAAGGTCGTCGAAGAGGCGCGCGTCGGCCAGTTGTTCGCTGAACCGAAACACCCTTATACGCAGGGCTTGCTGCGATCGGTGCCGAAACTGAGCGCGCACGAGATCGAGAAGGTCGCGCGGCTGCAGACGATCGAAGGAACGGTCCCGAGTCCGACCGACCTGCCGCCGGGCTGTCATTTTGGGCCGCGTTGTTCGGTCCGGATGCCGGAGTGCTCGAACGGCGAGATTCCGCTGATCGATGTTGCAAACGATGCGAAGGTGCGATGCATCAGGTACGGGTGTAAGATTTTCCGATAACGCAAGATGAACGAAATCGTAAAGGTCAAAGATCTCGTCAAACATTTTCCGGTTGAGAATTCAGACGATGTCGTGCGTGCGGTTGACGGCGTTTCGTTCGGAATCAATTCCGGCGAAACGCTCGGGCTCGTCGGCGAATCCGGGTGCGGAAAATCGACCGTCGGGCGATGTTTGCTGCGACTGCATGAGCCGACATCAGGAGCGGTCGAATTTGAGGGAGAAAACATCATCGGTCTTCCGAACGACCGGATGCAGGCGCTGAGACGCGAGATGCAGATCATCTTTCAGGATCCGTACGCGAGCCTGAATCCGCGTTTGTCGATCCTCGCGATCGTTTCGGAGCCGCTGACGATCCACAAGATCGGAAACAAAGGCGAACGGCAGGACAAGGTCGCGGATCTGCTCCGCAAGGTCGGTCTTGATCCGGAATATATGCAACGCTATCCGCATGAGTTTTCGGGCGGGCAACGGCAGCGGATCGGAATCGCCCGGGCGCTCGCGCTCAATCCGAAACTTATCATCGCGGATGAACCGGTTTCCGCGCTCGATGTGTCGGTGCAGGCGCAGGTCGTCAATCTGCTCCAGGATCTGCAGGCCGAATTCGGACTTACTTATCTATTCATTTCACACGGACTTGCGGTTGTAGAACATATTTCAAATCGGGTCGCCGTCATGTATCTCGGCAAGATCGTCGAGATCGCCGACGCCAAAGAGCTTTACGAACTTCCGCTCCATCCGTACACGAAGGCGCTGCTGTCGGCAATCCCGATCCCCGATCCGACGCAGAAACGCGAACGGATCGTACTTGAAGGCGATGTCCCGACCCCGATCAATCCGCCATCGGGTTGCCGGTTCAGGACGCGATGCCCGATTGCGACGGCCGAATGCGCCGAAACCGAGCCCGAATTGCGGGAGATTTCGGCCGGACATTTCGCGGCCTGTATTCGAACCGATGGCTACCGATAATTGAAACGATCGACGATTATCGGTCGTACTTATCTGAGGCCGGTCGGTTTGGCCGGATCCGCTTAACTGTCAATCAAAGGAGAACGCTAATGGAAGAACCAAATAATTGGGAGGCGCCGCCGCCGCCCGAAAAGATTGAGGCTGCCGAGCCGGCGCAGATGTCCGAAGCCGCAACGCTCGGCAACATATTTTTTGATCCGGTCGCGACGTTTGAAGATTTGGGCCGCAAACCGCGGTTCCTGCTTGCGATGTTGCTGATTGTTCTTTTGATCAGCGCGTTTCAGATCGCATTCATCGAGAAAGTCGGGATGAAAAAAATCGTCGAAGCCCGCATTGAGGCAAGTGCCCAGGCCCGCGATCTTCCGGCCGATCAAAAGCGGCAGGCGGTGGAACAGCAGTCGGGGCCGTTGATGAAGAACATCACTTACGGTATCACTCCGGTATTCATGGTGGCCGCGCTGTTTATCGGCGGCTTGCTTTATTGGTTCGGAATCAGCGCGGTCGGCGGCAAAACGACGTTTCTCCGCGGTGTTTCGGTTTGGGTATATTCGTCTTTACCACCGACGATCATTGCGATGGCTGCAAACTTCATCGTATTGTTCATCAAGTCGGTCGACGATATCGATCTCGCCAACAGCCAGCAGGGATTGATTTCGGCAAATCCGACGATGTTCCTTGATCTCAAGGCTTATCCGGCACTCAATACGCTGGTATCGGCGATCGATCTTTTCGCGATTTGGGGCTTGATCCTGGCCGCGATCGGGCTCAGGAAGGTCGGCAAGATCTCGTCGGGCGCCGCGTGGGGAGTCGTACTCGCGATCTCGTTGTTTTTCCTCGCGATCCGCGTCGCCGGAGCCGCGTTGTTCGGGTAGCGAATAAAGAAACGCTTGGATTGGCCTCGCCTCGGCGGGGCTTTTTTTATTGCCGGCTTTTGAGCTGACACAGAACCGACCGAAAACTGCATTCCCCGTCGCGAAATTGCTTTTGGCCGGCGGGATCACAAATAAGAACCGGAAAGCGTTTGTAATAAACGGTTTCCGGTCCACTTCGTTTGAATTTCTCGCCGCAATCTATTCGTATCGCAAAGATTCGATCGGATCCAGCCTCGCCGCCTTCCACGCCGGGAACAATCCGAAAACGATCCCGATTCCGACCGAAAGTACGAATCCGGCGATCGGGGCCCAGAGCGGAACGTACGATGGCATGATCAATTTAACCAACAGGGTAAGTGACCAGCCGAGTAATAATCCAATCGCGCCGCCAAATCCGGTAAGTGTTGCGGCCTCGATAAGAAACTGCAGAAGTATGTCGCTCTGTTTTGCTCCGATCGCCTTTCGGATTCCGATTTCCCGCGTGCGTTCGGTGACCGAAACGAGCATGATGTTCATGACTCCGATGCCGCCGATCATTAGTCCGATCGAGGATATTATGACCATCGCAAGAAAAACTCCGCCAGTAATCGCTTTGAACTGATCGATGATGCTCGCAGCCGTTTCCATCGCGAAATTGTTCTTGTCTCCGAACTTCACGTTTCGCCGGATTCGAAGCAGATCCTGAACTTCGTCCTTTGCCTTTTCAAGCATCCCGTCGCGCGCGACAGCCAGAATAAAAAGGTCATCGGCATTCGGCTTCAGTTTCAGCGCAGAACCCATCGGCATGTAAATCACATTACTCTGATCATTGTTGCCTCCGCCGCCGCCGAACAGCTGTTCGCGTTTTTGCAACAGACCGATTATCCGGAATTCCGTGCCACCGACCTCAATCGTCTGGCCGATCGGCGTCTCATAAGGGAAGTAGTTTTCACGGACCGTCTCTCCAATGAGACATACGTTTGCCTTTTCATCACTTTCTGATCGGGAAAACCATCGTCCTTCGACAAGAACTTCGGAACTGGTCTTTTCAACTTCCGGAAACGTTCCGTTCATTTGAACCGAAGACGAAGTTTTTCCGTTCTTTCCGGTTACGTTGATTTTTTGGCCGAAAAAATTGTTCGAGATATCGAGAAAAGGAACCGCGACCTCAATCGATGGTAGGTTGTTGAGCGCTTCAGAATCTTCAAGTGTCAACGGTTTGCGCATCCGTTCTTCGCGTGTCGGAGCGCTCGTCCGAATTCCAATATCAAACTTATAAAGAAAAATGGATCGTGTGCCGAATGACTCGACCTCCTTTTCAACCGCAAGGTTGATGCCGCTGAAGATCGACGAGATGACCATTACCGTAACGACACCAATAACCACGCCGACGATTGTCAGAAATGAACGCAACTTATTGCTTCGCAGAGTCGCGAAGGCCATCTTAAAATTCTCGAAAAATGATCCTGACAATGGGTTCATCGTCTATTCCGTCCGTAGTGCTTCAATCGGGTCGAGCCGAGCAGCTTTCCATGCTGGAAATATTCCCGCCAAAATGCCAACTCCGCCCGATACGGTGATGGCAAGAAAAATCGCCCAAATGGGTATCTTCGTCGGAAAGATAAAAGCCGTCACCAGTACGCCGAGCAATTGGGCAATAATCAGGCCGATTATGCCGCCGATGAGCGCCAGCGTACCCGCTTCGAACAAAAACTGCCGGAGCACGTCGGACTGTCTCGCGCCCAGGCTTTTCCGAATGCCGATTTCCTTTGTTCGCTCCGTTACCGCGACGAGCATGATGTTCATAATGACGATCGCGCCGACGACGAGGGCGATCGACGGAATGATCAGAATTCCGATTCCGATCGGACGGGTTACGCGGCTAATCAAACCCGTGATCGCATCAGGAGTCAGAACACCAAAGTTGTCTTTTTCCCCAAACGCGATTTTGCGTTTGATACGCATCAGCGATCTCGCTTCTTCGACTGCGTCGTTGAATGACTTGTCGGTCGCGGATGTGCCGACGAAATAGAGTCCTCTGCTGCCGCGGAGTCCGCCGAAATTCGCCCCGTAAGTCTTTATCGGGAATTGAACGAAGTTATCTTGCGGCTGCCCAAAAACCGTCCCTTTGGCGGTCTGGATCCCAATGATCTTGTACGGAATTCCCTGAATCGTGATCTCGCCTCCGAGTGCATCGCCCTGCGGAAAGAGCTTGTTTGCGACATCCATACCGACATAACAGACTCGCTGTGCATTGTTGTTCTCAGTTACGGTGAAATAACGGCCAAACGCAATATCCAGCTTTTCGATTTCCGCAATGACGGGCTCCGCACCATCGATCCGGACGTCACGGATTGATTCGATGCCACGTTTTACCTCGCGGGAATTGGGCAACGCTTTTGCTCCGATCCGGCTGATTAGCTGCGCCCGCTCCTTGATGAAGTCAAGTTCGTCCAGGGTCAGTTCCTTGTTGCGTCGTTGCGCAGCGGCGATGGTGTCAGTGTCTTTGAAGTCGTCGAAGCTGAATCGGCGTACCGTGAATGAATTGGAACCGATCCCAGCGACTTTTTCATCGACGTACGAACTGAATCCTTGGAGTATAGATAGAACCAACATGAATGTGGCGACCGCGATGATCATCCCGAGCAATGTCAGAAACGAACGCAGTTTGTGCGCCCAGATTGCCGAGAAAGCCAGTTTTAGTGATTCGCTGAAGTTCATTCGCGTTTTAATCCTAAGTGAGCAAGTGACTGATACGCAAACGGTTGCGAAAAAGTTATCGGCAATTCAGGATCCGTTGGGGATTATTCGTATCGGAGCGCGTCGATCGGGTTCAGGCGGGCCGCCTTCCATGCGGGGTAAAGCCCGAAGACGATTCCGACGCCGGCCGAAACGAAAAGTCCGACAAAGATCGCCCAAACCGGAATGAACGCCGGGAGCGGAGAATAGGTGTTTATCAGAAAACTCAGCGCTTCGCCGAGAATCAGACCGATGACCCCGCCGATCCCGGTGAGGATGACCGCCTCGATTAGGAACTGCGCCAGGATCGAGATCTGCGTCGCGCCGACGGCTTTGCGGATCCCGATCTCTTTCGTTCGTTCGGTGACCGAAACAAGCATGATATTCATGACACCGATCCCGCCGATCATCAGCGCGACGGCCGAGATCGCGGTCAGAACGAGATACGTCGCGCCGGTCAGTTGGTTGTAAACGTCGAGCAGCGCATCCTGCGAAGAGATCCCGAAGTTGTCGGGCTGATCCGGTGCGACCTGCCTCCGGCGCCGGAGAATGTCGCGGATCTCGTCCAACGCCGTCGCCACCTCGGCGCGCGTTCGCGGCCGAACGATGATGACAAAGATGGTTTCCGGCGGATTGAGCTCGGGATAATACTTCTGATAGGTCGTGATCGGCACAAAGATCGAATTGTCGCGCGATTGGCCGAAGAACGAACCCAGCGTCTCCATTACGCCGATTACCCGAAACGGCGTGCCGGCGACCTTGATCTCCTTGTCGATCGGATCTTCGAACTCAAACAGCGCCTTGACGACGTCGCGTCCGAGGACGACGACGTTCGAGCGTTCACGGACATCGGTGTCGCTGATGAACCGGCCTTCGCCGATAAACTGCGAGTGCGTGAACTCATAATATGGCGTGACGCCGATGAAAATCGGTGTGTCGGTTTCTTTCTCGCGGTAACGAACGTTGGTCGCGATCTTGCGCTGGAGCGGCGAAACGCCGACGATCGATCGAGCTTCATTGCGGATCGCATCCGCGTCGTCGAGCGTCAGTTCTTTCCGCATCCGTTCTTCCTGACCCGGCGGCCGGCCGAAACTCGGACTGAACTTCGAAATGAAGATCGTGTTTGATCCGAGCGACTCAATCTGCTCGGCAAACGTTTTGTTGAGTCCCTGAATGATCGACACCATTGCGAGGACGGTCAGCACACCGACCGTCACGCCCATGATCGTCAGGATCGAGCGCAGCTTATTCCCCCGCAAAGTCGCGAGCGCCATTATGGCCGATTCTTTGATGTCGTCGTAAGTCATATCCGATTTTGGATTTTTGACTTTGGATTTTGGAATGAAATTGGCACCTGCAAGTCAGAATCAAAATTCAAGAATTAAGAATCAAAATTCAAGAAGAATCAAGAATCAAAATTCAAGAACCCAAATTCCAAAATCCAAAATCCAAAATCCAAAATAGCAAATCGCAAATCGCAATCCCTTCATTCGTTCCGCATCGCGTCGATCGGGTTCAGTTGCGACGCGCGCCACGCCGGATAGAGTCCGCTGATCAGTCCGACGACGAACGAAACCGTGACGCCGAGAACCGCCGACTGGATGCTGATCAGGACCGGAAATCCCATCGCGAACGACAGCAGAAAAGCGAGACCGTAACCAGTCACGACGCCGATCGCGCCGCCGATCGCCGTTACAGTTACGGCCTCGATCAAAAACTGCATCATGACATCGCGCTGGCGTGCGCCGACGGCTTTCCGCAGACCGATTTCCTTCGTCCGCTCGGTAACCGACACGAGCATGATGTTCATGACGACGATTCCGCCGACGACGAGCGAAACGATCGCGACGCCGAACGTCGCAAAATATATTCCGGACGTCGCATTCTGATAGATGCCGATAAACGCGTCCTGAGACTCAATTGAGGCACCGTCGTCCTCATCTCCGAACGCCTTGCCGCGCCGGTTTCGCATCACCGTCCGAACTTCGTCCTTCGCCGTTTCGAAAACCGATGAATCCCTCACCTGAACATGCACCGTGATCGAATCCCGTGAGCCGAAGATCTTCTGCGCGGTCTGGAACGGAATGTAAACAAAGTTGTCGCGCGAGAACCCGAGCACTTTTCCAAACGGTGCCGCGACACCGAGAATCGTGTACGGAACGCCGTCGACGCGAACCTCATCGCCGATCACCGAGTCAACCGACCGTCCGATAAAAAGGTTCTCGACAATATCGGTTCCGATGACGCAGACGTTTCGCCCCGCGTTTCCCTCATTTTCGGTCCACACACGTCCGGTCTGAATCGATACGTTTTCGATCTCGAACATCGGCAATGTCAGGCCGCGAACGGAAACGCCTTCCGACCGGTTTTCGCCGTGTTTCACGAGGCCCATGCCGTTGGCCGCCATGCCAACGCGCCAGCACTCGCGGCACAGCCGTTTGATCGCCTCGGCATCTTCGCGCGTCACATCCTTGCGTTTGTTGTATTTGATCATGTCCTCGCGCGAGGTGATTACGAGCGGTCGTTTCGAGACGCTGAAGGCGGTTGATCCCTGAGATGAAAAGGCGTTTGAGACTGTCTGGTCGAGCCCGCTGATGATCGTCATCACGGCGATGACGCTGGTCACGCCGACAATGATTCCAAGCAACGTCAGAAAGGTCCGAAGCTTGTGGCTTCGCAAACTCATTACTGAAAGCTTGAACGATTCACCGATAAGTGTCAGCGCGGCGAGTTTCAGCATACCTTCATTATACGCCCGACGGCGGTTATGGTTCAGATTCCGTGACGGATTTCAGCCGACTGCTCGGTTGAAACAACAGCTTCCAAAGTGCCGCGAGATGTGCGAAGAGAACGATCGGGACAACGATCGACGGAAGCCACGCGAACGGGAAGTAAGCGACGGCGATGTTCGGCTGATCGAACGCGATCGACTGCAGCGGTGAAGGAAAGGCCCGGATGGCGGTCGTGACGATGATTGCCAGCAACACAAGCGCGGCCAGGTTCCACGCAATCAAAACCGGCCGGTTTGTGCCGTTCCGGAATCCGAAGTACCAGATCACAAGCGCGGAGAGTCCCGAAAGAATGTCGAAGTTGAAGCCGTCAAACGTCATCGCCTCCGGTACCAGCTTGTTCTTGTACAGCGCGAAAAGCACGATCTCAACCGGGATTCTGACTGCGTGAAGCAAAGTCAGCGATCGGATGTCGAGTCGGCTGATGAATCCGTTGCGTCCGGCGATAAGCACGAAGAGAAAAAGCGCGATCAGCGGTCCGGCGCCGAAAAGAAATATCCGCGGCGGAATTTCGTCGATCTTAAGATAGAAACCGCTGATCGCGAGAACGCCGGTGACGATCGTCCAGAATCCGATGGCAAACGTTACGATCCGCGAAATCCGATCCGCCGGCGGACGCATTGCCGAAACAAGAAAACCGACGGCAATCGAGGTCGTGACCACGAACGCCGCCGGTACAAAAAAGCTTAAGCCTTCGATCACTTGTTCTTGACGTCGCTTTCGATCTTTCCGTCCCTGATGGTGATGATGCGGTGCGCGCGTTCGGCGATGTCGTGCTCGTGCGTGACCAGAATGATCGTGTTTCCTTCGGCGTGGAGCTTTTCGAAAAGCGCCATGATCTCGACGCTTGTCTTCGAATCGAGCGCGCCGGTCGGTTCGTCAGCCAGCAGGATCGACGGGTGATTCACGAGAGCACGGGCGATCGCGACGCGCTGCCTCTGTCCGCCCGAGAGTTCGTTCGGCTTGTGCGTCACGCGGTCGCCGAGTTCCACCGACTCAAGCGCTTCCTGCGCTTTGTCATGGCGTTCCCCGGCCCGCATTCCGGCATAGATCAACGGCAGTTCGACATTGTGAAGTGCCGTTGCCCGCGCCAAAAGGTTGAAGGTCTGGAAAACGAACCCGATCTCCTTGTTCCGGATCTTGGCCAATTCGTCGTCGGTCATCTCCGCAACCTGATTGCCGTTGATCCAGTATTGCCCCTGGCTTGGCGAATCAAGGCAGCCGATAAGGTTCATCAGCGTCGATTTGCCCGAGCCGGACGGTCCGATGATCGCCACGTATTCGCCCTTTTTGACCTCGAATGACACGCCCTGCAGAGCGTGAAGCTCTTCGGTTCCCATCTGGTATGTTTTCCAGATGTTGCGCATCGAGATCAATGACTCGCCTGTGGACGGCTGCGCCTTTTCGGCGTTTCCGTTTTCATTATCCATAAACTTGTACATCGCTAGGATTTGTTTGCGTTCTCGCCGTCCTTCTTTTCCTGTTTCTTTATCACCGTATCGTCTTTCAGCGTGTTCAGGATTCGGCTTGGGCCGGTTATCACCTCCTGCCCTTCGCTCAATCCGGTCAGGATCTGAATGTCAGATTCGCCGGTGATTCCGGTCGTGACCTCGACGAACTTGGCCTTGTTGCCTTCAAGCACATATACGCCCTTGATCGCCTTCGGCTTTTCGGCCGGCATCTGAACATCGCCCTGGATCGTCGGTGACGGCGAGGCATCGGGTTTCTTTTCGATCACCGCCTGGAGCGGCACAGCGATCAGGTCTTCAGCCGTTTTGGTCGTGATCGTCGCGGTTGCGCTCATTCCCGGCCTGAGACTCTCCTGAATCTCTTTCGGGACGTCCTTGAGCTGAATGACGACCTTGAATTCCTTCGCTTCCTGGACGTTGATATTCGTTGAAAGTCCGCCGGAAGTCTGCGACTTGCCGACGGCGAGCGGCGTTTTCTGCGTCACTTCGCCGAGGATTTCTTTTTCACCGAAGGCATCGACCTTGATCTTCGCCTTCTGTCCTTCTTCTACTTTGTCGATCTCGGTCTCATCGACCTTTACTTCGACGTTGATCGATGACATATCGGCGATCGTCAGCAGCGCCGTCGTTGAAAGTCCGGCGACCGCGAATTCGCCGACTTTCGAAGGGATGTTCGCGATAACGCCGTTGATCGGCGCAACCTGAAGCGTCTTGTCGCGCTGCGTCCGCTGACCGCGGAAAACCGCAGCCTGCTGATTGGCGCGTTGCTGACTCGAATTCGCTGAAATGTTTGCGGTTTCGACACCGCGGCGTGCGTCACGCACCGAAACTTCCTGCTGGCTGGCCCTCGCCCGGGCTTCTTTGACGCGGAGTTCCGCCTCGTTGACCGCAAGCTGGGCCGACTTCAAGCGCGATTGGGCATTGCGAAGCGAAACCTGGGCCTGATCGACGCGATCCTTCGCGGCGTCATATTCCGAACGCGAAGCGACGCCTGACTCAAGAAGATCGGTCGTACGTTTCAGTTCGCGCGTTGCGGTATTGAGGTTGACCTGTTCGCGGTCGACGTCCGTTTCCGACGCGATCACGTTCTGGCGCGCCGACGTTACCTGCTGAACCGCGGTATCGACCGAGGCGCGGGACGCTGTCAGGCCCTGTTCGGCCTGCGAAAGCTGATTCTGCGCGGCGATGATCTGCGACCGTGAGACCTGCGCGTCCGACTGCGACGCCTGGAGCGCAGACAATTGAGCGTCGGTACTTGAATTGAGCTGCGTCGGATCAAGTTTCACGAGCGGCGTGCCCTTGGTCACCGCGTCGCCTTCCTTGACATAGATTTCCTCGATCCGTCCCTGGACTTCGCTCGTCAGATTGATGAACTGGATCGGTCGGACTTCGCCCGAAGCGGTCACGATCGAACGCAGTTCCTTTCGCTTCTCGACCTTGACGACGGTGACTTCCGGCGTGTCCTTGCGCGACGCGAAAACTGCCGCGACGACGATGATCAGTAGAAGTGCGACAATGCTTCCGCCAATGATAAATTTTCCTTTTCGGCTAACTGCCATTTTTCGTTCCTCTGTAAGTTTTTGTAATGATTTTATTGATCTTAACGCAAATAATCAGAAAGCTCAGCGTCTCCGCTCTACTACGACCGAATTTTCGCCGAAGTTTCAAAAAAGTGAGTTCGCCGCGGCGGACTGACGGCGATCGCGCGAATCATCGGCGCAACCTCGCCAACTCGGCTTTGAGATTTACGAACGCCGCATTTCAGAGTAAAATGGCAGATGCCGTAATTACTTAAATAATCGCAGGGAATAATAAAATGATAAAATGCCAGGCTTGCGGTACCGATAATCTTGACGGCTCGCTCTACTGCGACGAATGCGGATCGAGTTTGAGCAGCAACAATAGCAGCAACGCCAACAACTATGCTCAGGCGAGCTACCAACCGCCGGTTCCGGAACCGGCATTTCAGGCGGCGAGCGTGACTTCGATCGGGATCGAACCGATCATCGAACAGGTTGTGCCGCGTGAGGCTCCCGCCGTCGCAGACGAATCATCGGACAGCGTCCATGCGCGCCTGACGATCGAGCGCGGAACATCGATCGGACGGGAATTCGAACTTACAGCCGAGGAATCGTACATCGGTCGATGGGACGCCGATAACGGCGTCTTTCCGGACGTCGATCTGGACGCCTGCGATCCCGAAGCGAAGATCTCACGACGGCATGCGCGGATAGTTCATCGCGGCGGCGGCTACACGATCGAAGATCTCGGGTCGACCAACGGAACGTACGTCAACCGCGGCCGGCGGCTGATTCCCGGAAATCCGCACGCGCTTCGGAGCGGCGATGAAATAATTGTCGGCAAGACTTTCTTGAGATTTGTTGCCGGGTCCAAATAGGTTTTTATACTCGATCAAAATGATGTCAAATTGCCCAGAGTGCGGCGAAAAGGTCGCTGATAACGATGTTTTTTGCGCTTATTGCGGGATCACGCTGACGCCGCCGGCGCCGGTCATGGCCGATGCCGAAGATCCGTCAATGTCGGCGACGATCGTCGGAACGTCGGCCGATATCGTGCGGCTTCCGGAACCGGTCAGCGAGCCTGATGCCGCCGAAGCGGACCAACCGATTCCGCCGCCGATCCCGTCGCCGTTTGCCGATCCGCTCGAGGCCGATCCGTTTGGTTTCAAAGCAGAGCCCGCATTCGCCGCTCAAGTTCAATCGGAACCGGATTCGTTTCCGGAAGAACCGGCCGGAATCCCTGTGATGACGATCGAGACGCCGGCTGAAATTGAATCGAGTCTACCCGCTCCGGTTGACGAAGCACCGACCCCGAAGGTCATTCTCGATCTTGAAGCGGCAAGTTCCGAAAGGGTTGAGGCCGAACCTTCGGAATCCGAGGCTGAGCGTGTCGTTATCCCGGAGCCGGTCTATGCCGCGCCGGATCAGGTTACCGAAGTGCATTTTGACGTTGGCGATGACTTTTCAAATTCAGCTGACGCGGAATCACCGGCATCGCCGGCCGTCGCCGGAAGCGCGCCGGAAATTTCCGCAAATGCCGAACCTGAGCCGGAAATCGCCGAGATCGCCGAACCACTTGTCGAAATGGACGAACCCGAGCCGGACGTTGCCGAGATCGCCGAACCTGTCGTCGAAATGGCGGCCGTTCCGTCGGTTCAGCCGCAAAATGATCGGGCGGATGAAATTGGCGCTACTGAAGCTGATGAAATGATCGCCGCTTCGCCGGAGTCCGGAGCGCTGCAGGAGTCAGTCGAAATGATTCAGGATGAGGTCGCGGAACCGGCCGATGAGACCAAGCCGGTGATGCTTGAATCTGAGCCGGAACCACCGACGTCGACGGAATCAAATCCGATGCCGGCCGAAAGCATTCCGGCGGGCGATCCGGACAACGTCGTTACGCTTGAAGCACCGGTCCCCGAATTTCAGGATCCCGATCCGATCGCCGTCGTTCCGACCCCGGTTCCGGAGGTTGCAGACGAAGCTCAGCCGGGAACCAATCAGAATTTTGGCAATGCCGATACCGATGGGCGTCGGTCGGCAAAACTCAAGCCGTTGGACGAGGGTGTTTTGCTCAACAACCGGTATGAGATCGTCCGCAAGATCGGCGGTGGCGGAATGGGCGCGGTTTATCTCGCCAAGGACCGCAACCTCGGTGAGATCCATCGTGCCGTCAAGGAAATGGTCCAGAGTTACATCGAGCATGAGCAGCAGGAAAAGGCCGTTGCCGACTTCCAGCGCGAAGCGATGATTCTGACCAATCTCGAGCATCCGGCGATCCCGACGATCTTCGATTACTTCTTCGATGAAACGGAAGGCCGGTTCTATTTGGTAATGAAGTATATTTCGGGCGGCGATCTCGCGGCCCGTCTGCGCGCCAACCCTGAAGGCCGTTTGGATGAGAAGACAGTTACCGAGTGGGCGATTCAGGTTGCCGACGTGCTCGAATATCTGCACCGCCAGGATCCGGTCATCGTTTACCGTGACCTGAAACCCGCAAACGTGATGATCGACGGAAACAGCGGCCGGCTGATGCTGATCGATTTCGGGATCGCACGATCGATCAACAAAGAGGAAAAGGGCGTAACGGCGGTCGGTACGATGGGATACGCGCCGCCCGAACTGTTCAGCGGAAATGTCGAACCCCGGTCCGACATCTATTCGCTCGGCTCGACGATGTTCCATCTTCTGACCGGAGCCGATCCGCAAAGCAATCCGCTTCTGATCTTCGACTTTCAGAAGAATCCGAGGCCGCGTCAGATCAATCCGCAGCTTTCGGATCAGATCGAGCAGATTCTGATGCGTTCGGTCGAGTACAACGCCGATCTGAGGTTCAGGTCCGCGAATGAAATGAAGCGCTCGCTCGAGGAACATCTGATCAACCTCCAGGCCGGAAAGGTTTCGTACGGTGTCAAAGCCGCGCCGTCAGCCGTCGGATTTTCAGAACAGTTGGTTTTTTGCGGAATTTGCGGGAAGCAGATCGTTGCGAGCGATGTTTTCTGCGCGTTTTGCGGTTCGCAACAACCGATCGCGCAGCAGTCGTTCCATCAGGTTCCGGTGATGGCGCCGCCGCCGGTCGCAGTCGCGGCGACGGCAAAGCTTTACGTCGTTCTGACGAATGATCTCGAAACATCGGGATTCACGCTCGAGCGGGACGACAACCTGATCGGGCGAAGGGATCCGATGTCGAATATTTTTCCCGAGGTCGATCTTTCAAAGTTCGACCCGCAGACAAAGATCTCGCGGCGGCACGCCCGGATCCGTCGCGAAGGTTCGAATTTTCTTCTCGAAGATCTCGGCTCATCGAACGGAACGATTTTGATGACCGGCAACGATTCGGCCCGGTTATTGCCACATCAGCCGCGGCTGCTGACGAACGGAGACCGGTTTCGGGTTGGCGATACGACGCTGCAATTTGCAATCGCCTGATTTGATATGAGTGCAAAAGTTGAAGGTAATCAGGGTCTTTCGCGGCTTGCTGCGGACGATATCGTCGTCGGATTTGATCCGGATCGTCTCCAGGCGCCTTTTTTGCTGCGACTCGGGTCGTTTTTCATCGATTACATCGTCCTCATGGTTGTGCCGGTGCTGAGCCTGATCGTTGGCCGTATTTTTGGGATCGACGGTACTAAATTGCTGAAGAGCGAGATCAGCAATACCGGTTGGTTATTGATGGTGCTGCTCGGGCTGACCAATTTCGTGATATTTCCGCTGTTTAACGGACAGAGCCTCGGAAAGATGTTCACCGGGCTGCGGGTTGTGAAAATCGACGGCACATCGGCCACACTTACGACGCTGCTCATCCGTCATACCATCGGATATCTCCTGACGGGAATCAGCGCCGGACTCGGATTTCTGATCGGCGCGTTCACACCCGGCGGTCGTGCGCTTCACGATTATCTCGCAAAAACGGTTGTCGTTTACGGCGAACGGCGGGTTCGATCAAACACAGAAGATTAATAGTTCCAGGACATAACGATGCCCCAGTTGAATATTCGGACAGCGGATCAGAAGAGCGAGAGCCTTGTTCTCAGCCGGCTCAGAACTACGATTGGCCGTTCGGCGCGCAGCGATGTTTGTATTCCCGACGCATTCGCGTCGCGGCTTCACGCGGAGATCAGGCAGGAAGGCGATTCGTTTTGGCTTCATGATCTTGGGTCGGCGAACGGGACGCGGTACAACGGATCGCTCGTGACGATGCCGATTCCGCTGGCGCCCGGAGGCGAGATTCAGATCGGCGAAACGACGATCGTTTTTCACGATGACGCGCGTCAGTCGCTGCGGAGCGCGACGCTTATCGCGGATCACACCGAGGCACTCGATCCGTCAAAAACGATCGCTTTCTCACGTCGGAACCCGACATCGGAATTTCTCCAGAATCAGTTTACGACGCGCAATGATCTGGTGGCGCTGATCAGCAAGGTCGGGATCGCGCTGCTTTCGTCAAGCGGGCTTGAGGAAACACTCAATCAGGTTGCGTCGCTGGTTTTCGAAGCTGTTCCGGCGGAGCGCTGCGTGATCATGTTGCGTGATGCCGAGACTGAGGACGGCATGAAGATCGTCGCCGCCCGAATGCGCGGCAAGGATGAACAGCTTGAAGAAGTAAGGATCAGCCGGACGGTGATGGACGAAGTGCTGCGGAACGGCAAGTCCGTACTGACCTCGGATGCGCAGCATGACCCGCGTTACGCGAGCCAGACGATGGCGCTGCTCGGGATCCGATCGGTCCTTGCAGTTCCGTTGAGCGTCAGCGAAGTCGATGTTTTCGGGCTCGTTTATGCCGATTCGCCGACGTACGAGGCAACTTTTTCGGAAGAGCATCTGAACATTCTGACAACACTTGCGTCGGTCGCATCGATTCGCGTCGAGAACGCCCGATTGCTCGAAGAGCGGTTCGAACGCGAACGGATGGAACGCGAATTGGAA
This sequence comes from Pyrinomonadaceae bacterium, assembly GCA_044229875.1. Lineage (GTDB taxonomy): Bacteria > Acidobacteriota > Blastocatellia > Pyrinomonadales > Pyrinomonadaceae > JAFDVJ01. The sequence goes on along the minus strand of JBGASE010000020.1, from coordinate 8,915 downwards.
CTTGCGACCGAAATCCAGCAGCGATTCCAGCCGTCCGGCCCGCCGGTGATGGAAGGCTACGAATTTCAGGGGATTTCCTTCTCATGTTACGAGATCGGCGGCGATTACTACGATTTCATCCAGCGTGAAGACGGCAAGATGCTGATCGCACTCGGCGACGTTTCGGGTAAAGGAACTGCCGCGGCGCTCTTGATGTCGTCACTGCACGCTGCGATCCACGGTCAGGTTTCGGCCAGAAATCCGCTTGCAGAGACGGTCAGGTCGGTCAATCAGTACCTTGCCCACAATACACCCGCAAATCGATTTGTAACTTTGTTTATTGCCGAACTTGATCCTCAGACCGGAGTATTGAACTACATCAATGCGGGCCACAACCCGCCGATCATCGGCCGCGCGGACGGGAAGATCGAACAGCTTGACTCAGGCGGATTCCCGCTTGGAATCATTCCGGGTGCTGACTACGAACTCGGCTCGACACAGCTTGCCGCGGGCGAGGTTCTTGTCGTGTATTCGGACGGAGTATCCGAGGCCGCGAATCTCAAGGGCGATGAGTTCGGGCTCGACCGGCTTTCCGAAGTAATCTCCAAGAATCTCGGATCATCAGCGTCCGGAATCCGCGACAAGGTCGAATCGGCGCTGTCGTCGTTCACGCAAAGCGCGCCGGCAGGCGACGACATCACGCTTGTCATCGTCAAACGAAAGAACTAGTCCGTAAGCAGTCTCCGGTACCGCTCAGGAAACGAACGGATCTTTTTATCACGGTCGGTGACGATGTGTTTCGTTTCGCCGACCGCGATCAACGTTTCGTCGGCATCGCGCCAAACCTCGTAACTGAACGATATCCCGCGGCTCCTGATATTCGTCGCCGTCGTACGGACCGTCAGCAGGTCATCGTAGTGCGCCGGAGACTTAAAGCGGCAGGCGGCTTCGGCGACGACCATCAGCGCACCGTCGACGGACTCCATCTCCTGGTAAGAAAACCCGTGCAGCCGGCAGTAGTCGCTGCGACCGAGCTCAAACCACGCAAAATAATTCGAATGATGGACGATTCCCATCTGATCCGTTTCGACATATCGGACGCGGATCGTTGTTTCGCAAGATTTCGGCATAAAAAAGCGAAAAGGCCGCAACGGATTGCGTCGCGGCCGGAAAAAATGGCTGGGAGACAGGGATTCGAACCCCGATAGGCAGATCCAGAGACTGCAGTCCTACCATTAGACGATCTCCCAACGGCTGATTTCTAATTTATGAATCGGGCGCCGGATTGTCAAATCGGCGTTTGCGACGGCACGGACATTTCCGATCGTTCGGCCGTCGCGCCGCTTGCGTCTCCTGACGACGACGGGCAGAATAACAGTTTATGTCAACCGACGGCAAAGAGATCGTCAACAACCGTCACGCGTATCACGAGTACCACATCATCGATAAGTATGAGGCCGGCGTTGTGCTCAAGGGAACCGAAGTGAAAAGCGTGATGGCCGGACGGATCCAGCTCAAAGAATCGTATGTTTCCGTGCGCGAGGGTGAAGTGTGGCTGATGAACGCTCATGTTTCGCCTTATTCACATGGAAACCGCGAAAACCATGAGCCGTTGCGGACGCGGAAATTGCTGCTTCACCGGCGCGAGATCGCAAAGCTCGAAAAGGAAACGACGCAGAAGGGAATGACGCTTGTCGTGACCCGGATCTACTGGAAAAGCGGCCGGATAAAGTTCGAGATCGGCGTCGCGCGCGGCAAAAAGCTTTACGACAAACGCGAAACTGAAATGAAGCGCACGGTCGAACGGGAAACTCGCCAACAGTTGAAAGAAAAGCTAAAGTAAGTTATAGAATTAAGCAAGTTTTGGGGTAATAAGTTGCGGTTATAGCAGAGGTAATAATGAAGACTTTTGGAATCAATTCAAATTTTACGGAAGCGAACGTCGAAGCCCTCGCCGTCGCGGTTTTCAAAGATGAAAAGGCCAACAGCCCGACGTTGAAGGAACTTGACAAACTCACCGGCGGGATCGTTTCGTCAGTTATCAAGGCCGAGGAATTCAAAGGTGAAGTGGGCGAAACTGCGCTCATCCGGTTTGCCGCGAAAGGCAAATCCGGCGCGTCGCGATTGCTGCTGATCGGCGTTGGCGACAAATCGGATTACACCGTTTCGAGCGTCGCCAATGTTGCCGGAACGGCGACCCGATTCGTCAGAAAACGAAATATCAAAAGCGTCGCGCTCAGTCCTCGATGCGACGGCGACGCGCTTGCGGTCGCACAGTCGGCGGCACAGGGATTTGTAACAAGCCAGTTTGAGCTCGACAAATACCGCACGAAGGATAAGAACGACAAGGTGGTCGACACGTTTGTGCTTCATGTCGAGAGTGCCGATGCTTCGGCGCTCAAGTCCGGACTGACGCGCGGCGTCAATGTCGGAGAATCGATGAACTTCGCACGCGATCTCGCGAATGAGCCGCCGAACATCCTTCATCCGACCGAGATGGCGAAACGTGCCCAGGCGATGGCCAAAGAAGTCGGCCTCAAGTGTGAAATTCTTGACGAAGCCAAGATGGAAAAACTTGGCATGGGATCGCTGATGAGCGTCTCGATCGGGTCGGAGCAGCCGGCGAAGCTGATCGTTCTCCGGTACGAGCCGAAAAAATCGACGGCGAAGAAAGGCGAACTGCTGTCTTTCGTCGGCAAGGGCATCACGTTCGACACCGGCGGCATCTCGCTCAAGCCCGGTGAGGGAATGGATGCGATGAAGTACGACATGTCGGGCGGCGCGACGGTTCTCGGCACGATGCGTGCGATCGGGTTGCTCAAACCGTCGGTTCCGGTGCTCGGGATCGTCGCCGCGGTCGAGAATATGCCCGATGGCAAGGCATCGCGTCCGAGCGACGTCGTCACGGCGATGAACGGCAAAACGATCGAGATCCTCAATACCGACGCCGAAGGTCGGCTGATTCTGGCCGATGCGGTCGCCTACGCTGAAAAACAGGGTGCGACGCGGATCGTTGACATGGCAACGCTGACCGGAGCGGTGATCATTGCTCTCGGCGACGTCAACACCGGAATCATGGGCAACGACCAGGAATTGGTCGACGAAATCATCGGCTGCGGCAAGGATGCGGGTGAGAATTTCTGGCAGTTGCCGCTCGGTCGCGAATACAGCCGATCGATCCGTTCGGACATTGCAGACATCAAAAACATCGGCCCGGCACGGAAGGCCGGGACGATCATCGGCGCGGCATTCATTCAGGAATTCGTCGATAAGGCGAAATGGGCGCATCTCGATATTGCCGGCACGGCCTGGTGCGACAGCGAGCGACCGCATCAGGCAAAAGGGCCGACCGGGATCGCCGTCCGGACCTTGCTGAAATTAGTCGAACGTTCTGAATAGGGATTTATTCCAGAGTTGTGATGAGTGAGCCGGTTTGAACTTCAAACCGGCTCCTTTTTTGTGTAGAATACCGCAGGTTCTTTTGCTCCGCGACAGGATATGCCCCGATTTCCGAAGATCAGGAATCTCGATGGAATGCTGACCGTGCTGGCCGTTTTGGTCATCGCGACCGCCTGTGTCTGCGGCAAGGGCGGTGATCGGAGCTCAATTCCTGAAAAGTCGCCGACGAAGGCAACGCCGAAACAGCCGCCGTCGCCCGAAAAAGACTCGCCGGATTCGAAGACCAACCGCGATAAGGGAGATTTCAGGGTCGAGCATTCCGAATTGTCGAGCGGTAGATACGAAACTCTGCATCGGCAGGTGAAAGAAGAGCGTTTGCTGGAAAAGGCCGCGGATGATCTGAATCGGGCGCTGATTCTTCCCGAGGACATTTTCGTTACCGCCAAGGATTGCGGTCAGGCAAACGCGCAGTTCGATCCGAACGATCAGACTCTGACGATCTGTTACGAGTTGATGGAGCGGTTTTCGATTCTTTTCAGGGCCGACGGGATGAAGCCGGCTGAGGCGGATAAGAAGATGTTCGACGCGATCCGGTTTGTGTTTCTCCATGAGGTCGGGCACGCGCTGATTTTCAATTACAATCTGCCGATCGGCGGAAACGAAGAAGACGCTGCCGACCGTTGTTCTTCGTACATCAATATCGAGGAACTCGGTGAACCGGGAGTCCGTTCAGTGCTTGCCGCGGCCGACGCATTCCGGATCGAATCCCGCGGCGAAAAGCGCACAAAGCGCGATCTCGCCGACGAACATTTGCTGCAGGAGCAGCGGTTTTACAATTCGCTCTGTATGATCTACGGATCAAACCCGCAGAAATACAGGTATTTTGTGACCGACGGCTATTTGCCCGAGGCCCGCGCCGAGCGGTGCCAGCAGGAATATAACCGAACGGTCGACAGTTGGGTCAACCTGCTCGCGCCCTGGCGCAAGGAGAACTGACCCTGAAATTGAACGAAAGTCGAGGAACAATGAAACAACTTTTCAACCAATTGATCGTCAAAAACAATTCGATGGTGAACGGCATCGTCGCCCTGATGGTGATCGCTATGATCGGACTCGGTTGTTTTTGCAATAAGGACAAGTTCGGCGGCGGTGACAAGACACCGGAATCGACCCCGGCAGCGACGGCGACGCCAAGCCCGACGGCAAAGAAAGAGTACAAGAAGGCCGATGCTTCAAAGTATGAAATACCGTCTGAAGATGAACTTCAGGAGATCGTCAAAAAGACGATGCTTGATTTCAATCAGGCGCTTCAGGATGAAGACTTCGGGGATTTCCATCGGTCGATTTCGAAGTTCTGGGCGAAACAGACGAGTCCTGAAAAGATGAAGTCCAGCTTTCAGAATCTGATCGATGGCGGCGCGGACATGAGTTCGATCAAAGACATGACGGCGACTTTCAAGCGCGCCGGCGAGATCGAGCGCGAGGGAAGCCTTCGGAAACTCATGGCCGAGGGCGAGTATGCGACGTCTGGCGTCAAAACCGAATTCGAACTCCAGTATATTCCCGAAGGTAAGGACTGGAAACTGTTCGGTATCAGGGTTTACACCGGCGTTAAGAAACGATAGACGCAGAGTGTTGAGAGACTTTGATCGATCGCGTCCGTTCTTGTTTAAGATCGGGCACGATCGGTCTTCGTTCATGCATCTGAATCGGCCGCCGATTGCGTTTGCCCTCGCCGGACGGTAAAATCTGACCTTTATGAAAATCCACGAATATCAGGGAAAAGAACTCCTTAAGAACTACGGCGTCCCGGTCCCGCGCGGCATCGTCGCCCGGACCCCGGATGAAGCCGAGGCGGCGGCGCGCGAACTCGGAACGGACGTTGTTGTCGTCAAGGCGCAGATCCATGCCGGCGGCCGCGGCAAGGGCGGCGGCGTCAAGCTTGCACGCTCGCGCGAAGAAGCGCATGAGCTTGCAAAACAGATCATCGGCATGAACCTCGTGACGCATCAGACTGGCCCCGAAGGACGCGAAGTGAAAACGCTTCTGATCGAGGAAGGACTGCCGATCGACAGGGAATTTTATCTCGGGATCACGCTTGACCGGATCACCGGTCGCAACGTCTTTATGGCGTCGGCTGCGGGCGGAATGGATATCGAGAAGGTTGCCGAGGAGACTCCGGAACTGATTCTCAAGGAAGCGATCGATCCAAGCGTCGGTCTGCGGCCGTTTCAGGCGCGCAAACTGGCGTTCGGCCTTGGAATTCCTAATGAACTGGTCGGTCAGGCGGCGAAGTTCATGCTTTCGCTTTACGACGCCTACGTCAAAATGGACGCATCGCTGGTCGAGATCAACCCGTTTTTGCTGACGAAGGACGGTCGGCTGATCGCGCTCGATGCAAAGGTCAATTTTGACGACAACGCGCTTTACCGGCATAAGGAATATGCGGAACTTCGTGATCTCAACGAAGAGGAACCACTCGAGATCGAGGCTTCGAAGTTTGATCTCAACTACATTAAGCTCGACGGCAACATCGGCTGCATGGTCAACGGCGCAGGCCTTGCTATGGCGACGATGGACATCATCAAGCTGCACGGCGGCGAACCGGCGAACTTTCTCGACGTCGGCGGCGGCGCATCACAGGAACGCGTCGAAAACGCCTTTCGGATCCTGCTCGCGGATAAGAACGTGAAGGCCGTGCTGATCAACATTTTCGGCGGAATCGTGCGCTGCGACATGGTCGCGAGCGGCGTTGTCGCGGCAGCAAAAAATCTCGGGGTTTCGATCCCGATCGTTGCCAGGCTTGAAGGCACCAATGTTGGCGAAGGAAAACGCGTCCTTAACGAATCGGGAATCGGTATCATCTCTGCCGACGGTATGAGCGACGCCGCATCAAAAGTCGTCGCCGCGGCAGCTTAGAAAGTAAAAAGGCAAAAGGCAAAAGTAAAAAGGCAAAAGGCAAAAGTAAAAAGGCAAAAGGCAAAAGTAAAAAGGCGAAAGTAAAACGGCAGAAGTTCAAAGGCAAACCGATGGACTTACCGCCCGCAGAAACCTTCGCCGATCTTTGCCTACTTTCTCGTTCCTATCAGGCGCATCAATTGATTGGTTTTCCCCGACTGGTGAATCAGTTGCTTGGTCAAGATCGCATTCAGGATTGGCGAGGGCAAGCCCGCATTTTCTGACCTTTCGATTGACAAAATTCTTAAGTAATCAGCTTCTCTGCATCACTCCTGATCGGGTTGCATTCGCCGGTCGGGAAGGCGGGCTTGCCCCCGCGTTCTTTTGCTTCCTGTGCTTCCGGAAGCAGACAGAGTTATGCATTTAGGCGTGAATCCTGTCGTTGTTCGTTCACTGACGAAATCGCGATCGCATTCAACTGAAAGGTCGTCAATGAAGACCTTCGGAGCACCATACCTCGTGCCTGCGGATATCGCCACTAAATGCGTTTGCGAGATTATCACCGCAACGGCGTAGCCAGCTCTTTTGAAGACCAATTCATGTGGCTCTCCATTCACTTCGCGTTCAAGTCGCCATTTCGGTTCCTTCAACTCCTGCATGAAAAAGTCGATGATCACCTCCGGTGGGTCGGACGAGCTGTATTCCATTGAGAAGGTGGCGTGGGTAATCCGGTCACTCTCGTACTGCCCGGTCTTCACAAACGACGGCGGCACCTTAATTGAGCTGCAGATCGTCCTGATTTCCTCAATCTGTTCCGGTGTGATCCGCGTGCCGATCCGATCGCATCCAGTTAGGGATAAAATCAATAGCGCCACTAAATACAATTTCAAGAGTCTGGTATTCATTTTCAAATTGCATTTCATACGGTTTCGCTTGTCGGTCGGGTCACCCGATCCAATACAAATTCAACGGCGACATGAACTACTGCTCCGGATTCTCGTCGAGCTTTTTCGTCCAGGCGCTGTTTGGGAACCGTTTGCGCATCAGGGTTGCGATCTCTTCCTGGATCTCCGGACCGTTGCCGCAACCGTATTTGGTCCAGCCGTTCGAGGCCCAGGCGATGTAGAGCGCTTCCGGGAGACGTTTGTCCGCCGGCGCGGCCTGAAGCCATTCGATCGTCTTCCCATGAAAATACTTCGGGGCATCGCCGATCGCCGAAAGCTTCGCACGCTCGGACTTCGCCGCCGAGAGCTGGAGTTTTGTCAGAAATTTCGGAGCCGATTCAAGGGTCACTCCCTCCTCGGATTCCTGACTGAAAAGCCACTCGCACCACCAGTTATCGGCATCCCACTCGCCAAATAGATTATCCTTCCCGAATCCGGTTTCGATCGCCGGCGTCATCATCGGATTCTTGAGAATGATGAAAAGCGCCGTCCGCTTCCGGGCCGCGGGTGTCGTCGCCGCAAGATACGGCACAAAATCGTCGGCAAGTTCGGGAGCTGCTGCCAAAAGCCGCGGTGTGATCGCCTTCGCCGCCAGCTCGTTGTCGGTCAGGACGGCGCGTGACCAGACGCCGATCGCGAGCTGTTTGCGAAGGTGATCCGGAAGAATTTCGAGACGCTGCGCCTCGATCAGAGTTTCGGTCGGAAAGTATCGGTTGAGAGCCGAGATCGCGTCGGAGTCGATCGTCCGTCCGGCGATATATCTACGGTATTGCGCGAACTGCTCTTCGAGTTCGCGATCGTACTGTTCGCGCGTCTTCTCAGGATACGCCTCGGGCGAATACCACGATTTCTGTTCGGCGAGATGTTCTTCGAGCGTCCCGATCCGGCCATCGAAATCGAATGCGAAGGGCTTTCGCAGCGCGTAACGGAAGTAATCCTCGACCGTCGTGCTCAGCGACATCCGCATCTTTGCGAACTGGTTCCGCGTCGATTCGGGGAAGCTGACCGGAGACGCGATCAGATCATCAAGGCGCTTCTTGGCGTCCGCCGATTTGCCCTGTTCGAGTTCAAGACGCGCGAGATGGAACCCGACCGTCGCATATGCCGGCGACGAGGTTGAAACGTTTTCGGCAGCTTCGATCAGGGCCGGAAGATCGACCGAGGTTGACTGCGCTTTCACGATCGACGTAATCAGCCACAAAAGCGAACCGGTTTCACGATAACGGCTGCGGGCATGCTGATAGGCGTCTTCCGACTGAATCTGATAGGTGAACAGCCATTCGGAGAGTTCATCCTGCCGGACGACGGCCGGCAGAAGTTCAACGCGCATCGTCTCGCTTCCCCAATATCCGCCCTGATATCCGCCGTCGCGCCGATCCGTAAAGCGCGCAGCGTAAGCAGATTGGCGCTGTGATCGAACATCTTCCTTTTGCTTGTCGGTCAGCGGTTTTCCGACGGCGCGCTGCGCCTCGTTGACGGCGTCGTCGTCGGAAGCCGTTGCGGGAATGCTGATCATGTAGCTTTGATCGTCAATGTAGAGATAAAGCATGATCTTGTCGCCGTCAGGCTCAGGTGTCGACTCCGGAACCGAGGCATTCGTGTTCTCGGGATTGTTCTGCGCCTCAGCCGCTGCTTTCCGCTTTTCTTCGGTCTCAAGCGTTTCTTTTTCGTACTTGTCGAGCAGCCAGTTGTAAT
>JBGASE010000177.1:0-7053 GCA_044229875.1 Pyrinomonadaceae bacterium | reverse complement strand
CGGCGCGTGCGATCGATCTTTTCGACAACGGATCGCCGTTCAACGGTGACATCACCGACCGTTTCCTTCTGTGGGACGCCGGAACCGAGGTCAATCAGGAACCCGGAACCGGAGCAGATCAGGCCCCGCGCCAGAAAATGGCGAACACCGGCTCCGCCGAAAAGGGAGTTGTCCGTCAGGTGGTCGACAACTTCAGCTATCCGGCAACGAAGAGTGTGCTGAAGATCACCGTCACGCCGATCGTCGAAGTTGCAGCGAAGTAGTCAGACGATATATCGATCACGGAGCCCGGCAACTGTCACGGCTCCGTGATTTTTTTTGGAGAAAATTATGAAAAAGATCATTTTCGCAATCATCCTGGCAGCCGCGGCCTACGCGTCTCCGGCGCAGATTGCCGACAAAAAGACGCTGACCCTTGACGGCGCGCGGCAGGTGATCGCTGCGGCCAAAGAGTATGCAAGGAAGAACAAGGCGCCGGGCGGCGTTATCGCGGTCGTTGACGATGGCGGCAATCTGATCGCGCTTGAACGGCTTGACGGAACCTTTTCGGCGGGATCGAACATATCGATCGGAAAAGCCAAAACCGCGGTCATGTTCAAGCGCCCGACCAAGTTCTTTGAAGACGTGATCAAGAACGGCCGCACGGCGATGGTCGCGCTTCCTGATTTCACACCGCTTCAGGGCGGCGTCCCGATCGTAGTCGACGGACAAGTGATCGGCGGCGTCGGCGTGTCGGGCGCGGCGTCGGCCCAGCAGGACGAGGAACTGGCGATTGCCGGTGCAGCGTCGATCACCGACGCAAAGCCCGCGCCGGTCGTCTTCTTTGACGCCCAGACGGTCAAGGCCGCCTTCGAAAAAGGCGCCGTCCTCGATGACGGCTCGAACGGACTCAACTACATGGTGCATGCGTCGCGCCGCGAAATGGCCGGCGCGAGCGAGGTTCACGACCTCGACACCGACATCATTTACGTTCTCGAAGGAACTGCGGTGTTCGTGACCGGTGGCCGATCGGTCGATCCGAAACAGGTCGCGCCGAACGAATACCGCGGCACCGCGATCGAGGGCGGCGAGACGCGGACGCTCAGGAAGGGCGATGTCGTCATCGTTCCGAAAGGCACGCCGCATTGGTTCAAACAGGTCGACGGCACGTTCCTTTATTACGTCGTCAAGGTTCGGTAAATCGCGCCGACGCAAAAATTGCGGCACCGGCTAATTTGACCGGTGCCGCCGTTTTTTCGATGCGCATTGGAGTAAAATCATGAAATTCATCAGCCTATTGAGCATTCTCGCGATCGGTGCCATCGTCTCGATCGCGGGTCAGGTACCCGAGGGCAAGCCGCTGGCATCGGTCGATCTCGCGACGGTCGAAGGTACGCGGAAGGTAAGCGGTGTCTGGAAATACAGCGACGTGAAGATCGTCGACGCCGTATTCCGGCGCCCCGGTCCGGACGGCCAGCCGTCGGCAGACACATCAAAGACCTATGATTATCTTCCGAAGGCCGGCGTCGCCGGCTTCGACGATTCAGGATGGGAACAGATTCCGGCGACCGATCTCGCCAAGCGGCGCGGCAATGGCCGGGTCTCGTTCAATTGGTACCGGATCAACATCACGGTCCCGACCGCGATCAACGGCGTTCCGACGCTCGGCTCGACGGTCGTTTTCCAGACGTCGCTCGATGATTACGCCGAAGTCTGGGTTGACGGCGAGCTTGCAAGAAGCGCCGGCCAACGCGGCGGTTCAGTCGTTGCCGGCTGGAACGCGCCGAACCGATTGATCGTCGGCCGGAACGTCAAGCCCGGCCAACAGATCCAACTTGCCGTGTTCGGGATCAACGGACCGATCTCTGGATCGCCGACGAACTACATCTGGGTCCGCGAGGCAAAACTCGAGTTCTATGCCGGAAACGGCGGTCCGACGGCGATCGTGCCGAGCGAAGTTAACGTCGAAGTCATCCGGCATGATCCGGCGATCGACCGCATCGTCGGCCTCAATCCGAAAGTCTTCAAACTTGCAGAAGGATTCCAGTTCACCGAAGGTCCGGTTTGGACAAAAGACGGACTTCTGTTCAGTGATCCGAACGCCAACACGATCTACAAATACTGGACGGACGGCAAGCTTTCGGTCTTCAGGTCGCCGAGCGGTTATTCAGGCGAAGATATCGCCGAATACCGACAGCCTGGCTCGAACGGCCTGACGCTTGACGCCGCCGGCGCGCTGGTCGTCAATCAGCATGGAAACCGGCGGGTCGTGAGGATCGGCTCGGACGGCAAGGAAGAGGTAGTCACCGACAAATTCGACGGCAAACGTTTCAACAGCCCGAACGATCTTGTCTACCGGTCGGACGGCACGCTCTTTTTTACCGATCCGCCGTTCGGGCTGCCAAAATTCGGCGCCGATCCGCGAAAGGAACTGAGCTTTGCCGGCGTTTATTCGCTGAAGGACGGAAAGCTGACGCTCTTGTCGAAGGATTTCAGCGGCCCGAATGGAATCGCGCTGTCGCCCGATGAGAAGTTCTTATACGTCGGAAACTGGGACGATAACCGAAAGACGGTCTATCGGTTTCCGGTAAATCCGGACGGATCGGTCGGCGAAGGGCAGTTGTTTTACGACTTCACCCCGGTCAAGGGCGAAGATGCGATCGACGGCGTCAAGGTCGACGTCGAAGGCAATGTTTACGTTTCGGCTCCCGGCGGGCTGCACATCGTCTCGCCGGCCGGCAAACATCTCGGCGTCATCGTCACGCCGCAACACGTCCACAACATGGCATGGGGCGATGACGACGGCAAAACCCTTTATCTTTGCGCACGATCCGGCTTGTACAAAATCCGGCTCGGCGTCGAAGGCGTCAGGCCGAAACCGTAGTTCGATCAAGATAACGACAAAAAAGATCCGCCGCCGAAGCGATTTTGGCGGCGGATCTTTTCTTTCAAAAATTCAAGAATCAAAATTCAAGCACAAGAATCAAGAATCAAAATTCAAGAACTTCTGAATGTTGAATTTTGACTATTTTGAATGTTGAGTTGAATGTCGAATTTTGATTCCGGCGTCCAAGGTTCGTTAATCGGCTTTCGCGCTGTTTTGCGCTTTTCGCGGGCAAGCTCTCAAAGCGCAAAAAAAGCGCCGGAACCATCGGATTCCGGCGCGAGCTTTTGACAGGAGGAGAAGAGAAGAAATTGATCAGGCAGCGCGCTTCGATGTCGCGATTCCGTATTCGGCGGCGACATCCGCGAGCGACTTCCGAAGATGCGTCCGGGCGCGGCTGAGACGCGACATGACGGTCCCGATCGGGATGTCGAGCACCTGCGCGACTTCTTTGTAATCGAATTCATGAACGTCAGCGAGCAACGCAACGGTCCGGTAATGTTCTGGAAGCGCGTCAAGCGCAGCCAGCACCTGAGTATCGGTGATATTCTCGGGAACCGGCTCGTTGTAGGCCGCCGTCAGGAACGTCAGTTCGTCCGCTTCCTGAAAGTACCGGGCCTGGGTGTACTTCTTGCGCCGCTGATGATCGAACTTGTTGAACATGATCTTGTAAAGCCAGGCTCGGCAATTCGTGCCGGGCTGATATTGCTCGAATGACTTCCACGCCTGCATGAAAGTCTCTTGCACAAGATCTTCGGCTTCGACCGGATTCATCGTCACCCGTTTGGCTGTCCGATAAAGTTCATCAAGATGAAGCATCGCTTCGGCTTCAAAGATTTCGGGGGTCGTCGTTGTCGTCATATATTTGTTGCTCCTTCAAAAAAACTAACCGCGTACATCCCTTTGTCGGACGAGCGCGCAAATCCTTACAACTTTTTTTCGGATCATGGAACATTGCCTGCAAATCACGCGAAATTCGCGAAAAATGGCGAATTTGGAGATCAGTCCGCCAATGCCCCCGCATCCGTTTGAACTGATCTGGGCGCGATTTTTTTTGCCTGTTTCGCATTTTTCATGGGCAGGCGACATTCGTTGTTCGATTTTTTTTCGTCGGGCTGGAATAATCGCGCCGCGCAGATTGTTCTATATCAGTGAATATGAGAAACATTACTCGACAATCAGAACGACGATTCGAAAGGCCGATTCCGGAAGATGCCGAAACCGAGCGCCTGAAGAAATTACTGAAACGCGCGGTGATGTCGGAAACGACACCCGATTCGCTGCGGTTCAAGATCCGTAACCTGATTCGTCAAAGTTGAAAAACATGTCGCCGAAAAGCCCTTCACAATTTCTGAAGTTTGATCCCGCGGTTTGGGTCGACGTTCACGGTGACTATTTGTTCACGTTTGCGGTCTCGCGCGTTCGTGACGAATCGGTCGCCGAAGATCTGGTTCAGGAAACGCTGCTCGCGGCGATCCAGTCAAAATCGGCGTTTTCTGAGCGCTCAACCGAACGGACCTGGCTTTGCGGAATTCTCAAGCACAAGATCATCGATCACTTCAGACGAAGCAGCCGCGAGGTCGAACTGACGGACGAGGAAGCCGACATGTCTGCATACGATCATATGTTCCAGCCCGACGGCGCGGCGAAGGGACACTGGACGGCTTTTGCCAAACCGGTTGCGTGGGACAGCGATCCCGAAACCGTGCTGCGGAATTCGGAGTTCACGCTGGTTTTAACAAATTGCCTCTCGAAACTGCCGGACCGCGTCGCAAACGTTTTCACGCTGCGTGAAATGGATGGCTATGACAGCGACGAGATTTGTCAGTTTCTGCAGATATCGCCGAACAATCTATGGGTCATGCTTCATCGGGCACGGCTCCATCTACGGCGCTGCGTCGACTTAAATTGGTTCAAAAGGGTACAACATTAATCGGAATGGAAATCAAAAAGTCAATCAAAAGGTGGGTTTCAAACAAGGCTGAAGAGTGCAAAGCGGTCTCACCGCTTTTCTCATACGCGCTCGACCGCAAACTGACGTTGCTTGAGCGATTCCGTATCCGGTTCCATCTCCTGACCTGCAATGCCTGCACGAACTACGTTGCGAACCTCAGTTTCCTGCGCGATGCCGTCGTTGTCCAGGGATCCAAGATCGAGTCAGACGCGATCAGCATTCCGCTCAAGGCTGACGCCAAAGACCGTCTCAAGGCGGCACTCCGCTCAAAATCCGATTTGGAATAATTTCCCGCCCGCCATGATTTATTCGTCGATATGTTCGACGAATCACACGCACACACGCATCGCAGCAATCGTTTTGCCGTCATCCCGACGGCCGCCAAACTCGGGGCTGACCGATCGTTCACCGGCCGAGGCGTAACGATCGCATTTCTCGATTCAGGTTTCAGGGCTCATCCGGACTTTGCCGGCCGTGTCACCGCATTCCACGATGTCGCTGCCGAGGAACGCGCGCTCGGAGAATCAGAGCCAAAGCCGATTCACTGGCACGGGACGCAAACCGTCGCATCCTGTGTCGGCGACGGCAGTCTTTCCGACGGAATCTACAAGGGACTCGCGTCATCCGCCCGCATCGTCCTCGTCAAAGTCTCGCGAAACGGCTCGATCAACGACGCCGATATCGAAGCCGGGCTACGTTGGGTCGCCGAAAACCGCGAACGATTCGGGATCCGCATCGTCAATATGTCGCTCGGTGGCGACATAGACGCCAGATCGCATGAGAGCGCGATCAACCGGCTTGCGGAGCGTCTTGTTGCGGACGGCGTCATCGTCACGGTCGCCGCCGGAAATGCCGGCGACACGCATTCGATCCCGCCGGCAAACGCGCCGTCGGTGATCACCGTCGGTGGATACTCCGACGGCAACGGTTTCGACCCCGATGGCTTCGACCTTTATCGATCAAATTTCGGACGTACGATCGACGGTTTCGTCAAACCGGAGATCATTGCACCGGCGATGTTCGTCGCCGCGCCGATCCTGCCGGGAACGGACGATTATTGCGCCGCCGAAGCGCTGTCGCTGCTCGCCGACGCACCGGATTATGCCTTTCGGGCGCTGGCAGACGAATATTCTGCAGCCGCCGGTCTTAACGTCGATATTGCCGCGTTGCCGGTTGACGAAGCCCGGAAGCTTGTCGAATATGCGCTTCATCGCCGGAAAATTGTCGCAACGCATTATCAGCATGTCGACGGAACAAGTTTCGCGGCGCCGATCGTCGCATCGGTGGTCGCCCAAATGCTTGAGGCGAACCGCAATCTGACACCGGCGGCAGTCAAGCACCTGCTGACATCGACCGCTTTCCGTCTCACGAATCTTCCGGCCATCCGTCAGGGCTTTGGTGTCCTCAACGCGTCGGATGCGGTCAGGCGCTCGCTTTCCGAAACGCACGTGCTCCGGTCCACTCATCTCGCCCCGCCCCGCATCAGGGAAGGAAAGGTGATATTTCAGCACCATGACGACAACGCCAGTTCGGTCGCGCTTGCCGGCGATTTCAATGGTTGGGATCCGGCTTCGGCAATGTTCGCACGCAACGGCGACGGCATTTGGCGGACCGAATTGCCGGCACCGGTTAGCGGCGAATACCGATACAAATTCGTCATCGACGGCGATGTCTGGCGTGAAGATCCTAACAATCTGATGAAGTCCGAAGACGGACTCGGGGGATTCAATTCAATCCTCAGAATTCTGGAATAAACCGACGCCGCCGCGACTTTTACCAATTCGAAATGATTGAACGATTCCGCCAAAACTGGACGATCTACTTCGCCGAAGCCGCCGGCCTCGGTGCCTTCATGATCTCGGCGTGCGTATTTTCGGTGCTGATTTTTCATCCCGATTTCGCAAACGCCGCGATTCCGGCGGGCGCCCGGCTTCCGCTGATGGGAACTGCGATGGGGCTTACCGCGATCGCGATCTTCAAATCGCCGGTCGGCAGTCTGTCCGGCGGGCACATCAATCCGGCGGTGACGCTCACGTTTTGGAGACTCGGCAAGATCGGCACGGCCGACGCCGCCTTCTACATGATTTTTCAGTTCATCGGTTCGACATGCGGCGTACTTGTCGCGTGGCTCGCGACCGGCACGCGGCTCGCGCATTCGATGGTCAATTTTGCCGCGACCGTTCCCGACATTTCAGGGACGCTGATCTCGTTCGCGGCCGAGTTCGTCCTCTCATTC
>JBGASE010000176.1:0-7058 GCA_044229875.1 Pyrinomonadaceae bacterium | reverse complement strand
TATTGCTGACGCTGAGTCTCGGATGCCTGCTTTCAGCGCTCAACGTTCGTTTCCGCGACGTGAAATTCGCGCTGCCGTTCGCGCTTCAGGTCTGGATGTTCGCCTCGCCGGTGTTCTATCCGCTTGAGATCGTCTCAGAAAAGGCGCGGCCGTTTTTTGCGATCAATCCGCTGACCGGAATTCTTCACGGCTTTCGCGTCTCGATGTTCGGCGGAACCTTTGACTGGTCTGCGATCGGTGTATCGTTTGCGGTGACGATGCTGCTGATGCTGATCGCAATCATCGTTTTCAGAAAAATGGAGGACGACTTTGCCGATCTGATCTGATGCGCGTGATCGAAGCAAAAAACCTGTCGAAGCTCTACCGGCTCGGCGTCAAACGCCATAATTCGCTGCGCGATTCGCTGGCGGCGATGTTCGGCGGGCGCGCCGCTGATCCCGAATCCGAGATGTGGGCGCTACGCGATGTCGGCTTTTCGATCGACGACGGCGAAACGGTCGGCATCATCGGCCGGAACGGCGCCGGAAAATCGACTCTGCTCAAGGTTTTGTCGCGGATCACGAAACCGACGACCGGATCGGTCGAACTGCGCGGACGGGTCGGCAGTCTGCTTGAGGTCGGAACCGGATTTCACAACGAACTTTCAGGCCGCGAGAACATCTTTCTGAACGGCGCGATCCTTGGGATGAAACGGACCGAGATCGCTTCAAAATTTGATGAGATCGTCGCGTTTTCGGAGATCGAACGATTCCTCGACACGCCGGTCAAACATTATTCGTCGGGGATGTACATGCGGCTGGCGTTTGCGATCGCGGCGCATCTTGAGCCCGAAATTCTGATCGTCGACGAAGTCCTCGCGGTCGGCGACATCGCGTTTCAAAAGAAGTGTTTGCGCAAGATGCGCGAGGTCGGCCAAACCGGCCGGACCGTTTTGTTCGTCTCGCACGATATGCAGGCCATCAGCCGGTTGTGTCAACGTTCGATCTGGATCAAGGACGGCCGGATCGAGAAAGACGGGACGACCGATGAAGTTGTCGGCGCATATTTGCATGAGCAGATCCGGACCGGCGCCGAGCGCGTTTGGGACGCGGCGGCGGCACCCGGCAATGAAATCGCCCGGCTGCGGCGGCTGCGCGTCGTCGCTCAGGACGGAAGCACCGCGTCGATGCTCGATATTCGTCAGCCGGTCGAAATCGAGATGACCTACGACGTTCTTGCCGACGGCAAGGTTCTGGTGCCGAATCTACATTTTTACAATGACCAGGGAGCCTGCATTTTCGTCTCGCACGATTGGCAAAGCGAATGGCGAAGCCGTCCGCGGCCACGAGGCACGTTTGTTTCGGCAGTTCGGATTCCCGGAAACTTCTTATCGGAGGGAAATGTTTACGTGACGGCGGCGCTGACGACGTATGAACCGTTCGAAGTTCATTTTGTCGAACGCGATTCGGTCGTTTTCAACGTCGTCGATTCGGCTGCCGGCGAAACCGCGCGCGGCGATTTTGCCGGCCAGATTCCCGGAGCCGTGCGTCCGATCTTCGAATGGCGGAACGATTCGGTTTAGTTTCTTATCCTTAAACACGCGAAGAGCACGCAAAAATACGTGACGACGATGAATTATAAGCAATTTGTTATTGCCGTCGTTGTGAGGATAGAGGTCATTGCGATCTTTCAGATTTTGAGATTTGTTTCGCGAATTTGGCGTGATTCGCGGTCAATCTCTCCATCGCGAAATCCGGGCCCAATCCTCAGTCAGCGGCGAACAAGATAAAAGCACGCCTGATCGCCGCGATTCTCGGCGTTCAGCCGCTCAGCGGCGAGTTTGAATTCATCGATCTGATCCGGAGTGAAAATGCTCTTCGCGGCATCACCGCGATACGCGCGCTCGTCATGCATCGCGATGTCGCGGGCATACTGCTCACTCATCACGAACTGCATGAAGTCAGAATCGTAAACGACCTTTGAAACGGCAAATCCGGCGCGGGTCGCCAACGACCGAAACGCGGATTCGGTGAAAAGGAAAAGGTGACGCGGCGCGTCAAGCTGAAACCAATTGACCCCGTAACGCTCCCACGCTTCGGCCGCGATCGGGATCCGGATCAGAAGCGTTCCATCGGGATTCAAAAGCTCACGCAGCTTTTCAAGCGAATCCAGCGGATCGGGAAGATGCTCGAACGAATGATGCAGCATGACGAGATCAAATCGGCCGGTCACTTCTTCGAGCGTTTGTTTTCGGATCTTTACCTTGGGGAATTCAAGATCGTGAGCGATGTAGGCGTCGGCGCCGGTCAGATTTCTGAAGCCGAAACTGGCGAGATCGCGGAGCAACTTCCCGCCGCCGCAACCGAAGTCGAGGATCGACGATCGTTTCGACAGTTTCAGGATCGGATCACGCAATGACGGTGGAAACAGGTCGTCAAACCAAAAGGCGCGTTTGGCCGCAAGCTTTCCGATCAAGCCGTTTCCGGTCATAAAATAGTCGCCGACAAACGGCGCCGCCAGCCGTCGGGCAAGTTTTTCCTCGATAAAAGTCTGCCGCGCCGCGGCCAATGAATAGTAATCGCCCGGATAATACGGCGTGAGATCGGGAACTTCTTCGATCTGAACGGTTCCGCATTCGCCGCATTCGAGATAGCGGAACTCGTCGCGTGTTCCGATCATCATTTCCCGTGCGATGTGATGCTTGTTGTTTTCGCGGTTTGCGCAAACTCGACATTCCGTCATTCCGCTCAAGTAAATCAGAATTCGGCGGCGAAGTGAAATCAAACCCGGCATCGGTTAAAATCAAGGCCGCACTTCAAATGGGCAACGGATCAAACATCTTCAAGGCGATCGGAATTCTAAGACGCCACGGTTTCGGCGCGCTCCTTGGCAAGATTGCGTGGCGGCTCGCCGAGCGTAAAGCGTTCCGCCGCTATCAGGAATGGATCGCCGGCAACGCCATCACAGACGCGGCCCGCGCCGAGATGCGTGACGCGGTTGAGCGTTTCGCGCACCGTCCGCTGATATCGGTGATCCTTCCGGTTTACAACATCGACGAAAAATGGCTTCGGCGTTGTGTCGATTCCGTTCGCGATCAGATCTATCAGAACTGGGAACTCTGCATCGCCGATGACGCGAGCCCGAGTCCGGAGATTCGTCAGATATTGACCGAATATGCGGAAGCCGACGACCGGATCAAAGTCGTTTTCCGGCCTCAGAACGGACATATTTCAGCCGCGTCAAATTCCGCGCTGGAACTGGCTTCGGGCGAGTTCGCGGTGTTGCTCGATCATGATGACGAGCTTTCCGAAGACGCGCTTTTTCATGTCGCAAAAGAGATCGTTGATTTTCCTCAGGCCGCGTTTATCTACAGTGATGAAGACCTGATCGATGAAGCCGGCGTGCGTTCCGAACCGAAGTTCAAGCCGGATTTCAGCCGCGATCTTTTGTACTCGCTCAATTTGATCACGCATTTATCAGCCTATCGCGTCGAACTGCTGCGATCGATCGGCGGATTCCGGCTTGGGTCAGAGGGCAGTCAGGATTACGATCTCGCGCTCCGCGTTCTCGAAGTCATCGATGAATC
This sequence comes from Pyrinomonadaceae bacterium, assembly GCA_044229875.1. GTDB lineage: Bacteria > Acidobacteriota > Blastocatellia > Pyrinomonadales > Pyrinomonadaceae > JAFDVJ01. The sequence continues at coordinate 3,493 of JBGASE010000176.1, read as the reverse complement.
GCAGATCCGTCACATTCCCCGAATCTTGTACCACTGGCGCGCGATCCGCGGGTCGGTGGCGTTCGGGCCGGGCGAAAAGCCATATGCGTATGAGCGTGCGCGCGAGGCAATTCGTGAGCATTTGGAGCGGATCGGCAAGATTGCCACCGTTGTCGAAGGACCGTGGAACCTCAATCGAGTCGTTTACGAACTCCCGGTTACCCAGCCGTCGGTGAAACTTGTCGTCTGCGGATCGGGTTCCGCCGAATTCGCCGACACGGGCGGGTGCGATGCGGTTTCGGTAGAATCGATATCGGCCGCGGCACTGAATGACGCCGTTTCCGGCAGCACGGCTGATCTCATCTGCTTTATCAATCCGGAACTCGCGCCGCTCGATTCGGATTGGCTCAGCGAGCTGATGCGGCTCGCGATCCAGCCTGAGATCGGCGCGGTCGGCGGAAAGGTATCCGACGGCGGGGGAATGGTCGTCGCCGGCGGACTCGTTTTTGGCGGCCCCGAGCTGGTCCGCGTCGCTCACGCGCTGACGCCGCGCGAAGCGGCAGGAAACATTTGCCGGAATATCGTGATCTCGAATTTCTCGGCGGTTTCCTTGGATTGCATGATGATCCGGCGCGAACTGTTCGAGGAACTCGGCGGTTTCAATTCCGAACGGTTTCCGGTCGCGATGTTCGGCGCCGACCTCTGTCTCAGGATTCGGGAACGCGGGCTCAGGATCGTCGAGACGCCGTTTGCTGAATTTCGAGGTGCGGCGATCAGTTGGCCGGCGGCCGATGCCGAGTCTGAAGCTTTCCGCGCCCAATGGGGAAATGTGATCGCACGCGATCCGTTTTACAATCCGAATCTCGCAAAAACCGGCAGGCCGTTTTCGATCGCCGTGGAATAAGCTTCGAAGCCTATGGAATTGACCGACTGCATGATCAAATTCGGAAAAGAAATCTGCACCGACTTCGCGGCTGCGTCGGCGCGCGAATGGCTCGAAACAAACGGCATCGGCGGTTTTGCGTCGGGCACGATTTCGGGCGCGAACGTCAGACGCTACGGCGGACTTCTGACGGCGGCGACGAAACCACCGCTCGGGCGCGTCACAACGCTGTCGAAATTTGAAGAGACGCTGATCGTCGGTGACCGGCGAATCGAATTGTCGTCGAACCGCTTTCCCGGTGTCGTCAGTCCGCGCGGCATTGAGTTCCTGACCGACTTCCGGCTTGATCCATTTCCGGTCTGGACCTACGAAGTCGATGGACTCGTCATCCGAAAACGAGTTTTCATGGCGCACGGCGAGAACACGACCGTTTGCCGATGGGAGATCCGGTCCACAACGACCGATGCCGCACGGAACGCGCGGCTTGAACTTCGTCCGTTGCTCGCGTTTTGCGACTATCATCATCTGCAGCGCGAAACCGAAATGTTCGACGGCTCTTTCCGATCGGCCGACGGTCTGACTTCCGTCCGTCCGCTTGCCGAGCTTCCCGAGCTTTATTTTGCTCACAATGCGATCGCGGTCGAGGCGACCGGTCACTGGTACCGAAATTTCGAATACGCGATCGAAGAAGATCGCGGCTTTGATTTTCGAGAGGATCTGTTTCAGCCGTTCGTGCTTCGGTTCGATCTCGCCGGAATGGCCGATGTCGTTGTTTCGACCGAATCCGATCGCCGAGTCGCTGATGCCGCCAATCTTGAAAGATCCGAAAAGAAGCGCCGCCGTGATCTGATCGCGCAGTCGGGTGCCAAGGGCCAATTTGCGCGCCAGCTTGTTCTTGCTGCCGATCAGTTCATCGTCGAACGCGGTTCCGGCAAGACCGTGATCGCCGGATATCCGTGGTTCTCGGATTGGGGGCGCGACACGATGATCGCGCTTCCGGGTCTGACGCTCGCGACCAACCGAACCGAGATCGCACGTGACATTTTGGCCGAATTCGCACGGCATTTTTCGGACGGGATGATCCCGAACCGGTTCCCGGATGAGGGTGATACCGCCGAATACAACACGGTCGACGCGACGCTCTGGTACTTCGAAGCGGTTCGCGCTTATGCCGAAAAATCGGGCGATTTTGATTTTGTCCGTGATCATATTTATCCCAAACTTGCCGAGTCGATTGCATGGCACATTCGCGGAACTCGGTACGGCATCGGGATCGACACCGACGGATTGCTCCGCGCGGGTGTTGCCGGAGTTCAGTTGACATGGATGGACGCCAAAATCGGCGATTGGGTCGTCACGCCGCGGATCGGCAAGCCGGTTGAAATTCAGGCGCTTTGGTACAACGCGCTGCGGATCATGGCGGATTTCGCAAAGCGATTCGGCGACGATGAAGACCGCGCGCGGTATGAGGCGTTGGCCGAAGGTGCGATGCAGAGCTTCAACGCGGTGTTCTGGAATGATGCCGAAAACTGTCTGTACGACGTCGTCATCAACGGCACGCGCGACGGATCGGTGAGACCGAACCAGATCTTTGCCGTCAGCCTGACGCATTCGATGCTGTCGATCGGCCGCGCAAAACAGGTTGTCGATAAGGTCGAGGCCGATCTTCTGACGCCTGTCGGGTTGCGATCGCTCAGCCAGCGCGATCCGGCATATTGCCCGATTTACACGGGTTCGCCGCGTGATCGCGATGCGGCATACCATCAGGGAACCGTCTGGGCGTGGCCGATCGGCGCGTTCATCGATGCGTTCCGGCGCGTGCACCCGAACGGGAATCAGACCGAAAAGCGTGTCTCGGAGATACTCAAAGGATTTGAGCGACATCTGTCCGACGCCGGACTTGGCCAGATCTCGGAGATCTTCGATGCCGACCCGCCGCACCTTCCGCGCGGTTGTTTTGCCCAGGCTTGGAGTGTTTCTGAAGTTTTGAGGGTCCTCAATCGTTGAGTAATCGAGCCGGTGGCGGTATTCTCGAAATTGTGTTCCCCGGTTTGGATTTGGGCGAACAAAATTTCCGTGAAAACGTAACAAGCACTGGCGATGGCAAAGAAGAAGTTTGATACAAACCAATTGGATCCGGATTTTCCGCAACAGATCGGTGCCGAACCGGCTCCGTTCGTGGCGGCGGATACACCCGCGCCACAAACGGTTGAGCTCAACGGCGGAAACGTCGGCACGCGTCTGTTTGATGAACCGATGCCGACCGAGGATCAGACGCGCAAGTTCGGTGAAGCCGATTTTCATTCATACCAGTCGCCGTTTGCCGGTCAGCAGGTTCCGCAGAGTTATCAACCGCCGATCGCGGCGCCGTTTTATCAGCCGGCTGAAAATCACAATCGGAAGGTCGCAAAGATCGGCTTGCCTGAGAACGTCCTCACGGCGGCGGCGTATTTTCCCTTTTTTATTGGTCTTGTGGCGGGAATTCTCGAGCTTGTTTTTGTTCCAAAGAGCGAGGCGAAAGTCAGATTTCACGCCGCACAAGGTGTCGCCGCGCACATTGCCGTGATGATCATCAGCGCGATCCTTGAAGCGCTCGGCCGCGTTACCGATCTCGCCAACGTCGGCGCCACC
>JBGASE010000304.1:0-2776 GCA_044229875.1 Pyrinomonadaceae bacterium | reverse complement strand
ATCGAGAAATCCGTCGGCGTCGCAGTCGAAAACGGCGGCGCCGCCGCTCATCGATTCGATGATGTAACGGTGTTCGGCCGTTGAAATATGGGTGACGGTAAGTCCGGCATCGGCCGTCGCGTCTTTGAAAAGTATCGGGGACGGCTGCGCGAAACCGGTCGCGCAGGCTGCGATCCCGATCAGAAAACAACCGATTTTCAGGCTTTTAAGTTTCACTTCTTCGGTTTCGGCCGGATCTTCTCAAATGGCACGATGCCCTCGCCTTCAAGCACCGCGTGGATCTTGTCGGCCTCAATATTCCGGTAAATCTCGGTCTTGCCCGAATTCCAGCGGACCTCGAGACTGTCGATACGCGTCGCCTTTCCGATCCCGAAATGGACCCGCAGATCATTTTGCGAAAGATAGCTTGAACCGCTCCGGATCTCCTCGGTCTGAACCGTCGTGCCGGTGGTCAGCCGGAGGCGGGCGCCGATCGCCAACGGATTACCGGTTTTCGCGGCAAGTTCGAACTTGACCCAATGATTGTCGGGATTTCCGGAATTTCTGAGGATCATCGGGCTTGAATCGAGATCCTCGACGACGACATCGACCATTCCGTCGTTGTCAAGATCGCCGAACGCCGCGCCGCGCGATACGCGAAGTTCGGTCAGCGCCGCGCCGGCCTGTGCAGATCCGTTGCAGAACGTGCCGTCGCCGAGATTCATGAAGAGCAGTTTGTTCTGCCGATAGCGCGAACCCGACGAAATATTGTCCATCTGCGGATAGACGTGACCGTTGACGACGAGCAGATCGAGCCAAGTGTCGTTGTCGAGATCGAAAAATCCGGTTCCCCAGCCGACGTACGGGCGCGAGGCCTGGGCGACGCGCGCGTTGAACGAAACATCGGTGAAATCGTGATCGCCGTTGTTGCGGTAAAGCGTGTTGTACTCGTCGACGAAATTCGTGATGTAGATCGCGAAGCGGCCGGTGTGGAGATAATCGCCGACGGCGACGCCCATCGATCCCTGTTCCGAGCCGTCGCCGCTGACGGCCGTCCCCGAAAGCAAACCGACATCATCGAACTTTCCGCCACCGATGTTGCGGAAAAGGAAGTTCGGCGTCGAATCGTTTGCGACGTACAGATCCTGACGCCCGGCTCCGCCGAAGTCCGAAAACACCGGCTGCATTCCGTAAAAGCCCTGCGGATCGTGGATCCCGAGCGGTTTTGCGATCTCGGTGAACGTGCCGTCGCCGTTGTTGCGGTAAAAACTGTCGCCGGCGCCCTTCAGTCGAGTTTGAAATCGACGTAATTTGCGACGAACAAATCGAGATCGCCGTCGGCGTCGTAATCGGCAAAGGCCGCGCCGGCCGACCAGCGTCCGTCGGCGACTCCGGCCTTTTTCGTCACGTCGGAGAATGTTCCGTCGCCGTTGTTGCGGTAAAGAACGTTTCCGCCGAGACACGTGATGTACATATCCGGAAAGCCGTCGTGATCGAAATCGGCGACCGCGCCGCCCATCGCAAACCCCGGAAATCCGACGCCGGCCTTGTAGGTAACATCGGAAAACGTGCCATTCCCATTGTTCCGATAGAGAAGGCTCGTAGATTTTTCGCCTTTGAGCGCCATTTCAACGGTCGGCGCGTTGGTAAAATAAATGTCCTGCCAGCCGTCGCGGTCGTAATCGATGAGCAGCACGCCGCCGCTCATCGATTCGACGATGTACTTCTTCTCGGGCGCCGATGTATGCACAAAATTGATCCCGGTTTTCGGGTAAATGTCGGTCAGTTGCGGGATCTTCCGATCTTTGCAAACGTCGGGCTGCGCTCCGGCCGTACCGGCAAGCGCAACCGCGATCAATGTCAGGATTGCTGTAAATTTCATTCCATTCCGTCTTTTTTCGGAGTTCTCAGGCTCTGAAAAATCTCAAGATGTTTGCGGCCGAGTTCGCGCTCACCGAGGACGTTGTACATCCGGCTCAACTGAAAATGCGTTTCCGCATCATTCGGTAGAAGCCGGACGGCCTTTTCAAGCACTGGCCGCGCCTTGGATTCGGCGCCCGACAAAAGGTAAACCGAGCCGAGATCGCGAAGGGCGGCGCCGTAATCGGGCGAAATGCTGACCGTCAGTTCAAGATACTGCTGTGATTTCGCCGTCTCGCCCTGCGTTTTGTAAAACAGGCCGAGCTGATACGCGGCCTCGAAGTTGCGCGGATTGATGACCAGACATTGTTCCATCTGGCGCCGGCCGAGATCGAGCTTTTCGGCCTGCGCCGCGTATGTCAGCCCAAGCGCGAGACATCCGCGCGAATCCGCCGGCCGCGCGATCGTGTATCGGACGAGCGATGCTTCAGCCTTCGCCAGACTGTTGGCCTGGAGGGCCGCGGCGCCGAGCAGATAAACGTATTCGAGTTCGTCGGGGCGAAGCGCCGTCAGCCGTTCGGCGGCACGCGCGCCGGCGGCCGGTTGTCCGGCACGCATCGCGACGATGACGAACTGGCGCAAGTAGTCGATGTTGTCGGGCTCGGCCGAAAGCGCCCGCTCAAGCAGCGAGACGGCGATCTTCGAATTCCCCTTTTCGGTCTCAAGAACGGCATTGACGAATGCGAGCTCAGGTGAATCGGGTATCGATTTCCGAACCCGTGCCAAACGCGTTTCGGCATTTTTGAAGTCTTTGAGACGGATCTCGTAGAGCGCCAACGCGAGAAGCATCTGTGTATCCGCCGGAACGGTAACGATCGCGATCCGCAGCAGTTCGGCAGCCTCCCTGACAAGATCCGATCGGGAGAGCGTCGCGGGG
>JBGASE010000175.1:0-7148 GCA_044229875.1 Pyrinomonadaceae bacterium | reverse complement strand
TGTTCATTCTCGCGCTGGTCGTCTTCGTCTGCAGTGCGGTCACGCTCTTCCTGAGTCGCGGAACGATACCGTTTGTCGGTAAAATGCTTGGCGGCGATTCCAACTGATGCACCGATTCATAAATCAACTTGTTGATTGCCGACGGCTGATGAATGCCGCCGGCATTTTGCTTTTGACCGCAGCGACTACCGCGGCGGCCGAGAGCCAGTTGATTGATGCTCGAAGCGTTGCCGGCCTGACGCCGTTCTCGATCTTTGTCCTCATCGTTTTTGCGACGTTCGTCAGCGAGGACATTGCCGCGATCGGTGCCGGCGTTCTCGCCGGTCAGGGCGTGATCAGTTTTCCGTTGGCGCTCGCCAGCGCGTACGCCGGGATCTTCGTCGGTGACGTGCTTCTTTTCACGGCCGGTCGCTTTCTCGGACGGCCGATGCTTCGGTTCCGGATCGTCCGCTTTTTCATCACCGACGAGATGATCGAGCGCAGCTCGAAATGGCTTCGGCGACAGGGCCTGACGGCCGTCTTCGTCAGCCGTTTCATTTTCGGGACGCGGATGCCGCTGTACGTTACGGCCGGAATTCTTCACACGTCGTTCTGGTGGTTTACGCTTTATTTTTCGATGGCGGTCGCGATCTGGACGCCGATTCTCGTCGGCGCAAGCTATTTTCTCGGCGGACAGATAGTCGTCGACTCGATCCAGGACTGGCGGTTCATGCTCGGCGGCGGCGGGCTCATACTCGGATTGTTTTTGGTCGCACGCGTCGTGCCTCAGCTTTTTGTCCGCAAATCAAGACGCATCCTTTGGGGCAAAATCAAACGACGGTTCATTTGGGAGTTTTGGTCGGTGCGCGTTTTTTACATTCCGGTCGTCGTCGGGATTTTGTTTCTCTGTCTCAAATACAGGCGCGGGACGGTTTTCACCGCGGCAAATCCGGCAATCCCCGGAGGCGGCGTGATCGGCGAATCAAAACACTCGATCCTCAACATGATCGCGGCCTCGCCGGCGGCCGCTCCGTTCCTTCCGAAGCACGCGCTGTTGAGCGGTGAATCGAAGGCCGACGCAGCGAGGGATTTTATGGCCCGCAACGGACTTGCGTTTCCGGTCGTCATCAAACCCGACGCCGGCGAGCGCGGCGCCGATGTTTCGGTGGTCCGATCGGATGAAATGCTCGCGCCGGCTCTCGCGGCGATCTCGGGCGACGCCATCATTCAGGAATTCGCGCCCGGCGGTGAAGCGAGCGTCTTTTACTACCGATATCCCGATGCGGAACGCGGCGAGATCTTCTCAATCACCCGAAAGCGGTTTCCCGAGGTCGTCGGAGACGGCGTTTCAACACTTGAGGACCTGATTCTTGCCGATGACCGCGCGATCTGCCTCGCCGAAAGCTACTTGGCACAAAATGAACCGAAACTTGACGACATTCCGGCCGCCGGTGAATCCCGGATGATCATCGACATCGGCACGCATTCGCGCGGCGCGATCTTTCTCGACGGCGGCGACATGCTGACGCCCGAGCTTGAGTCACGAATTGACGAAATCTGCCGCGGGATCGACGGTTTCTGTTTCGGCAGGTTCGATATCCGGATCGCGTCAGAGGAAGAGTTCAGGCGCGGCGAGAACTTCAAGATCGTTGAACTGAACGGCGTCACCAGTGAAGCGACGAACATTTATGATCCGAAATTTTCGTTGTTTGACGCTTACCGGATACTGTTCCGGCAATGGGAGATCGCGTTCCGTATCGGCAGTTTGAACGCCCTACTCGGCGTTCAGCCGATCGGCGTTATGGAACTTCTGAAACTCTATCTGCGTCACCGATAAAGACATGTGCATCATCTTTTTCGCCTACAAAACTGATCCGGCTCGGCCATTGATCGTCGCCGCCAACCGGGACGAGTTTTATCATCGCCCGACGGCGTCGGCCGCCCGCTGGAGCGATCATCCGTCGATCCACGCCGGTCGCGATCTGGTTCACGGCGGCGCGTGGCTCGGCATTACCGACTCGGGGCGATTCGCGGCCGTTACCAACTTTCGCGATCCGGCGGCGCCGAATGGCCCGCGGTCCCGGGGTGATCTGGTGCGTGATTTTCTGACTTCGGACGTCGGACCGATGCAGTACCTGGCAGATATCGAATCGGTTGCGTCCGACTTTTCGGGGTTTAACCTGATCGTCGGGGATACCAGCGAGCTTTGCTATTTCTCGAATCGCGGCGACGTGCCGCGGCGATTGGACGCCGGAATTTACGGACTCAGCAATCATCTTCTCGACACGCCGTGGCCGAAAGTCAGAAACGGAAGAAAGGCGTTCGGCGACGCGCTTGCCGGCGGGGAAATTTCGGCGGACAACCTGTTCGCGGTTCTTGGCGACAAAACGCTGGCGCCGGATGACGAATTGCCCGAAACCGGCATCGGTTACGAGCGTGAAAAACTGCTTTCGGCAATATTCATCGAAACACCGGTTTACGGAACCAGATCGTCGGCCGTCGTCATCGCGGATTCGCAATGGCGCCTTTCGCTTGAGGAACGGACGTTTGTATAATCCATGAAGATGATCCGAATTTCTTTAATACTGCTGTTCGCTTCCGTTGGTGCCGTTTTTGGCCAGACGCCCGATATTCAGACGGTGCTTGCCAAACGGCTGGCGCTCGAAAAGCGAACCGTGCTCGAAGACGGGAAGCGTGTTTCGAAGACCGGCATCGCGCTCGACGAAATCTGTGATCTTTCGGATCCGGTTGCGGCCCGCGTTTTCAAGGAATACGGCGCGATGTGGGTCGGAAATGGCGACACGTTCGCGTCATTCAAACAGGGAATCACGGGCAACTCGATCCGGTTTTTGGCGAACTGCGTTTTTGAAGACGAAACGCAGGTTGCGCTCTATCACAGCAATATCGCGACAAAATCGGCGACGATCGGCGGAGTCGCGATCGAGCTTCAGGCCGGCGCGATGGACGCGCTCATAGCCGCCCGCGAAGAAGCGGGAAATCGTGGGATCGCGATTACGCCGCGCGGCGGACCGACGGCCGCGAAACGAACCTTCGACGACACGCTCCGGCTTTGGAAATCGCGTTATCTTCCGGGACTCGATCATTGGGTCGGACGCGGCAAGATCAGCCGCGCGGATGCCGATGCGTCGCGCCAAATGCCGATCCGATCGCAGGTCGCGCAGGTGCTGGCTTGGGAATCGAAGGGATATTTTTTCAGTAAAGATCTGTCAAAATCGATCCTTTATTCGGTTGCGGCGCCTGGTGCTTCGCAGCACGTATTCATGCTCGCGCTCGATGTCGAACAGTTTTCGAATCCTCAGGTCCGGGCGATTCTCGCAAAGCACGGTTGGTTTCAGACGGTGAAAAGCGATCTTCCGCATTTTACTTATCTCGGAGTCGCCGAGAGCGAACTTCCGGCGCTCGGGCTCGAAGCTGTGACCGTCGGCGGACAGAAATTCTGGATTCCGAAATTGTGATATACGCCGGATGGTGGTCATAACGGCCCGTTCGGCGTTATTATGTGCCCGGAGATACGGAGATGTTTTGCCCGAAATGCAATTCGTACAATGAAGACGGCAACGCGTTCTGCGTTCACTGCGGGTTGACGTTTTTTCAGGCCGAGCCGCCGCCGACAGTGATGGCACCGGGTGTCTTTCCCGATCCGAATCCGTCGCAGCCGACCGTGATCCACTCTCAGATCCCACAAGTGACCCCGATCCAGCCGCCACCGACGGATCCGCAATTTCAGAATTCGTATGCGGCGTTCCAGCAGTCGTTTCCGGCGATCCCGCCCGCCGGATCGGTAGAGACGCAAAGCCGGGCGGGATTGTATATCGCCCTTGGTGTCATCGGACTGCTGTTTATCGGGATCGGCGCAGCGGTCGTGATCTATCTCGCCGGACCGGTCGTCAAAACGGGTGACGTCTTGCCGGCCAGCTTTGGGTTGTATTTGAAAAGTACGGAAAAATCGAAATTGACCGAGATCAAAAAGGCGGATTACAGGAACGCGGCTGATGCCCGCGACGCGATAAAGAACGAAACGCCGTTGGCGGCCGACTCAAAACCGAACCTGATCCTTTATTCCGATGCCAAGGACATACCGATCAGCGATCTTCGACTGATCGAGATCGATTCGATCAAGAACGACGGATCGCTCAGGCAGATCGAGTTCAAGGCGGCGACGATCGACGGCAAGCCCGATATGAAACGGATCTGGGTAGAACAAGAGCTGGCCGCGGGCCGTTACGCATTTGCGCTCATCGACGGTTTTTTCGACGACGGAAAGCATCATTTCTGGCCATTCGAGGTCAAGACGAGCGGCCGCAAGGAAAATGGCGATCTGGCCCGGCTTCAAACGATCAGCGTCAAAACCAAGTCGCCGACACCGACGCCAAAACCCGAAAAAACACCGGAACCGAAGGTCTCTCCGCCTCCCGACACGACCGTGCGTTATTCAAACACGTCAAACCTCGTGCTCCGCGCCGGCCCTTCGCAAACGGCCGGGAAGCTCGGGACGATCGCATCTGGGCAAAAGCTTTATGTCATCGAATACTCGGACAATTGGGAATGGTTTGTGACAAAAGACGGTCGCGAGATCAATTCAAACTACGCCTATGTCCAAACCGAATCGGGCAAGCGGGGTTGGGTTTATGCCGCATTCATCAAGTGAGTTATGAAAAGTACAAAGTTTGGATTGCTGATTCCGGCCATCTGCGGCCTCGGACTGGCGGGCTGCTTTTCGGCAGATTCGATACAGAACCGCACCCGGCCGGCAAGCACCGCGACACCAATGGCTTCAGCTTCGCCCGCGGCATCGAGCCCGACCGTTCCGATGACTGACCGAAGCCCGAATCAAAAGACCGGATTTGCGGCGAATCTGCCGGCGGGTTTCACTTTGCCGAACGATGATGTCGGCAAGCGCATCTTGCGCGAGTACGGTTCAATGCTTGTCGCGAAGGGCGTGACCGCGCCGCCGAAACTGGTATTTCAGGATGAAGCGGATGTTGCCGCCTTCCACGGATCGGTTTCGGCGTCGAGCGAAACGTTCGGAGGAATCGGCGTGACGCTTCAATCGGCCGCGCTCGAGGCGTTCAAGGCGGCAGTCGCAAAGGGACGTACGGAGGCAATAAGCATCGGACCGCGAAACGCGGATTCGTCAAAACGAACCTATGGCCAAACGGTCGATAACTGGAAAAGCCGCGTCGATCCGGGACTCAAGCACTGGGTTTCAAAGGGAAGGCTGACGCAGGCGGAGGCGGACCGGATCGCCGGACTTTCCCCGGCGGCGCAGATTCCTGAAATCCTGAGACTAGAAGATCAGGGCATTTTCTTTGCGCAGGATTTGTCCAAAACGATCATGTACTCGGTCGCGCCGCCGGGAACATCGCAACATATTTCGTTGCTTGCGATCGACATCGAACAGCATGCTGACGCACGTGCACGTTCGATCATGGCCGAACACGGCTGGTACCAGACGATTCCGTCGGATATGCCTCACTTTACATTTCTCGGCGTCAGGGAGAGCGAGTTGCCGGGACTCGGTTTGAAGAAGGTCCAGTCAGGCGGCCGCGACTTCTGGATCCCGGAACTTTAGGATTTCTGATGACAAACGAAAAGGGCGATCGCAATGACCGCCCTTTTGTTTCTTAAATTCTGGTACACCCGGCAGGATTCGAACCTGCGACCCTCTGGTTCGAAGTCGGATGCCGCGAAAATCCGCAACCCGTTTGTTTGTGCAATTTGACTTGTCGAAGTGCTTGTGAACATTGGGTTTGGGCGTTTGCAGAGTCGTTCAGTTTGTTCTATACTTTTCACGAATTATCCCGCTGTCCGGTGGAAAAAACCGGACAAAAACCGGACAGAAACCGGACAAAAGCTGTGGAGGCAGGAATGGACATCAAGACGACGATCTACAGGCGGAAAGAAAAGAAAGCCAAAGGCGAAGGAAAAGGCAAGAAGGACCGGCGGGCGGGCAAGTGGGTTGCTGAGATCCGGTTCTCGGATCCTGATACCGGGGACTTGAGGAGAAGAGAGAAGCAATTCGAGTTGCGTGTCCAGGCGGTCGAAGGCCTGAAGCAAATGGTTTCCGAGATCGAAAGGACAGGCGGACGCATCGCAACCGGGGCCGCGATGTCGTTTCATGATCTTTGCGAGAAAAGCAAGGCCACGTTTTACAAGCCGGCCGTTATCCATGAAGGCAGGAAGATCGACGGCGTAAGATCCTACAGATCGGTGATAGGGTGCATTAATACGCTTTGCGAGTACTTCGGCAAAAAGCCGATCGGCAAGATTGAGCAGGCGGACCTTCGCGCGTACCGCGTATGGCGGCTCCGAAGGCCAACGACCGGCGACCGCGCGTCGGTTTCGCTGACCGCCGTCAACAGAGACCTGCAGGTCATGCGCCGGATGATGAAGTACGCCTTTCAGGAAGGATGGGTCCTGCGAGACATCTTCGCGGGCGCGAAAGTCATCGACATCGATGCCGAAAAAGCGAGGACCAGGCTCCTGACGGCCGCCGAGGAAGAATTGCTCCTCGCAGCATGCGAAGTTCGTCCGCTTGCGGCCTACACGCGGACCGTAAGCGGCAAGCGCCGGGAAGTGAAAATAAAGAAAGAAGACGCCAAAGCGCCGAACAACGAATATCTGAGGGCGGTCATCCTTCTCGCGCTCGATTCGGCGATGAGGCGCGGCGAAATCCTCAAACTCAGATGGCAGGATTTCGATTTCGAAAACAACCTTGTCCTGATCGTAGGGACGCACACGAAAACCGAAAAGGAACGCCTGGCGCCGCTGACCAACCGGACGATCGCCGAGCTCCGGAATCTGCCGAACTTCGGATCAGCCGGCAACGTCTTCCCGTTCTCCGGCTTCAAGCGAAGCTGGGCGACGGCGAAGCGGATCGCCGGCGTCGAGGACCTGCGCTTTCACGATCTCCGCCGGACGGCGATCACCAAACTCAATGCGAAAGGTATACCTTTGGCTACCGCCGGCAAGATCGCGGGCCACGCCCGGCTTGAAACGACGATGAAGCACTACATCGGATCGGACGCGGCAACGATCAGTGAGGTCGCGCGGATCCTGAACGAGGCGCCGGCAGTGCCGCCGGCAGAAAGCGATTTCGTGAATTGAGGAGGCAAGCGACCATGTCAGTTCCGGATCGGATAAATATT
>JBGASE010000174.1:0-7181 GCA_044229875.1 Pyrinomonadaceae bacterium | reverse complement strand
GACAAGCAAAACTCTCATTGAACATCCTCAAACCGGAATCCTGATCGTAAAGCGGCTTCCCTCTCCGACGCGGCTCTCAACGTCGATCTTACCACCGTGCGCCGCGACGGTTTCCTTTACGAGGCTAAGTCCGAGCCCGTTGCCGTGTATCTGTTCATCAACCACGACACCGGCGCGATAGAACGGCTCAAAGATCTGTCTGAGGTCCTTTTTCCCGATCCCGATGCCGCGGTCGATGACCGATATTTCGACGCCTTCACTCCAACGCTGAAGCTCGATCCGCACCCATTTCGAACCGTTTGAATACTTGACGGCGTTGACGATCAGGTTCTGGACGGCCTGCGAGAGCGCGACGCGGTCGGCATTGATCGTCGGCAATTCCGGTTCGATCCAGGTTTCAACATCGAATTCTTTCTCCTTCAGAAGCGGGCCGCATTCGGAAATCGCATCCGAGACGATCTCAGCGGCATCGGACGGCCGAAAGTCGAATCGGCGTTTACCGGATCTCGCCCCGGCGAATTCAAGAATCTGCTCAACCATCGCCGAAAGCTTACGCCCCTCGTTCTTGATCAGTTCGCCGTAACGCGTTACCTGATCCGGTCCGCTCGTAACGCCGTCCGCAAGGTTTTCGCTCGCCGAATAGATGACAGCAAGCGGCGTCCGGAACTCATGCGAGACGCTTGAAACAAAATCGACCTGCTTTTGGGCAAAACTTCGGGCGCGTTGGGTCGAAACAGCGATGAACATCATACTGGCACCGAGGAGTCCCAGAATTCCGAAACCGACCGCAAGATTCCGGCGACGTGTCCCGGCGACGAATTCGTCAAGCGAGCCGGATCGATGTTGAACCTGAAGTTTCCACGGCGGGTTGAACATCTCGCCAGGAAACTTCATCTCTCCGATTTCGGCGGGTGAGACGTTGTCGGTTACAACCCGAACTTCGACATTCGAATTTGAATTCTCTCCGCCTGAAATGGGCTTCAACTCTTCTCCGCGTCGCGTTTCAAGATGGCGTGTCGTTGCGCTGAAAACGATGTTTCGCTTAACGCCGGCGACACGCGGCAAAATATTCCGATTGGCGTAAAAGACGAAATCTTCGGATGCCAAATTCATCAAAGCAACCGTTGCGTCAGGCGCCGCGAGTGGTTTTGTCCCGACAACTTGCTCGTTCGAATTATTGACTATCGCGAGGTCGTACTCGCCATCGGCTTCCGAAAAGTACTTGTTCCTGAGATCGGCGAAAAGCGCATCCCGAATCGTATTGGGATCAAGTTCAATGATCAGAAATCCCAATTTTTCCGGCATTTCCGGGCTGAATTGCAAACTCGGCGGAGGCTCTGAGTTTCGAACACGTATTCGATTGATCTGTGCTGGATAAACGGGCATCAAAAGGGCCGGAACTTCATCGACAACCGTCCGGGATTCGCCGCTCCGGGTCAGCAACGGTCGTAATTTCTCGAGGCTCGACGACAACTCACCGACGACAAACAATCGCGACACCGGATCGAATCGCTCGAAAGTCCCTGCTTCGAGGTTTGCGTATGTGAAGCTCTTGATCAACTTCGGGTACGACGATCGTTCGAGCCAAAAATCATACCGCTCCCGGAATTCAACGCGGTCCGCGGATTCCCACACACCCGGGGCAAGCTGAAAATTGAAGTATGAAATCTGGATTTCGCGATTGAAATCATCCGCAAACCGGCGAGTATCTGCGTCAACACGTGTACGAAGTCGGGCTCGTTCTCCGTCACTGACCTGGCCGAGCCAGACATATTGCAACGAACCGAGCACAACAAGCAATACGATCATTGCGCCAACAAACAGATATGACGGTGAAATACGTTTCATACAACCCAAACGCATTATGATACCTGTAAAGACAACGAATCAATGGCTTTACAAAACATTTTACATTCTTAACATTTTCTTTGCTTCGTCTTAATCACTTCATCGAAATCGAATGCGAGAATTCAAACTGTCGCGGATCGTGAATCGTGACGAAAGAAATTTTCAATGCAATAATCAACCAATAAGGAGAATGAGGAAAATGAGAAGATTCATCGGTTTTGTTTTATTCGCAACTTTGCTTTTTACCGCAATCGGCGGCGTGATCAACGAGGTCGGCGCCAAATTCAAGTCTGACGAACGTGCGCTTGCCGTCCTTCAGAAAGCGCGTGTCGCAATTGGCGGCGAAACGGCGATCAACAATGTCCGCAGTATGACGATCGCCGGCAAGACATCGAAGACGTTTGAATTCGACGGCATTTCACGCGTCGAAGGCGGCGATGTTGAGATCAATTTCGACCTCACGGGCCGAATGAGCAAGATGCTCAAAATCGGAAGTCCCGACGGACAGGGTGACAAGACGGTTGAGCGCAAGGTTGACGTCGTCGTCACCGGCGACGGTCAAAATGTTCAGTGGAAGACCGAAGGCGGAGATACCGTCAAACGTGTAGTCATCAAGAAAAAAGACGGCACCGAGGAAGTTGTGACCGAAGACGTCGCTCCGACTATCGTTCGAACCGGCAAACTGGCAAACGGAACGGTTGAGGGTAAGAAGATCGTCGTCTTCAAAGATGAGAACGGCGCAGACATGCCTCCGGTGCAAGGTCAGGAGATCGTCCTGCGCGAGGCGAAGGTTGGACCGGATGGCATCGGGAATCACCCGCTTGAACTGTTCCGAACCACGCTTTCCCTTCTCCTGAATGCGCCCGAAGGTGTCGATGTCAGCTACATCTACGCCGGTGACGGCAATGTTGACGGTGCGGCATGTGACGTCATCAATGCGACGGTCGATGGCCAGACTCTGAAATTGTTCATCGACAAGACCTCGAGTTTGCCGCGGATGCTGTCATATCAAGGACACAAACCGATGATGATGGTCTTCAAGGTTACGAAGGAAGAAAAGCCCGGTGACGTTGATGCGCGTGTCTTTGAGCGAACCCTGCCGGCTCCTGAAATGGCCGAATTTCAAATCAAATACTCAGACTATCGAACCGTTGGCGGACTTCAGTTCCCGTTCAAATGGGTCCAAACGGTTGGCGGTAAAGCCGATGAGTCGACGGACGTCATCAGTTACTCGATCAATCCGGCAAATATCGCTGACAAGTTCAACGGCGCCAAGGTCGTCGTCGTCAAAGGAGAGAAAATCCAGAATTAGGTTACGCCTCCGACCAAACAAGACAAGGCCCGTGCTGCATTTCTCAGCGCGGGCTTTTTGTCATCTTCGCCGACGCTTGCGTTTGATGAGTCCGATCCGCGTCGTGATTGAGTTCAATTCACAGTATTCACGGATGCAGTCGGTGAAATCGTAGCCGTAGAGTTTGAGTTTCATTTCGCCGACGCCGGAGATCGATTCAAGTTCCTCGATCTCGGTCGGAAGATAAGTCGCCATCTCAATCAGCGTCGCGTCCGAAAAGACTATGTACGGCGGAACGCCCTGCGCCCGCGCGATCGATGATCGAAGCAGTTTCAGACTCTCGAATAATTCATCTTCATGCGCGAGCTTGAGCGCCGACTCATCGGCCGCAGCTTCGATCTTCGTCGCCTTTATCAATTCGACGGCTGTTTCGCCTTTGAGAACGCCCGAGCTTTTGGGCGTCAACGCCAACGCCGGATACTGGCCATCGGTCTTCATCAGAAAACCCTGAATGATGAGTTCATTGAGGTATTCAAACCACTCTTCCCGTGACAGATCGGCTCCGACGCCGTATGTCTTAAGTTCCCGGTGACGCGGCCAGATCTTTTGCGATTTCGAACCGCGCAGAAAATCGACGATGTAATTGATCCCCATTCGTTCACTCGTCCGGACGACGGCGCTGAGCGCTTTTTGCGCGACGATCGTACCGTCGAACCGGTCGAACTTCTTCAGACAGTTGTCGCAGTGACCGCAGTTTTCGTTGAGGTCTTCGCCGAAGTAGTTGAGCAGAAACCGCCGTCGGCATGTCCGAAGCTGGCCGAAATCGCCCATCGTCTGAAGCTTGCGGAGCATTATTTCAGTCTGCTCGGCGTTTCCCTCGACCTCAGCGAATCCGCGCAGTTTCGTGACATCGCCCCAGCTGAAAAAGAGCAGCGCGTCACTTGGAAGTCCGTCGCGCCCGGCCCGGCCCGTCTCCTGATAATAGCTCTCGATGTTCTTCGGCAGGTCGCAATGGACGACGAAACGGACGTTCGATTTGTCGATCCCCATCCCGAAAGCGATGGTCGCGACCACGATCTTCGCCTCGTCGTTGAGAAAGAGTTCTTGATGCCGGTCACGCGTCGCCTTGTCATGGCCGGCATGATAGGCGATCGCCGAATAGCCTTCATCTCGAAGATCGGCTGCGAGCGAATCGACGCCGGCGCGGCTGAGGCAGTAGATGATCCCGCTCTGATCGCGACGCTCACCGAGGTACTGAAGCAACTGACCGAACATGTTCCGTTTCGGTTCGACCCGATAAAAGATGTTCGGACGGTTGAAACTTGAAATAAAAAGCTTCGCGTGCGGCAGATTGAGGCGCTCAAAGATGTCCTTTCGGACGAGTTTGTCGGCCGTTGCCGTGAGTGCGATCACCGGAACGTTCGGGAAATTGAGCTTGAGCTTGCCGAGCTGAATGTAATCGGGGCGAAAATCGTGCCCCCAGCTTGAAATGCAGTGAGCTTCGTCAATCGCGAAAAGCGCGGGTTTGATCTCGCGCAGGAAATCGAGGAAAAGATCGCCGGACTGAAGCAGTCGTTCGGGCGCAACGTAAAGAATCTTCGTCAACCCGGCTCGCACTTTTTTGAAGACGGCGGTCTGTTCCCGCGACGTTTGGCTCGAATTGAGAAAATCCGCCTCGACTCCGTTGACGCGCAGCGCGTCGACCTGATCCTTCATCAGTGCGATGAGTGGCGAAACGACGAGCGTCAGACCATCGAGCATCAGCGCCGGGATCTGATAGCAAAGCGATTTTCCGCCGCCGGTCGGCATCAAAACGACGCAATCCTCACCTGCCAGCACCGATGATATCGCCGCCTGCTGGTTCATCCGGAACTCATCGTATCCGAACGTTTGCTTCAGAATTTCAGTTGCTTTTTCGAGCGGCATCTCATCAATCTAAAATTGAGAGCAAGCTAAGCTGCTCATCTTGTGAACGTCGTGTGAGACAAACAGACGATAGCTGTCAGATGACTCCGGTATCCGAACAAAAACCCGTTCAAAATCCAATTGGGCCCACCGGCGCGAAATCCGGCTTGATCAACGGCAGTTGCGTAACATTGACGTCAACTTCGGAATTATCCTTCGCGGAACCTGAATTGCGCCCGCAATGTGCCGCGATTCGGTGAAATGCCCGGCGACATAAACGCCGGCGACGTTCGTCTCAAACGTCTCGGGATCGTAGTCGGGGACTTCGCCATATTTCCCGGTATGGGTTGTCACGCCGAGCTCGGTGAGCAGTCCGAGTTCGGCGTCGGCACCGATGAGGATAAAAACGACATCGTTCGGAAAGGTCTCGATCTTTCCGTCCTCGTTCTCAAGCACGATCTCGGTTTCGCGGATCTCGACCACGCGCTTCAGAAAATAGACGTTCAGGCAATCCTTTGAGAGTTCTTCTTCGAGCGGCTGTTTGACCCAGTACTTGATGCAGCCTTGCTTCGGATCGTTGTTTTCCCAGTCGGCGCGGAAGATAGCGAGGATCGCATGCGCGCCCTCCTGCGCCAGAAAAAGCGCGGCCTCGCCGGCTGAATTGCCGCCGCCGATGACCATCGCGTTCTTTCGGACGTACGGATACGTCTCGCGGAACAAATGATGGACTTTCGGGAGATCTTCGCCCGGAACATTGAGCCGGCGGATGTGATCCATCGCCCCGATCGCGAACAGTACGGAACGCGATTCGTAGACGCCTTTGGAGGTGACGATCCGGAATGTTCCGGCGCCGACTTTTTCGACTTTGAGAACCTCTTCCTCCGTCTGTACATTGAGCCCGTTTTCGAGAACGAACCGCGTGTAATATGACAAAAGCTCTTCCCGCGTCGGCTTTTCGCGTGCCGGTTTGAGCGTTCCTGAAACAAGCTCGAGTTCGTCAACGGTCGAAAAAACCGTCAGCCCGACCGGATATTTGTAGATCGTGCTGCCGATGAGGTTTTTTTCGATGACCAGATAGTCGAGTCCGAGCTTTTTCGCCTCGAACGCAGCTGAGATTCCGGCCGGACCGGCGCCGATGATGATCAGATCAAGCATGAGTAGAAAAAATGGGCAATTGAAAACGGACAATCGACAATGGAAAGCGGACAATTGAGAATGGAAAATAATAGGTGTTTAAGTTTGCGATCCGCAGTGCATTTGACCCCTAATCGGACTCCTCGAACTCTTCCATTTTCACACTTTAGTTCTCACTTTGTGACTCAATTCTTCTCCTATTTTCCCGGTTTCAATTTCCTGAGGGTTCCTGGTCGGTCGCAATCCGTTTCACTTCCGGTTTCGGAACAGCCGGTTTTCCGCCCTTCGGAATGAACCAAAGATCCACGTCTACAAACTCGCGATATCCCCCATAAACTACGTCGATCCGCTTGGGATCGACGCCCCGTTCCTTCGACGATGTTCTGATCCATTCCTCGATCAACGATTTTGCGAGCCCGATGTCGTACTCCGAATTGTCGGCATAGAAGATCACCGTACCGTGCGCGTCGGCGTTCTTGATGAGCAGATCCGCCCAGAGTCTCACCCAGCCGAATTCGCCGGGCTTTAACTCGACCTCCTCAAAGTACTCCTCGTCGTCCAACTCATCGTCGGTCGGCTGATCCTCGGGAAATTCGTCAGATTGAACCAGATCCGATTCGTCCGTTTCGGAATCTGACGGATCGGTTTCGGATTCATCCGGCTCCGCGATCTCGACCAAGGGTTCGGGCTTCTTGATCAAGGCCGCTTCGATTGAGACAAATCCGGTCCCGATAAGCAACGAATTTGAAAAATCGACCGACGGTTTCGGAACCGTTTCAGTGGGAATCGGTTCGCTCGCTCCGGGCGGCACGAGAAAAATCTCGGACCACGGTCCGTTGACTTCCCGAAAGCCGCCATCGATGATTTTCACCCGTCCGGCATCGTACTTTCGCATTGCAATCGCACGATCAAAACGACTTTTCATAAAGCCAAAAAGCGATCCGTCCGTAAGCGCCGGCGCTCCGAGTGACCCTGAATAGATGATCACGAGGCCGTTCCACTC
>JBGASE010000019.1:0-37732 GCA_044229875.1 Pyrinomonadaceae bacterium | reverse complement strand
ACTTCTGGGGCTCCTTGCCGGAGTGATCGGCGCGACGTTTGCCACCGGGCTTTCGTTTGCGGTTTCGAAGTACATCTTCGATATCGAATGGCAACCCGATCTTTCGCTGACGCTCGCCGGCATCGGAATCACGGCGCTGCTCGTCACAATCGTCGGCGCAATCGCAAGTTTCGACGTTCTCTTCCGAAAACCGCTGGCAACGCTTCGCTCTCAATAACTCCGGAAATGCGTCCCTTAATAATGAAAAAGGCACCGGCAATCGATCTTCGCGACCGTTGCCAGAGCCTTACCTGATGGGCAGAAAACTTAGCGATCAACCTCGAAAGGGTGCGCGGAAAGAACAACGCGCATGTTGACCTGTCCGAAGAGCGTTTCAAGATAAGCGCCGAATCGGTGCAGCAACGGCACCAGATCCTTCTTGCTTGTCGTCACCAGCACTTCCTCGATAAAGCGTTCAACCGTTTCGCGATCTTTGTAGAACAGCAGATTCAGGCTCGATCCAAGGAAAAGCGTCATTTGTGCGTGCAGTTTCTTCATCGGAAATTCGCCGGCAAGCTTTTCGGCTTCCTTGACCATGTTGAGAAGGGTCCACATCTCGTGTCTCAACTTAAGCGAATGCTCGAGCTTTTCCTTCAGTTTCGGGAACACTTTTTCATTACCGATCTTCGGATCGAGCATCTGAGCGAAATTTATGAGAGTCAGCTGAAAACTGTCGTTGAGCAACGCCCACGCCGTCTCGATCTTTGCATAGATCATCGGAACCGACCGCATTTCGGCCAGTCCGGCGAGCTCGTGATTGTAAACCTTTCGCAATTCGATCGACGCCGTGTAGACGGCTCCGTCGAGTTGCCCGAACAATTCGTCTTCCTCGTTCGGATATCGCAAAAGCCGGTTATTGATGTAGCCCGTCAACTCCTGGATCTGCTCATAGATCCGCGAAAAGATCAGCAGTGACGATTTCAGCGGCGCGTCCGAACGGAGCATTTCTTCGATCACGGAGAGCCACTTGAGAACCTTTGCGAATCGCGGCAACACGAGTCTGAGATCGGCTTCGACGGCGAATGGCAACGGCTTGCTCTCGAGCAGGGACCGAAGCGCGTCGGGCAAATACTCCTCGCCCTCCTTTTCGGCCGACGCAATGAGCTTGGTGACGACCGGGACCGAATCGAGCTTTTCGACAAGCGTGTTGCACCAGGCGGTCCATTCGCCGAACTTGAGCGGTGCAGCGCGCATCAGGCCGTCATTCAGCAGCGACGCGTCCTTGAGAGTCATTGAAAGTTTGTAGATCTCTTCCGGCGTGATCGAGCTGTTTTCCTTGAGTCCCTTGAAATCCTCAATCAGATCGACCTCTTCAACGTTTCCGCCCGTCCGGCTCTCCTCTTTGAGCAACTTCGCGAGCTGAAAGGTGAGCCGCGAGCACAAAAGAAGCGTCGAACGCGACAATCGGAACTCCCGAGTCCAATCACGCGTCGACGCCTTCGTCCGATTTTCTTCGATAAACGCGTGATTCTGAATATTCAAAAAGCTCTGGAGGCCGGACAGCCACAGACCGAGATCGAAGATCAGCCGGTCTTTGCTGACCACCGCGGCGCGGGTATCGGCGGCGGCGCGCACATCGGCAACTGCCGCAGGTTTAACCTGTTCTCTTCCTGCTTTGGGGGAAACGATAGCGTCCAAACTGGGATTCCTCTCTGAAGATGTCGGATAAAGTAAGGTGCGGAAGGGTCAGCCGCTATATCTTTTATACCGCATCGGGCGCGGTTGAGGCAAGATTTTTTTCAGTCGCATCCGATTTGCCGAGAGCCGGAAATCCAATAGAATTACAACTTATGAGCCGTCTCAAACTACTCGCAGCGACGCGCAACAAGGGCAAAGTCACCGAGCTTTTCAATCTTCTATCTGGCACCGCCTTTGAGATCGTCGGACTGGCTGATCTTGCGATCCTGACCGATGTTGCGGAAACCGGCGCGACCTTTCGCGAAAACGCTGAACTGAAGGCATCGGAATACGCGAAACTGTCGGGAATTATGACGCTTTCGGACGATTCGGGGCTTGCCGTTGATGCTCTCGGCGGCGCACCGGGCGTTTTCAGCGCACGTTATGCGGGTGATGACGCGGACGACCGCGCGCGGATCGTGAAACTGCTCGGCGAACTAAACAACGTTCCGGCACATTTGCGGACCGCGCGTTTCGTCTGCGCTGTTTCGGTCGCCGATCCCGGCGGCGGGATTTTGTACACGGCCGAGGGCGTTTGCGAAGGCTCGATTGCGTTTTCACCGACCGGTTCGAACGGATTCGGCTACGATCCGATCTTTGTACCAAACGGTTACCAACAGAGCTTCGGAGAGCTTTCTGACGCGATAAAATCGCAAATCAGCCACCGTTCGGCGGCGACCCGGCAAATAAAGGCGTATTTGGCCCGATTTGCCTGAATCTAACTTGACCATCGCATTTTTGGCCTGTAAAATTCGGCACTTGTTATTGTTTCTCACTTGAAACTTGACGCTTTCCGGGGCGTAGCACAGCCTGGTAGTGCGCTCGGTTTGGGACCGAGAGGTCGGATGTTCGAATCATCTCGCCCCGACCAGTCGTTTATTGGAGATTGGTATTAAATATGCCCCTTTTCTGTATTTGCAATCTTGCAAATAAAGATGTTCAATTGACGTAGTATTTACAAACTTTGGAGGTTAAATTTCAGATATGGCAAAAATGACACAAACGGAAATCGTTAACAGCTTGGCTGATTCGACCGGCCTTAAAAAGGCTGACGTCAAAGGTCTTTTCGACGCGCTTTCGAGCCTCGCCGCCGGCGAAGTCAAGGCAAACGGTGAATTCACCCTTCCCGGCTTCGGCAAACTGGTGAAAGCGACGCGTGCTGCGCGCGAAGGCCGCAACCCGGCGACGGGCGCGACCATCAAGATCCCGGCCAAAACGACTGTTAAGTTCCGTGTCGGCAAATCGATGAAAGACGCGATCGGCTAAACGCTCGTATTCTTAAAGATTTGATAAACCGGTCGCCCTCTCACGGCGGCCGGTTTTTCGTTGCACGCCTATTCAGGAATGCCCGTATTCATTGGCCGGCGCAAAAAAAATGGTGACAAGGTCGTTTTTTTTTGTTAACATTTGGTTCATAAGTTGAAAACGTTCCGACAGAACAAGAAATACTAGCAACAAAGCGCTTTTTTATTTCAACTAAGATTTTCTGTGATGTGCTTTTTCAAGAAAGCCGTTTTCAGCTTAGTTGTTGCGGTTCGCAACATTTGAAGAGAGACAGGATTCCGAGAAAGGAAGGAGAAGAATAAATAGTGGCAGCAGCAAAACAAATGACTTTGCAGGAACGGATCTTGCAAATCGATCATATTCAAGCCCGCCGTTACGCCAAACTCGGCGGACCGGCGTTGGAAATCGCGACCGAAGGCATCATTCGTCATCTTCGCGCCTGTGCGCGCATGGATGTCAATCCGGATGCGTCTGCCGTTCGTGAGATCATCGACGATGCGCTCAATGGCAGAAGAGTATTTGCCGAGACGTCAAATGATTTACTCGCAGCCTAAGTTTTACCGAACCAGCTTTACTTACTTAATACCGAGACCGCCCGCTGTGGCGGTCTTTTTCATGGCTCAGAGCAGCTTCAAGAATCAAAATTCAAAACTCAACATTCAAGAAATCCAATCAAATTTGAATGTTGAATATGTTGATTCTTGAATTTTGAACAAACCATCACACTCAGAGGGTTCTCTTTCAGATTCCGCTCTTTTCACCTCGTCCACGCATGTTTTCCGAATACTTCGATGATCAATTGAAAACGTTTAGGACGGCATTGTTTGAAAAGCTCGGATCCCATCGGCATCTTCACGAAATCACCAGTCGCTTTGCGCCTTGGTGTCTTTGCGGGAACACCCGGTTTGTTTTTCCGCAATAACGCCGGGGCGCAAAGCGATCCTGAATCCTGCTTCAAGAATCAAAATTCAAAACTCAACATTCAAGAAATCCAATCAACTTTGAATGTTGAATATGTTGATTCTTGAATTTTGAACAAACCATCAAATTCAGACGGTTCTCTTTCAGATTCCGCTCTTTCACCTCGACAGGCAGCGTTTGCGGATGCTTTTTCTATTGCGGCCGCAGTGTCAGCCGGTAAAGTACCTGATCGCCGAGGACCTCGCCGTTATCGCGTTCGTAAAACCGGTCGAGATTCGTCAGATCAACCTCGTACGTGTTCGGGATGACGGCGTACGACAGGATCGTATCCGGCGATTTCCGCGGATCGAAAGTGTCGAGATACCGCCCGTACTCTCGGGCTTCGGCGTCGACTTCCCCGTACGTCAGCGGCTTGTAGGCCGAATTCAGCCGATCCGTATGGCGTCCCCAGCCGAAGAGCGCGATCGACGAAACAAAATCGCCGCGCTTGATGCCCTCGGCCAGATCGTCCGGCATGTAGTTCCTGAAGAATGAATACTGATAATAGCGCTGTTTGTTTTCCTGCCATGTGACGCCGGCGAAAACATGCTGATGTCGCGCCCACAGCACCGATTGCGGCGCGATCGTCGGAAGATCATCGCCTTCGGCGATCTCATAATGGAAAACCACCGACTTGAACCCCTGCGGATCGCCGGAAGCGAGTTCCGTCAGACGTTTTCCGACGGGCATCGCCTTGTCACGTGCGATATTGACATCGTCGAGAACCCGGACCGTGTAATGACACTCAACGAATCCCCAGGCGGCGGCGGCGAACAACAGAACCCACGACACGGCGCGCATTGCCGGACGGCCGAAGAGATCGGTCCGGGCAACCATCGTCCCGATCGTCACGAACAGCGCCAGCAATGCGACGTAATTGCCGATGAATACCTGATAGTGGATCGGCTGCAGTTCCCTGCCGGTGAGCACCTGCTGGTTGAAAACGATAAACGGAACGAGCGCCAGCGAGATCGAAAAGACGGTCCCGCGCGATCTGAGATCAATAACCTTGAAAATGACGCCGGCCGCGATCAGCAAGAGCACGAACGCCGCGATATACTCCGGCATCCGGAAAAGATCGGGCATCCGCGAATTGACCAGCAACTGGACGTCATCCATCGTATGCGAGCGTTTCGACAAAAGATATGCGTACGGCGCCAAAAACACGCCGCAGCCGCCGGCAAACGCCGCCAGCGTGATCGCGTCACGCCGCCATGTCCGGTTTCTGAGCGCGATCCACGTAATTCCGACCGCTGCCAGCCAGGCGGCGCCGGTCGTCCACGTGTAAAAATACGAAAAGGATCGCCGGAATGTATCGGCGGAACGCAGGAAAATAAGGATACGAAAAGCCGGTGCCGAGAATCTCGCCGATCGCGCCCTCTCCCGCGGCCAACGCGCCTCCGGCAAGGATCGCGAGCGTCGCCGCACCGGCGAACGCCGAATCGCCCGATATTCGCCCGAGAACCCAAAAACACGCGAGCGCGGCAAGCAATCCCGCGATACAGCCGCCGAGCGTCATTGCCCACGGCGCCCCGATTCCGAGAACGCGCGCCGGAATCGCGATCGAATACGGTGCCGCGAACTGGATCGAAAAAAGCGACTCGGGCTGCGGATGCTCCGCCGAATCGTCGCGGCCCGTATATGGATCGTTCTTCCGCGGCCGGCCGTCGATCAGTGCCTTCACATACGAAGCGTACGCGACCTCATCGATGTCGTTGTACGCATAATGCCCCTGCCAGTCGTCACCGCGTACCTGCCACAACTTCAGTTGCGGATAAAGCGTAAAAACGACCATAAAGACGCCGGCCAGAATTCCGAAGATCCAGTTCAGTTTCATATCCAAAAGAAGACACAGATTAGCATATCGGGCTTTTCCGGGCGAGGCGCTTTTGAACCGTCGATCCAAATTCCGCTAAACTGATATCCATGAGCTTAAAGGACAAACTTGTCGGCGACATGACTGCCGCAATGAAGGCAAAAGACGCGAATCGGCTATCGACGCTGAGGATGGCGAAGGCTGCGCTGATGAATGAAGAAAACAAGCGCGGAGTCGGCGCGGTGCTGACGGATGATGAGGTAATGAAGATCCTCACCTCACTCGTTAAACAACGCAAGGACTCAATCGAACAGTTCACTGCCAGCGGACGGACCGAACTCGCCGACAAAGAAAAAGCGGAACTTGCGGTGCTTGAAGAATATCTGCCGCAGGCGGCATCGGCGGACGAAATCGCGGCGGCGGTCGACGGCGCGATCGCGGAAACCGGCGCCACGGCGATGAAAGACATGGGAACGGTGATGAAAGCCGCGCTGGCCGCGCTTGCGGGCAAAAACCCGGACGGAAAATTGGTCAGCGAGACCGTCAAAACCAAATTGTCGCAGTTAGCCTGAAACCGGACACGCGAACGCCAGCACATGGCCGTCGGGGTCGGCAACGTACGCGACGCGATCGCCCCAATCGCGATCGGCAGCGTGACTGACAATGACCGCACCGGCACGAATTGCCCGTTCAAAACAGGATTCGAGATCAGGAACCCGTAGATAGAGTTCGCATCTTGGAATACCGGTCGCTGAATCCGGATGCGGAAGCGCGTCTCCCACAATCCTTGCGATCCCGGTGTTCGGCATCAGTCCAAGCTTGACGCCTGGCCCAAGCCGGAATTCGGTCATTCCGGGAACGTCGAGTTCGGGTTCGAGACCAAGCACGCGGCGGTAAAAGTCGCGGCTGGCATGTTGGTCGCTGACGAACAGGATTAACTCGGCAGAATCGATCATCTCAAGCTGATTCAAGCAGGAATCTCGGTTTCAATGACGAGATTGGCGGAAGATCGGACCGGAACCCCAATTGCCGGCGCATCGGCTTCGACCGCAGCGACCATTGCTTCGACAAGCCCGCGCTCCGTCTCTTCCCACGGCCCCGTGACGCGGCAACCGGCGGCGTTGTGATGCCCGCCGCCGCCGAATTGTTCGGCGACCGCGGCAACGTTGATGCTTCCCTTTGAACGCAAACTGACACGATATTGGCCGGGTTCGACTTCGCGCATGTAAACCGATGCCAGAACTTCCTTGGCGGCGAGCGGAATATTGACAAAACCGTTGTTGTCGCCGTCCGTCATCTGCGACGACTCACGCATCGCGAGCGTTTGGCGCAGATACGCGACGCGGCCTGTCGGATCGCGGCGGACGGTCGCGAGGACCTGGCTCATGAGTTCGATCCGCGACCACGGATACGAGTTGTAGACCGCCTCGGAGATCATGTCGGGCTTGGCACCGACCTTGACGAGTTCGGATGCGACCTTGAGCGTCCGGTCGGTCGTGTTTGAGTAATGAAAGCTTCCGGTATCGGTCACCAGCGCGAGGTAAAGACACTCGGCGATTTCGCGGGTCACGCGTCCGCCGACGGCTTTGCAGAGATTGTAGATCATTTCGCCGACGGCCGAAGCGGTCGTATCGATCCAGTTGATCGAACCGAAATGCTCGCAGGTTGAATGGTGATCGATGTTGACGACGAATTGATTCTCGAGATTTCCGATATTCGGCCGCGAGATGTCGGAACATTCGATGACGAAAACCGCATCGTATTTGCCGTTGATCTCAGCGATGCGAACGATGTCAGAGGCTCCGGGAAGAACGTTGTAGGAGCTTGGAAAACCGTCGCTGACAATGACTTCGGCGTCTTTTCCAAGCGACCGAAGCAGCCAGCAAAGCCCGAGTGACGATCCGATCCCGTCACCGTCGGGGCGAACATGGGTGGTAATTCCGAAAACCCGTTTATTTTCAATTAGCTCAACTACTTGACTTAACACTTTTAACAAGGGACAAGTTGTCGGGACGCGGAATCTCGTGTTTCCGTATCAGTCCTTATTCCTCAGCCTTCATCCTTTGAATTTATTTCACCGTCGGTCCGGACGTCCTGCAGCAATCTGTCGATCCTGGTCGCATTCTCTTCAACCGTGTCCCGCGCAAAATGAAGATGCGGAGCATGGTGGAGATTGAGATTCAGCGCGACTTGCTGTTTGACGAACGTCGACGCATGCTGCAGTGCCTTCATCGCTTCCTTGATCTCGGTCTCGGTTCCCTGCACGACGACATAAACTTTGGCGTCGCGAAGGTTTTCTGAGACCCTGACATCGGTTACGGTCACCCCGGAGACACGCGGGTCTTCGAGTTCGAAACCGACGATCTCGGTGATTTCCTCTCGCAGAACTTCCGCTAATCTTTCAGGACGACGCATATTCCCGGCAATTTTGCAGCCAATCTAACAAGATCCGACCAGAACGTTCGCTGAACTCTCCGGCCGGATCGAAATTACAATTCGGTCGCGGCGATCTTCTCGATGACAAACGCCTCGATCTCGTCCGAGACCTTGATGTCGTTGAAATTGACGAGACTGATACCGCACTCGAACCCGGAACGAACTTCGTTCGTGTCCTCTTTGAATCGTTTCAGCGAGGAAATATCTCCCTCCCAAATAACCACTCCGTCGCGGATCAAACGCGCCTTTGCCTGACGCTTCATGATACCGTCGGTGACGCGGCAGCCGGCGATCGTGCCGACGCGCGAAACCTTGAAGATCTCCTGGACGAGCGCTTTTCCGAGAATAACTTCCTTCTCGATCGCGTCGAGCATTCCGATCATCGCCGCCTTGATCTCTTCCTCGACCTTGTAAATGATCGAATGGAGCCGGATATCGACTTCTTCCTGCTTCGCAACGTCTGCGGCGCGGACTTCCGGACGGACATTGAAACCGATGATGACAACCGCTGTCTGCGTATTGTCCGCCTGCGTCGCCGAAGCGAGAAGGACATCGGACTCGGCGATCGCACCGACACCGGCGCGGATTACGCGAACCTTGACCTTGTCGGTCGAAAGCTTCTCGAGTGTTGCCCGGAGAACTTCGACGGAGCCCTGAACGTCGGCCTTGAGGACGACGAGCAATTCCTTGACGTCAGCCTGACCGAGCGATTCGATACCGCGTTTCGTGGTCTTGACCATCGCCGCCTGCCGGGCCAGCATTTGGCGCTGCTGCGCGATGTCCTGAGCCTTTTCAATATCCGAAACGACCTGGAACGTGTCTCCCGCTTGAGGAACGCCCTGCAGCCCGAGAACTTCGACCGGCGTCGCCGGCGCGGCTTCCGTTTTGGTCTCGCCGCGGTCCGAGAACATCGCCCGGACCTTTCCGTAGAATTGTCCGACGATGAACGGGTCGCCGACGTGGAGCGTTCCCTGTTGAACAAGAACCGTTGCGACCGAACCGCGCCCCTTGTCGAGCTTGGCTTCGAGAACGACACCCGAGGCGCGCCGCGTCGGGCTCGCCGTCAGGTTCATGATGTCGGCCTGAAGCAGGACGGTCTCGAGCAGCGTGTCGAGATTCTCGCGTTTCTTCGCTGAAACCGGAACCATTTCAACATCGCCGCCCCAATCGATCGGCTGGACGCCAAGCCCGGCGAGTCCCTGTTTGACCTTGTCCGGATTCGCGTCCGGTTTGTCGATCTTGTTGATTGCGACGATCATCGGAACGCCGGCCGCCTTTGAGTGCTCAACGGCCTCGATCGTCTGCGGCATAACGCCGTCGTCGGCGGCGACGACGAGAATGACGACATCGGTCGCCTTCGCGCCGCGCGCACGCATCATCGTAAACGCTTCGTGGCCCGGCGTATCGAGAAACACGACGCGGCGTTTTTCATCCGGTTTGTCCGGATTCGAAACGAAAACCGAGTACGCTCCGATATGCTGCGTGATGCCGCCGGCTTCACCTTCGGCGACGTTCTCGTGCCGGATCGCGTCAAGCAGCGACGTTTTCCCGTGATCGACGTGGCCCATGACCGTAACGACCGGTGCGCGCGGAAGTTCGACGTCATCGGCATCGGCGGCGATCAGTTCCTCGAACTCCTGCTCGATGACCATTTCTTCAAACGGCACGAAACTGATCTGGTATCCGAGTTTGTCGCCGAGTTCGACGGCGAGTTTCTCGCTGATCGGCTGGTTAAGTGTCGCAAACACTCCCTTCTTGACCAAAAGTTGCACGACGTCGCGCGGTGTGACGCCGAGCGCTTCGGAGAACTCGCGAACGGTCGCGCCTTCGGTCAGGCGGACCTGTTTTGTGCTTTCGGCACCTGATTTGACCTGATCGAGGATTCGCTCTTCGATCGATTTCGGGCGCGGTGCGCCAAAATCCCGTTCGTTGAAGCGATCGTCCTTGTCGCCGAACCGCTTATCACCCTTCTTGCCGCTCGAACGGCCGAATTTCTTGTGTCGGTCGTGCGTCGGCGTATAAACGGTGAGCGGCGTCGCGGTTTCGCCCGGAGTGCCGCGAAGCTCTCCTTTGCGTCCCTTGGCCTTGTCGCGAGCTGCTTTTTCTTCGGCGATTGCGCCGGGGCTGAGTTTGCCGGTTTTCGTCGGCCCCGTGGAGATCGGAAGATCAGTGATCTTGATTCCCTTATCGACGGCGTCTTTCTTAAGTTTGAGTTGTTTGACCTGCGTTCCGGCTGCCGGTACGGTCTCCGGCGAGGCCGACTCAGCTTCCTGAACCGAAGGATCGGAAACGACTTCCTCAATCGGCGTTTCTTTCACCGCCGGAGTTTCAGCGACGGACGTTGTTTCCGGCTTCGCACTGATTTCCGATACCGGAGCTTCGACCGCCGGCGAAGCGGTTTCGACCACCGGTTCAATCGCCGGCTCGACCGGTTTTGCCTTGACGACACGCGGTGTCAGAACTTTGATTTTCGATGCTTCCGGCTTGGCGGGCTCGGCGGCGGGCGTCACCGGTGCAACCGTAGTTACCGGTTCGGCAATGACGGATTCAGGGGCCGTCGCCGGTTCGGCGATATGTTCCGCGACTTCGCCGTCGTGCTCATGCTCATGCTCGTCATGCCGCTTTTTGATGACTTTAATCGCCCGTTTCGGCGCGGCATCGACCTTGGGAATGTACTTGTTGCGGATCTTTTCGGCGAGTTCCTTCGATACCGAATTCGACGGCACATCGACGTCGGCGCCTTCGCGGCGCAGATCCTCGATGATACGCTTCGTATCCTGTTTAACTTCTCTCGCCAGGTCATAGACCCGAATCTTGTTGCCAACAACGGACATAATTTGTTTTTTTACCAACCGGCGACCCGATCACAGTCGAAACGAGCCGCGTATTCTTAACCACTCGAGCGCCGGTGTACCGGCGATCAACTACTGCTGCTCATCGCCCGGTTCACCTTCGGTTTCGGCCTCAGCTTCCGCAACCGCTTCTTCTTCAACGGTTTCGGTCACTTCATCCTTCTCCTGGTTCTTGGCTTCGACGATTGCTGCCGCCGATGCCAGGATCGCTTCCGCTTCATCAAGGCTGATGTCGAGGAAATCGACGAGATCATCGACGGTCGTCACGGCCAGCGTTTCGACGTCGGTGATGCCTTTTTCCTTAAGATCTTCGGCCTGAGAATTCGAAACGCCTTCGAGCGCGGTGATCGGCACTGCCTGGCCCGATGCCATCATCTTACCCATCTGCTTGGCGATTTCCTTCTTGATGACGTCTTCGCTGATGATATTGATGTCCCAGCCGACAAGTCGCGTCGCAAGCCGGACATTTTGCCCCTTCTTGCCGATCGCGAGACTCAACTGATCCTCAGTGACGATGACCTCCATCACACGCCGGTTGATGTCGATGATACGCACCTGACTCACCTTTGCGGGCGACAACGCGTTGGCGGCGAACACGGACGGTTCTTCCGACCACTCGATGATGTCGATCTTTTCGCCGCGAAGTTCCTTGATGATCGACTGAACGCGTGATCCCTTCATACCGACGCAGGCGCCGACCGGATCAACGTCCTTCTCGTTCGACGTGACCGCGATCTTGGCCCGATCGCCGGGCTCGCGGACTGCCGACTTGATGACGACCGTGTCATCGTAAATTTCGGGGACTTCCATCTCAAACAAGCGTTTGAGCAGTTCCGCCGACGTTCTCGAAACGATGATCTGCTGTCCCTTGTTCTCTTTTGAAATCTCGACGATGACCACCCGGATCCGCTCGCCCTGGCTCCAGTTTTCACTTCGAACCTGTTCTTTCTTCGGCAGCGCCGCTTCAAGATTGTTGCCGAGATCAATGATCATGTCACCGCGCTCGAAACGTTTGACGGAACCGTTGATCAGTTCTCCCTTGCGGTCAATATATTCGTCGTAAACCTTTTCACGAACGGCTTCGCGAACCTTTTGGACAAGGATCTGCTTTGCGGTTTGCGCCGCGATGCGGCCCAGTTCATCGCGTGACAGCGGGATCAACAGCATATCGCCGATCTCGATCTCGTCGTCGCCGGTCATTTCAATCGCTTCGTCCAGCGACAATTCAAGCGGATCTTCGGACTTCTCGACAACCGTTTTCGTCACCGAAATTTCGACGTCGCCGTCCTCGTTGTTCCACTCAACCTGAATATTGTCGCCGTTCTTGTCCAGATTCTTGAATTGTTTGCGGGCCGCCGCTTTGACGGCGTCCTTCATCGCTTCGATGATCAATTCACGGTCGAGCCCGTGCTCGCTGCACAAGATATCGATATTCTGTCCGATAGTTGATGTCATAAACTTACGTAAAACCGTTGATCCGGCCGGCACCAAGCCGCCGCATGAACCTAATCCAAACTATTGTTCCCGCTTCAATTCCTCGTCCAAATCGATTTCAAGATTGGCCTTGGCGACCGCGTTGTACTGAAAACTGACCGCTCCGCGCGTTTTGTCGGCAAAATGCACCGTTTCTCCATCGACCCGTTCGATCCGGCCGCGAAAGACCTTTTGTCCGTCGACCGGCGACTTTGTCTTGACGCGGGCCAGGTGACCTGCATACTTGGCAAAATCGGAGATGCTGTACAATTCACGCTCGAGCCCCGGAGACGAAACTTCAAGCATGTAGGCGGTCGGAATCAGATCTTCGGCGTCGAGCAATTCGCCGAACTGATGGCTGAACACTGAGCAGTCCTCATGCGAGACGCCGCCCGGCTTATCGATGAAAACCCTGACCGTCAGCGCCTTTCCGCCGCCGAGCTTTTCGGCGTGAACGAGTTCAAAACCGAGCCGTTCGGCAATCGCCGCGGCGGCATTCCGGATTCGTTCTTCGATCGTCAGCTTGCTCATATCGCCTTTCAAACAAAATAAAAAGTGGGCGCGAAACCCACTTGATACGCCCCACGCATCGCAGGAAACGTTAATCATACACAATATGCCCGATTAATGGCAAGCCAAATGCCGATAATGGATTTTGGATTTTCGTTAGAGTTTCGCCTTCAGGCGAGAAGCGTTCGATTTTGGATTTTGGGTTTTGGATTTACAATCGTTTCGGTCAGACGTTTGATTAAGGTACTGCGAGGTCCGAGCCATCCAAAATCGTTCCGCCAAGGACTCCAATGCGGCCGAGCCTGAATATTATGCTCATGAAGGAAGATGAAATGCCGATCTCAGCGTTCATTCAATCGCACAAACCAAATCCTGTGATCCTATTGTCCATATCGGCACTTGTTGTTTTCTGTTCCTGCAATGTGCAGAGAGCGGAGATCGTTAACCCAACTCCAGTGACTTCGGCGACGCCCCAATCACCGGAGCAACAGAAAGCTATCAGAATGACGGAGCTCTTTGATCGTAGCGATTGCCGGAACTTTTTTCTTGAGTTTCCGGCGACGTTTGTTGGATTTAGTGCGTTGTACGGCTTCGATGACGAAAAAGGTGAAGCTCCGTTGTATGGAAAGTCCGAAGCGCACGTATCGTTCTTTTTCGACTGTCCGGGAGTCTCGAAAAAGGAACGGATCAAAAAGACGATCGGGATTGGACTTGAGGGAAAATGGGACGCGGATGCGGTTGGATTATACCAGGATTTGGCAACCGAACTTATTTTTGCGAACCCAGACGACTTCAAGTCAGAGCTTGAATCGCTGAACGAATCGCAAGCCTCATCGTTTTGGTATTTCATTCTCGACGGCCCGGAGCCTCACGATCCGGAAGTGTTGAAGAATTACGATCGTCTGCGCTCTCTGTTTGCCGATCGGCCGAAGATCGTGAAACTGATCGAAAAAGAGCGGGAACGGATCGTCGCGCAAGGGCATTAACGAAGCTTACCCTAACGAGCGTCACCCAGACGATTCCCAAACGATCAGTTTAATAACCCGCAAGGGCCGTTTCCCGGCTCTTAAACTCCTACCCGAATCATACCGTCTGGGTCATTCGGGTTGGCAACCACATACCAACCGCACATGTTGATCCGCGCCAACCGATTGAGGATCTCCCTAACCGTGAGATCCGAAAACTCTACGTCTTCCTTCAAAACCAGTTTGCGCTCGCCGACACGACTCGTCATGTTGGGGTAAAACTTGAAGGCGGATAACTCCTTTGCCCCCTTCAGTGGCCAAAACAAATCTTTGAGGTTGGTCCCGGCAGAAACTTTCAGATTCTTGATCCGGGTCCCAAGAAATTCAGTGACGATCTTGCTTTCCTGTTTCTTCGGCCCGATGTTTACGACTCCGTCTGTGATTGTCCACTTGTAGCCACTCATCTGCGAGACGAGTTCATCGAGAACGTCCTCAAAACGGGAAGATCCGGTTCTGATCGCGAAGTTCTTGCGGGCATCGTCATAGATCTCATCATCGTTCGCGAATAGAACCCATGTATCGTCAGGAGCGTGCCAAAGCACCAACTCAGGATCATACTTGTAGTCATTCGCACCGTCGTCCGTGGCGTCGACTTCAACGCCGATCGGAACACCCGTCTGAAAAGTCAATTGCGAAAGCAATACTCCGAATTGCTCTGGATCACCGTTCCTTTGGACAATCCGAAGTTCCTTAATATCGGAATCGGAAACAGACCGGAACAGCTTGGCCGGTTCAAGATCGAGATTCTCTAACCTACGTGAATACTGTGCGTTGCAGACAGTCGCTCCGGCAATCAAAAGAATCGGCAATAGGTGAATTTTTGTCATATCGCACAACGTCAAAGCAGTTAATCGCTTGTTCAAAAAGGACTTGGCGCAAAGGCGAAAAAACCTTCGGCCTTGGCTAAGGGGTTAACTGTGAAGTCCGGAGGCAATCCAAAATCCAAAATCCAAAATCGAAAATCTGCTGGCCGCCTGAAGGCGGAACTCCAAACATCGGAACTCCGAACGTCAAACGGATTCTTTGAGTTTGCGGACGCCGGAAACGATCGCGTCGACGGATCGTTCGGCTTTGGCGGCGAGTTCGCGCGACGGGTCGGCCGCAAATTCCTCAAGAACGGCGATCAGCTCACGTGCTTCGGAAATGACGCGCGTCGATTCCTTTTTCAAGCTCTGTCCCTGATCCGCATCGCCGCTGGCGGATTTCTTGGCTTCCGAAATTCCCCAATGGGTGATCTTGACGACATCCGCGCGCGGCGTCTCGGCGATCCAACTCTGACGGCTCAGATGCTGAAAAATATCGACATAGCTCGGCAAGAAACCTTCTTTCTTGACAAGTTCCTTGAAGTCGACGGCCTCGGATTCCTTGCCACCGCTCACTTCGTAGAGTTTTACGAGCACCTTGTGATAAACGTCCATGTTTCTCTTGAAAAGCCTTTGATTCGTAACAACTTCCGCTTGATTTTAAGTTGAAACCGACGAAATGTAAACAAACATCAGAAACCGCAGTTTCCATAGGCCAGGCAGGCGACGCCAAGGATGCCGGCATCGTCACCGAGTTTCGCCCGGACAATTCCGGCACGCATCGCCGGTTCGCGGAACGCGCGGTCGGAAATCTGATCGCGGACGTGATCGATAAACAGATCCCAACCAGCACTTGCCCCGCCGCCGATGACGATCACTTCGGGATTGAGGACGTTGATCAGATCGGAAAGCGCGATCCCGAGATAAAATCCCATCTGGCGAAAGACCTCGAGCGCGAGTTCATCGCCCGCCTTTCCGGCTTCGTAAACATCGAGCGATGTCAGCCGCGCGCGGTTCTGAAGCGATGATTTCGGATATTGACTCTCGAGATCACGCGTCAGTCTGACAATCGCCGTGGCTGACGAATACTGCTCGACACAGCCCCGCGCACCGCAACCGCACGGCGCGCCGAACGGTTCGACGCAGATGTGGCCGATCTCGCCGGCAGTACCGTCAGCGCCGCGCAACGGCCGTCCGTGAACGATGATTCCGCCGCCGACGCCGGTTCCGAGTGTGACCATGATCGAGTTGTCGATATCTTTTGAGGCGCCGAGCCAAGCTTCGCCGAGAGCCGCCGAAGTTGCATCATTCTCGATCACCGTCCGGTAACTGAGCTCGCTTTCGACGGCTGCGACAAACCGGAATCCATCGAGGCAAGGGATGTTCGGGGCTTTCATCAAAACGCCCCGTGCGACATTGATCGTCGCCGGGACGGCCGCCGCAAGCGCGACGATTTCGACATCGTCCCCGATCGCGTCACGGCATTCGATCGCCGATTCGACGATCGTACGCACGATCGCGTCCGCGCGATCCGATTTCGGCGTGTCGCGCTTGGTGCGATAAAGAATGCTGCCATCGCTTTCGACGGCAGCCATTCGCAAATTTGTTCCGCCTAAATCGCAGGCCAGTACGACCTTGTTCATCAAAGTTATTATTTCGAGTGCGTTCTGAGATCCGGCAAACCCAACGGCAACAATACTAACGTCATTTGAGGCGCGAACAAAGGCGCGAAGCCACCGTGCGTATCATCAATGATTCAGCGTTGGACGATTCACGTATCTTTGCGGCCGATCATATCAATCCCGACGGCCAACACGAGGATCGAACCCTTAATAAGTTCCTGCATGAAATCGCTGACGTTACGCAGCGACATTCCGTTGTCGAGGCTCGCCATGATCAGCGCCCCGAGACAGGCACCGAAAACGGTTCCGCGGCCGCCCATGAGGCTCGCACCGCCGATAACGCACGCGGCGATCGCGTCGAGTTCCTTGAGAACGCCGGCATCCGGCGTCGCGCTCCCGAGCCGTGCCGTGAAGATCACGGCGGCGAGTCCGGTCAACGCCCCGAGAAGCGCGTAAACCTTGAGAACGTTGACTTTGTTGTTGATTCCCGAGAGCCGGGCGGCGTCCGCGTTGCCGCCGATCGCGTAAAGGTACCGACCGAAAGTCGTCGAGTTTGTAACAAACGCGCCGAAGAGCGCAACGGCGAGCAGGATCATCACCGGAATCGGAACGCCGGCATACGAGTTCATGATGTAAGTGAACGCAATGATTGCTCCGATTGCAAAAAGATATCCGCCAAGCGCCTTGGAATTCGAGGCAAACGCACCATACAAAGCAAGCGCCACCAGAACCATGACCGGAATCGGAACCCCGACATACAAATTCATGACATACACAAGCGCCGCGAGCGCCGCGATCTGCAGGACCGCTTTTATCAATGCCGAACCAAGGTTCACCTCACCAAGACCGTAATCTTTCTGCGACTTCGCCGAGCGGTAAGCACCGAAAAGAACGGCGGCGACCGCGATCGCGGCAAGGACCCAGCCGATCTGCGGTGCGATGTAGCTTTGCCCGATCCCCTTGAACACCGGATCGGCGATCGGGATCGTCTCGCTTGACGTGATCCCCTTGACGGCGCCGCGCCATGCGAGCAACCCGCCGAGAGTGACGATAAAGGCTGGAATTTTGGCATACGCCGTCAGAACCCCGTGAAACACGCCGATCGCGACGCAGACCGCGATCGACGCCAGTATCGCCGCCGGCAGTCCGTATTTCATCAGCGTGATCGCGGCGAGTCCGCCGGCAAGCGCAAGCACCGAACCGACCGATAGATCGATATTGCCGGATATGATCACCATCAGCATTCCGACCGCGAGAATTCCGGTAACGGACGTCTGAGTCATCAGATTCGAAAGATTCAGCGGTGAAAGAAAAATACCGTCCGTCATCCAGTAGAAGAAGATCCAAATGATGATCAGCGCGCCGAGCATCGTGTATGCGCGCAGCGCCGATGCCTCGATTTTGAATCCGGTCTTTTCAGTTGTTTCAGTCATAATTTTCGGTTCGTGTCCTTCGATTCCGCGATTCCGATCGGAACGCATTTATCTCGTGCCAGTGGCGGCGGCCATAACGTTTTCCGGCGTCGCGTCCGATTTTGAGAACTCGCCGGTAAGTTTTCCTTCATGGAGCACAAGCACCCGGTCGGCCAGACCGAGAACTTCGGGAAGTTCCGACGAAACGAGCACGATCGCCAATCCTTCCTGAGCGAGCCGGTTAATCTCGGAGTAAATCTCCTGCTTGGCTCCGACGTCGATGCCGCGCGTCGGTTCGTCGAGAAAAAGAACTTTCGGGTTTGTCAGAAGCCATTTTCCGAGAACGACTTTCTGCTGATTACCGCCCGAGAGCGTACCGGCGACCGTGAGCGGCGAATTCGCCTTGACCCGCAGCGACGCCATTGTCGCCGAGGCCGCGACGGTCTCACGCGAGCGGTGGGTCAGGAACGCTCCTGATATCCGCTTGAGTCCGGCAAGCGTCATATTGTCGACGATCGTCTGTTCGAGCAGCAATCCGTAGCGTTTCCGATCTTCCGTCACAAAGCCAATGCCGTTCGCGATCGCATCCGCCGGACTCTTGATCGAGACCTGTCGTCCTTCGACCTCGACGGTGCCCGATGATTTTGCGTTCCAGGCGCCGAAGACCGACATCAGCAGTTCGCTTCGTCCGGCGCCCATGAGTCCGGCGATCCCGACAACTTCGCCCTTGCGGACTGAAAATGAAACATCGTCGACGATCTTTTTCTCCGGATTGTCGATATCGAATGCGGTCATATTTCGGACCTCGAGCGCCGTTTCGCCAAATTTGTGCGATGAAAGCGGGAAGATCTCTCCGACCTCGCGTCCGACCATTAGCGCGATGACCCGGTCCTTGTTGAGATCGACCGCGTTGCTTGTTCCGACCGTCCGCCCGTCACGCAAGACCGTGATCCGATCGGACATTTCGAAAACCTCATCGAGCTTGTGCGAAATGTAGATCATCCCGACGCCGCGCTGCTTCAGGCTTCGGAGAATAGTGAACAGTGTTTCGACTTCGGATTCGGTGAGCGCCGCCGTCGGTTCATCGAGCACGAGGATCCGCGCATCCTTTGAAAGCGCTTTCGCGATCTCGACCAGTTGCTGCTGACCGATCCCGAGATTTCCGACAGGCGTTCGCGGGTCGATATCGAGATGCAGGTCGCGAAGCAGTTTCGACGCCCGATGATAAAGTTCGGACCAATTGATGACGCCAAAGCGGGCCGGTTCCTGACCGAGAAAGATATTTTCACCGACCGTCAGCTCTTTCACGAGCGACAATTCCTGAAAGATGATCGAAATCCCGGCTTTTTCAGCCTCGCGGATCGTCGCAAACCGTTTCGTTTCGCCATCGACCGCGATGTCGCCGCCGTATGTCCCGAACGGATAAACGCCCGAAAGCACTTTCATCAGCGTCGATTTTCCGGCGCCGTTTTCGCCGACGAGCGCATGAAATTCTCCGGCCGAAAGATCGAACGTGACCCCGTCGAGTGCCTTGACACCCGGGAATTCCTTCGTGATCTGCCGCATTTCAAGTAGTGACATAGTAAATTCCTGGCCCCGCGAACATCGTTCGTCGATAAATGTTAGTCGCCGTAAACGTTAGCAATTCCGCATGAAAAGCCGGTGGCGGACTTTTGTACAGTCATGCTACAAAAGTGTCAAAAAAATCGCCGCGAAGAACCGCGGGACGTATTTTGCATCTGGCGAGTCCGGCGACCGTCGACCGGCCGCCGGAACATTAACAGCTCTTATTTCTTTGCCGGACGCTTATCGGCCGGAACATTCAGATAGACATCGTCAAAGGTTGCGAAACCGTCCTTGATAACCGTGTCCATCAAATTGTCGATATCGACGACGGTCACTTCAAGCAGGATCGCCGGAACTTCCTTCTTGAGCGCATCGTTCATGAACGGCTTGGCATCGGTAAGCGGTTCCTTTTTGGCAAGCTTGATCGCCGCCTCAACCGCGGCATTCGCCAGCGGAATGATCGGCTTATAAACCGTCATCGACTGCTTCCCTTCCGCGATCCGCTGAAGCGCGGCTTTTTCAGCATCCTGTCCGGTTACGATAATCTTGCCCGTCAGCCCCTTCTGTTCGAGCGCGGCAACGACGCCGCCCGCCATTCCATCATTCGAAACGACAAAGGCATTGATCTTGTCCGGATTTTGTGTCAGCGCGTTTTCCGCGAACTTGAGTGCTTCTTCGGGCTTCCAGTCGTTGATGAACTGATCGGCGACGATCTTGATGTCGCCTTTGTCGATCGCCGGCTGGAGAACCGCGAGCTGTTCCTTTTTCATGATCGCCGCGTTGTTGTCCGTCGAACTGCCGTAAACCATGACGTAATTGCCCTTCGGTACCTTCGCCAGCGCGAATTCGGCGATCTTGCGGCCGATGACCGGGACCTGGTGCGAGATGTAAACGTCGAGCTTGTCCGAATTGATCAGCCGGTCATAACTGATAACGGGTACATTTTTCGACTTCGCCATTTCGACCATCTGCGCGGCCTGGGTCGCTTCGTGCGGCGCGATCACGAGCACGTCGATGCCTTTGGTCAGCAACTGTTCGACGTCGCTGAGCTGCTTTTCGGCCTTGTTGTCGGCAAATGTCAGTTCGCAGTCGACCTGCATCTTTTCACAGTGTGCCTTGAAAGCATCGCGGTCGCGCTGCCAGCGTTCCTCCTTGACGGTCGCCATCGCAAAGCCGATCTTGATCTTCTTTCCGGCGACCGGCGCGTTGCCGCCGGTTCCGTTTGTCGGCGGCGGCCCCTGCACGCACGCGCTCAGAACGATCGCAAACAGGGCGACACAAAGGAAGAGCATTCCCCTAAATACACGCATTTTATGATTTACTCCTTCGATCAGATATTGAAAAAAACGATAGCCTTTAAGATACCCGCAAACCGCTTAATTGGCAAAGATTTATTGTCCGGATAACGAAGATCGGGATCTCTATTCAGTAAACGATGCGCCGCGGTCAACTCCGATCGCGGGTTCTGTTTCTGACAATAACGGCGATCCAGCCGCCGGCAATGACCAAAATGATAAATACTCCGCCCGCAATGACCGCATTGCTCAGAACCGCACCGGCAGCGTTCCGGGAACTTATCCCAAGAAAAAGCAGAAACGCGGCGATCGCAAGGCCGATAAAATTGAGTGCTCTCATATTTTCATTTAACCAGATTCGCAGGCCCCTTTTCCAATAGTATTGAACGTCTCACAATGGAAGGCTTTTTCGAGAACATTTTCGGGACGCACAGGGCAATGGAACTGGAGAATTCGAAAACGTGCATCTTCAATCATTTCCGATCGGCGTTTTCGGAATCAAT
The DNA here is from genome assembly GCA_044229875.1 of Pyrinomonadaceae bacterium. GTDB lineage: Bacteria > Acidobacteriota > Blastocatellia > Pyrinomonadales > Pyrinomonadaceae > JAFDVJ01. The sequence goes on along the minus strand of JBGASE010000019.1, from coordinate 16,459 downwards.
TCCCGCGCGTCTTGTAACTTCGATAAGCAGTGCCGATCCACGTCAGCAAATAGCCGATCAGTATATATTCGACAAGTCTTATGCCGAGCAGTTCCATCATCCCGACCTGCCTGACGACGTTTCCATCGCTGCGGCTTTTGCAAACGAACCTCTGATTGACACGGATTCCACCGCCAGAACTCGCGGATTGCGTTTCGGCCGAATGCTCGAGACCGGTTCCGGCCGGGCAAAAGATCCACTCAAGCGGTCTATTGTAAACCGGATTCCCGGGTTGATCGATCCCCAATCCGATTCCTGCAAATATCACGATCAAAAAGGCTTTCACGAATCCTTCAGATGAACCGAGCTCGCTTGTATCTGCCTTGAACAGGAAAAATCCCAAAACGAGTGCGATCACTGAACCGAATCCCGGAAGCGTGGTGACGGCCCAGAATCCGCCGAATAAGAGAGCAATGACACCGCCAACGGCTGCGAGAAGAATCAATATCCAGGCAAATGATGGTAATTTCATAAGCTTCGTCCATAAATCGCGGTCAAATGTCCGAGGCGGTCCGCGATCTCATCGGTCAATTCCCCCTCCCGAAGTCGCCAGAACCAATTTCCGGAAACCGATGCCGGAAGGTTCATTCGGGCTTCAGTCCCGAGCCCAAGCAGGTCCTGAACGGGGAAAATCGCCGTGTCGGCCACGCTCGCCATCAACGAACGAATGAAATCCCAATGAATCTCGGCCCCATCCGAATTCAGGTAGTCAAGACAAAAGTCGTGCTCTCGCGTAACGGTGGCTTCATCGCGGGTCGACCCGGCGCCGGCCTGCGATTTGAACCACCCGACGGTAGTGTCATTATCGTGTGTGCCGCTGTAGACAACTTTGTTTCTGCTGTAATTGTGCGGCAAGTCAAGATTGGCCGCATCGCCGCCGAACGCGAACTGAAGGATGCGCATTCCGGGAAATCCGAAGCCGTCACGAAGATCCTCGACGTCAGGCGTGATGACCCCGAGGTCTTCGGCAAAGATCGGAAGCCGTCCGAACGTCTTTCGGAGCGTTGCAAAAAGTTCCTTGCCGGGAACGTTCACCCATCGTCCGTTTTCCGCGGTTCCGTCATCCCCCGGCACTTCCCAGCTCGCCGCGAAACCACGGAAGTGATCGATTCTGAGGACATCAACCGTTTTCAGGGCGAATTTGATGCGAGAGATCCACCACTTGAAGCCATCGGACCGCATCGCGTCCCAGTTGTAAATCGGGTTTCCCCACAATTGACCGGTTTTCGAAAAATAATCCGGCGGAACGCCGGCGACGACCTTCGGAGACCCGTCGGGGTTGAGTTTGAACTCACTGGGATTGCACCAGACGTCAGCCGAATCGAGCGAAATGAATATCGGCACGTCGCCGATGATCCGTATGCCATTCGAATTGGCGTAGGATTTCAATCTCGTCCATTGTTTGAAGAAAAGATATTGGTAGAACTTTTGTTCCTGTATTTCGTCGATCAGCTCTTCACGTGCCGCCGCTATCGCCGCCGCATCGCGAAGTTTCAGTGGTTCGTCCCATTGCTGCCACGATTTCTGGCCCTGCGATTTCTTTATCGCCCGAAACAAAGAGTAGTCGTCAAGCCAATCTGCGACCAATTGGCAGAACGAATCAAACGAACCGCGAAGAGTGTCGCCCGTTGTCGAGCGAAAGCGTCTAAACGCCTTCTCAAGCAGCCGGCTTTTCCAATCAATGACGGAACCGAAATCAACGCGGCCGGCAGGAAAATCTGGCACATCGGCGATCTCTTCGGCGGTCAGCAGTTGTTCGTCGACCAGCGTTTCCGGCGAAATCAAACTGGTATTACCGGCAAATGCCGAGAAACACTGATAAGGCGAGTCACCGAATCCGGTCGGCCCGAGCGGAAGCACCTGCCAGTATGACTGCTTTGCTGCAATCAAGAAATCGACGAACCGGTAAGCCGTCGGTCCAAGATCGCCGATTCCAAACGGCGACGCCAGACTTGTCGGATGAAGCAAAACTCCTGATGCTCTTGGAAAACTCATTTGTCAGACTCAGTAAGCACAAAAAATGCAGAACCGCGCACTGCAGAACCGCGCGCTGCAGAACCGCGCACGAAGTAAGCGGGTGAAAATCACCGCGCACTGCAGAACCGCGCACGAAGTAAGCGGGTGAAAATCACCGCGCACTGCAGAACCGCGCACTGCAGAACCGCGCACGAAGTAAGCGGGTGAAAATCACCGCACACTGCAGAACCGCGCACGAAGTAAGCGGGTGAAACCGCAGTACCGAGATCCGAAACGCTTCGTTCTCGATTTCCACGCGGCGTCGGGCACTTGTCCCCGATCATTCTGTATGACCATTTCCACCATTTCCTCAATCAAAGCTCTGCCGAAAGCTAAGTTCGTATCCTGAACTATCAACAATTCCTGCAGGATCCTAAAAATCAATCAACTCGCAGAGGCAAATTTTCGAGCAAGGACGAGCGTCAGCGCACCGATCATCGTCGGAGAATCGCCCAGCGTTGATGCGTGAATCGCTGTTTTTGGCAGTCCGCTGCGAACCGATCGGTCAGCGATCGCCATCAACTCACCCTCGATCAAATGCCATAGGCGGGTAACGCGACCGATCACCACGATCGCCTGCGGCGAAAGGCCGACGATTAAATTTGATATCCCAACACCCAGGAATGCTCCCGTTTCCCGAATCGCCCGCACCGCATGATGATCGCCGGTTGATGCCAACTCGACGATTTGGTCAAAAGTCACGTCGGACGTCCCGTTTCCGCTGTAGCTCCGATAACGACCGCGAACCGCGCGATCGGAGGCATGCGCCTCCCAACATTCGAAACTGCCGCAGGAACACGCGACCGGCGCGTTCTTGCCGACGATCATATGTCCGAATTCGCCTGCAGCGCCGCCTTCGCCGCGATAAATCTGGCCATCGAAGATGATTCCGGTGCCGACTCCGTCAGCGACCAGAATGGTGATGAAGTTCGCCGTTTTGCGGATTTTGTCTTCACCGAACCAAAGTTCGGCAAGTGCAATCGCATTGGCATCGTTCTCCACCGTCACCGGCAATCCGGTCGCCTCCGTAACTCGCGCCGCAATGTCCCAATTGCTCCAATCGAAGAATGGAATGTAAAGCACGTTTTGTGTCAAAGGATCGGCGATGCCGGGCACGCTGATCCCGACTTCGAGGTCGGCATCTTCACGGCGTTCAGCAAATATCCGGATTTGATCGATGATCGCGTCGGACATTTGATCCATATCAGGCAACGTTGGGAACTCAACTTTATCAAGGATATTGCCTCCGAGGTCGGCCAACGCGATCGACGTCATTTCGGGCGCGACATCAACGCCGATCGCAATCGGCGTCTCGGTCTTGAGCCGGAGCAGAGTCGGTTTCCGCCCGCCGGTCGAATCCCCCGTCCCGATCTCCTCAATAAGTCCAGCATCCTGAAGATCTTCAACAATCGCCGAGATCGTTGAGCGCTGAAGCGCCGTCTCGCGCGCAATCTCGGCACGCGAGATCGGCGCCCGATCGCGAACATAGTTGAGCACGATCTGTTTGTTGATATCGCGGATCGTGTTCGGTCTGGCGATCTGCGTCTTGGCCTTTTGAAGGTAAATTCGTTTCATGGGCTGAACCGACCCGACACCGTGCAGGGCGCGGCGAACAAAAACTGATTTAACGATTCGGCTTTCTTTCAATCGGACCCGTTTCTTGGAAAAAAAGGCGAACGGCGATTACTTCGGATTCACGGTGATCAGCGAATTGATCTTCGGATTCTCGATTCGATCCGTCTGTCCGTTTGGCCAAACGATCTCAATGAGGTCAATCCGATCCGCCGCTCCGAGCCCGAAATGAAGGACCTGATCGTTTTGTGAAGCATAACCCGCGCCGCTGGTTACGTCGCCGCGTTGGCGGACTTTGCCGGCCGTAACATAGATCCTGGTCCCGACCGCGTCTTTCACGATCTTGCGTGATGGATCGCCGACGGCCTTGACCGCGATCCACGATCCGGACGCGATTGAGACATTCCTGAGAAGTGCCGGAGCACCGTCCATGACGCTGACGATGACGTCGAGCTTACCGTCGAGATCGAAATCAGCCGTCGCCAACCCGCGCGAACAAAGCGAATCAGCGAGTCCGCTTTTCGGGGCTGCCGGCACGCGTTCAAAGCGAATCTGCCTGGACTTCGGGTCGGGAGTCCGGTTCTGGAAAAGCAAAATCTGTTGTGCCCAACTGGTTCCCCACTGGAATTTGTCGACGATCGGGTAAACATGCCCGTTGCCGACGATTACGTCTTTCCATCCGTCGTTATCGAAGTCGATAAACGATGTTCCCCATCCGAGAAACGGAATCGTGGTCTCGCCGAGTCCGGCCTGTAACGTTATATCGGTAAAGTTGGTCTCGCCGTCGTTGCGGTAAAGCGTGTTTGAATCGTCGGAAAAATTCGTCAGGTGAAAATCGACCCGCCCGTCATTGTCGTAATCGCCGACCGCGAGACCCATTCCGGCCTGCTCACGTCCGTTTTCGTTGAGCGCAATTCCGGACGGATAGCCGGTTTCCTCGAACGTGCCGTTGCCCATGTTGACGTAAAGCTGCTTTGCCGTCGAATCATTAACGACCAATAGATCGAGGTCTCGGTCATCGTCGATGTCGACGAAGACCGAAGAGAAACCGTAGTAGTTCCCGTCGTCCTTGACACCAACCTTATCCCCGACATCTTCAAACGTACCGTCTGTACGCTGTCGGAAGAGGCGGTCTTTCGCTCCTTTGAGACCACGCGGCCCGCACATTACGGGCTGACCGCGAAATTGACAGAAATTGCGGCCCGTCGCACCGCCTTTGCCGGCATCGAGCGGCGACGGCGGCAATTTGGAAAGATCAAACTCGATGTAGGCAGGAACGAAAAGGTCGAGACGCCCGTCATTGTCGTAATCGCCGAAGCTCGCCCCCGTGTGCCAACCGCGGACCGCAACACCGAGCTTTTCCGCGACATCGGTAAATGTCCCGTCGCCGTTATTCTTGTAGAGCCTCGAGATTCCGTAATTGCCGATGAAAAGATCCGCAAAGCCGTCGTTGTTGAAATCACCGACGGCAACGCCCATTCCCCAACGCTCATTCGTCAGGCCGGATTTTGCGGTTACGTCCTCAAACTTCCATCCGCCGAGGTTACGAAAGAGCGCTGATTTCGGTGGAGATTCCTTACCGAGTTCGGCATTGATCGTTGATCCGTTCAGAAGAAAAATATCGGGTTTGCCGTCGTTGTCGAAATCGAAAACAGCGACGGTACACGCGGTCGTCTCAAGAATGTACTCCTTATCACGGCCGCCGGAGACGCATTTGAAATCCTTGAGTGCCGTTGCCGACGCCACATTTTCGAACACGGCCGGTGCTTTTTCATCGACGATTCCCGTCGTCCGGCGTGAGGTATAAACCTTGGCATCGCCGGTCGAAACCCCGCCCACCTGTTCCTCCTGACCGAATAGCGTAACGGCCGAAACCAAACATAATGCAGCTGCGATAAAGGTTTGTCTCATATATTTATCCTTATGCTCATATCGACGGCGGAGGGTGTGCGCCGGGATCTTTCCGTTAATCCAAGACGAGTAAAGGTTCAGCGCGGTGTGTGCCGGAACCGATCGACGTGACTTCTTCACATCAGGAAGAGTTCAAACAAAAAAAGAGCAAGACCGCTGCTCTTGGAATTAATTGAGGCCCGGAGCGAAAAGTCAAAGCGAGCGGACGAAACCGGCAACGGCCTTAATGTCCTCGGCCGAAAGCTTATCGTTGAATGCCGGCATCCGGCGGCCGCCATTCGTCACCTTGTTGACGATCCGTTCGTCTGATTCCGTCCATTTCTGTTTCCGCTGCGCATCGGTGAGGTCCGGACCGTCTCCGCCCTTGCCGTTCTCACCATGGCACCGGGCACAGTTGTTCTTGAACACTTCCGCCCCAGAAAGCGGCAACGCCGCTGAGACCGTCCGATCGATCCCGCCGGAAAACGCTATGGAAGCCACCGCAACAAAAAGCAAACACGCAATAATCTTCATATGTGTACTAAAGTTTCCGGATATAGGTGACGAGCGACGCGATTTGCGCCTTCGTCAGCTTCTTGCCGAACGCCGGCATTGATCCGCCGCCGCGATTTATGACATTCGTCAGATTCTTTGAGCTTCTTCGCCGAAGCCGGCCGCCCGAAATGTCGGGCACGTCGTACAACCGGCCGCTTTCGGTGTCGGCCCGGCCGTCAGCCCCGTGACATCGTGCACAGTTGCTCAGATACACGCTGCGCGATGCCGAGTTCGCCGCACTGTTCGCGGACGCTTCGGCCGGGCTCGTCAGAAGCACCATGGCTGCAACCATAACTACAATTACAACAATACTTAACAACTTAATTCCAAACTTCATAAACTGATCGTGGTCCAAAATTATTTCAACATTGCCAGATAATCGGTCTTTTGCCAAGCGAGTTGAAACGGCGGAAGTTCATGAGCATGGAACGGCAGCGATTCGTTCCCGATATGCCAGTTTGCCTGCAGAAAATTGCTTGCAAGCGATGTCACTTGCTGGTCATCCTTTAGGTCCTGAAATATCTTTGCTTCGCGCCTCGCCTCGTCTCTCAGACCAAGTTTCTGAAAAATGATCATCATGTTGTAATGCGCGCCGACATCTTCCGGATCGATCGACAAAATCCGTTGGTAATAATCCTGAGCGATTTGAAGTTGCGCTTTCCGATCTTCGGCCGGAACCGTATCGGCTTTGATTTTCGCCAGTTCGCCTAGCTGCTGGAGCGAAAGTCGGTCGCGTGGATATTGCTCGAGAACCTTAAGGAACTTTATCTCCGCCTCCGCGAGACGGCTTTGAACCCGGTCAATTCTCGCCGACTGGAACACCGCCCGCATGTTCGCGGCATCGGTTTCGAGCGCCTTGTCGATCAGTTTTTCCGCCTCTTTCCAGCCGCCCATTTCCATCAGCGCAAGCGCCTTGTTTGTAAACGCAAACGCCCGGTAATCCTTGACGTTGAGATCGATCACTTCGTCAAAAGCATCGACCGCCTGCGGAAACTGGCGTTGGTCAAGCAGCGAAATACCGTAATTATTCCACCGGCGCCAATCGGGCATTGCCTTCGGATCCGGCGCAATCGGCTTGTTCGCTATTTCGAGATCGATCATCCGTTCGGATTGAGCCATCATGACAATCGGATAATCGACCGATCGGCCCAATGCATAATCGCTGAAAGCCCGCGTAAACCGCCGATACTGGAGTTTCGCGTTCAATTTGATCCGGCCTGTAACGCCGGCCGGAATGGTGAACTTGAAGCGCGCCAGATCGGATCTTCCCGACTGAATCGACAAATTGTGCGCGACGACCCTCGTTCGCCAGATGTGATGAAGATCATTGAGGCTGCCATCCGGGAAAACAAGGTACGTTTTGTACGCATGTGCCCGTTCGTCAAGCTCACCCGAGGGCTTGATGAATCCTGACTTGAAAAGCACGTTTTCGTTCTGATCGGATACGGTGAACTCTACATACGCCTCATAAAAATCCCGTAGTTCGGGCGGAAAACTGTGACCGATGTTCTTGTTCGTTACGACTACGTCGGCAGTCAGCGTGTCGCCGTCATCAACCTCAAAGCTCTTGCGATCAATCGGGGCAATCAGCCGATCGCGTGTCTTACCGGCCGGCCGGTGATTGAGCGCAAAGATATCAACGCCCATCTTGTCGTCCTGAAGAAACTTGACGACTTCGTCGAGTTGTTCCTGATACCCGTAGAAGGTCGGAATGGCGGTATTCGCGGAGGCGAACCGATGCGAGCGGATGTTGCCGTCTTTGGCCGACACATCGAAATTCTTGGTCGGCTGCTCGGCCATGTGGCACGAATTGCAGGTCTCTTTGTTGCGGACGTAAAACGGATGCGGAGATTCCTTCGAGAACGACGACATCTGGAGTTCATCGGCGACCGCAAAAGCGCGGAGGAATTTATAGTCGTTGAGTTCCTTGGGTACCTGAGACTTGTGACATGCTCCGCAAAATTCGGGTTTCTTGATCAGATCACGCATCATCGCGCGTTTGTGATCGGATACATTATTTAATATGTCTTGATCGGTTGCGTCCAGGATCCTGGTTCCGTCAGGTCGCTGAAGCAACGCCGGTTGGCCCATTACATATCCGCCGATCCCCTGGCCGGAGACGGATTCGATTGAGTGGCAAACGATACAGGAAACGCCGTCTTCGTCGAACGGACGTTTTTTGAATTGGGGCTTGTCGGTCAGCGCCCCCGAAAAGAGCGCTGCCGGGTTGTGGCACGATTCGCAATGCCTTGTAAACGCTATGTTACGATCGCGGATGAGATCCTTTACATTCTTCTGGTAAAACGGCTCACGAAACGAATTCCGGTGTGCGGACTGCGCCCATTGGGGATGAACGTCCGTGTGGCAAGACGCGCATCGGGACGAAAGAATAAACTGATCGCCCGGAATGAACTGACCGTTGAAGGTGTTCGCGTTCGACGGGCTGAACGGCCTTTCCAGCCCAAATCGAAAATCGTAGGTCTCGGCGATCAACCGCTGGTAATCATCCGTTGAATTGCCCGACCCGGCCACCATTCGTTCATCGAAACAAACGGCCGCAAAAAGAACTGAAACAGCAACGACAACCCACTTCGTCGTCATGAACCTCTTTGTTGTCATTTCAAACAAACCCCCTATACCCTACCCGGCCCGATATTCTTAATCTCCTTTAGTTCCGCATTTTTCGGGATGATTTGCCAAATCTAGCGCATCGCGCGCCCTAACCGCAAGTGCCGCGATCCACCGGTCGGGATTGAAATCGCTTGAATTCGAAACTATTCGGATTTTCGCTTTCGTTTGGGCCGTTTCTGTGTTATAAACGATGTCATATTTCGAACCGCTTTACGCCGCTCGGATTATTCCGACGTGTACAGACATTTTTCTGTATCTGTCTGTTATTTATTGACACAGAAAATTGATTCATGCTAAAAAGCTAAAGGTTTGATTTTTTTGAAATTATTGACTTAACGGGATACAGAGGAGAACTATGAACTGCAAAACACTGATTCGCAAAGCACTTTCGTTGTGCTTGATTGTCGCGGTCTACGCGTCGTACTCGATGGTTGCCTTGGCCGGCTCAAAGGTTTCGGGCGAACTCGTTGTCTCGGGCAAATCCGCAAACGTCCTGGTCAACGGTCAGGAAGCTCAGAGCGGCCGCACGATTTTTACGGCAAGCACGATTACGACTCCGGAGTATTCGTCGGCAATCGTCAGCGTGGGTAAAATTGGGAAGATTGAAGTCGCTCCGAACTCGACCGTAACATTGAATTTTGATGACAACGGCATTTCGGGTAACTTGGCGAACGGAACGGTTACTGTTCTCGGTGCTAAAGAATCGGTGAACTTCATCACGCCCGAAGGTTCTAAAAGTGTCCCGGCCGGCAAATCGGTAACAACCGGCAAGTCGAAGGATGACGACGATGACGATGATGACGATGATGACGGCGCAGCTTGGTGGCTGTGGGCGGCCATCTTCGGCGGCGCGGTTGCCGGCGTGGTAATTGCTGCGACATCGGACAACAATCGTGTTACTCTGGGCGGCGGTGGTACCGTTGTCAGCCCGAGCCGTTAAGAGGCCTGCGAACCGGCTTCCGGGCCGATTCCTTATCTTTTGAAGATTGAATTTTAGGAGGATTTTTCAATGCTCAGCAAGAATTTGCTCAAGAAATCTGTAACCTTGCTCACTGCCGCCGCCGTTTGGTGTGTTTATTCGATGGTAGTGTTGGCCGCGCCGGCGGATCTTAACGGCGAAATCACGGTAACCGGAGACGTCAGCGTCAACGGACAGAAAGTTGTTTCGGGATCGACTGTCGTTTCGGGCAGTGTTATCACAACCGGTGAAGGCGGAACCGCTACGGTCAGCCTTGGAAAATTCGGGCGCGTCGAACTGTCGGCGAATTCAAGTCTGACGTTGCGCTTCAGCGAGACCGGAATTACCGGTGTTCTGAACGACGGTAAAGTGCGTGTCGCCAACTCAGCAGGTGTTGCCGCCTCGATCGCGACAAAGAATGCGACCGTGATCGCGGACACCGGCCAGGCAAACAATTTTGAAGTCGAAGCCGAATGTTCGCACACCCACGTTGACACGTTTGCCGGTTTGGTAACGCTCCGTGCGGGTTCGAACGATCGCCAGGTTGCAGCCGGAACAGATGCGCTCGAAGGAAACCTTTCACAACAGGGTTGCCAGCCGTGTATGCGTCCGGGCCCGGGTGTCCCGACCGCTTCGATCGGTGCCCTTCCGTTGGTTGCGATTCTTCTTGCCGCGGCAGGCGGTGTTGGTACCGCGATCATTCTCGGTGGTGGAAGCGACACGACGACCGGCGGAGGAACGACGGTTGTTAGTACGGTTCGCTAAGCCGAACGTCAATTAATTTCAAATGTAACGGCGCGGGTCAGGTTCAATGCAACGTGACCCGCATTACTTTGTTTTAGTTTGTGAATAATTTAACAAAATACTAGAGACAGAAGAAAAGAATAAGAGTATGCATATCGCAGTAATTGGAACTGGTTACGTCGGGCTGGTAACAGGAGCCTGTTTCGCGGAATTCGGCGTCGAGGTGACGTGTGTTGATGTCGACGAGAAAAAGATCGAGGGCCTGAAGAACAACATCATGCCGATCTATGAACCCGGACTTGATACGATCGTCGAAAAGAACTTCAAGGCCGGCCGTCTTCATTTCACGACCGACATCAAGACGGCGGTTGAACAGGCCTTGGTGGTATTTCTCGCCGTTGGCACTCCGCCCAAAGAAGACGGGTCGCCGGACATGAGTTATTACCAACAGGCGGCAAAAGACATTGCTGAGGCGATGAACGGCTACAAAGTGCTGGTCACCAAGTCGACGGTTCCGGTCGGAACCGGCAAATGGCTGCGTGAGTTTGTCGCTGCGAACCAGAAAACATCGACTAATTTCGGTGTCGCGTCAAACCCGGAATTTCTGCGGGAGGGCGCGGCAATCGATGACTTCATGCGTCCGGACCGCGTCGTCGTCGGATCGAATGAGCCCGACGCGATCGCGATTATGAAGGATCTTTATCGTCCGCTTTATCTGATCGAGACCCCGATCGTAATTACGTCTCTTGAAGCTGCCGAGTTGATCAAATATGCCGCCAATGCTTTCTTGGCGACAAAGATCACGTTTATCAACGAGATCGCAAACCTATGCGATGCGATCGGTTGCGATGTTCACGACGTTGCCCGTGGTATGGGTATGGATAACCGAATCGGCCGCAAGTTCCTCCATCCCGGGCCGGGCTACGGCGGATCATGTTTCCCCAAAGATACGAAGGCCTTCACGAAGGTCGGCGACAAGTTCGGAGTTGAAACGTCGGTTGTCGATGCAGTCATTGCGGCGAACGATCGGCAACGCGAAATGATGATCCCGAAAATCGAAAAGCTCGTCGGTGATCTGAACGGAAAGCGAATCGGCGTTCTCGGACTTTCATTTAAGCCCGAAACCGACGATATGCGCGAGTCGCCGGCTACCGATATCGTCCGCGAAATGCAGAAGCGCGGAGCCACTGTGCGTGCATACGATCCGGTCGCGATGGACGAAGCGAAACATTCGCTCCCGGACATCGAATATGCGACGGACGAGTACGATGCGATCCGTGATGCTGACGCGCTTGTTATCGTGACCGAGTGGAACCAGTTCCGCGCACTCGATATGGAAAAGGTCAAGGGATTGCTCAAGGCGCCGAAAATTGCCGACCTGCGTAACATTTACGAGCCGTCCGACATGCGCGCGATGGGTTTTGAATATGTTGGGGTCGGTCGTTGACCTTGCAGCAAATTTACTCCAAAGGGATCTTCGGATCCCTTTTTTTGTTAGACCGGGTGTATTAAAGCAAGTTTTTCGCATGAGGAATTTGTGCTAATCTGGCTATCTTAACTTTTACCGTTATGGCACTTACAACAAAATGTCTGGTCACCGGCGGCGCCGGTTTCATAGGGTCCAACCTTGCTGACGGACTGCTCGCGCAGGGCGCCAAAGTGATTATCCTCGACAATCTCGTGACCGGTTTCCGAGAGAATCTCGACGAAATCCGCGGTGATTTCGATTTCATCGAAGGCGATTTGAATGACGACTCGGCATTGGCGAAAGCACTTGACGGCGTTGAGGTCGTTTTTCATCAGGCCGCGTTGCCGAGCGTTCCGCGATCGGTCGAACGTCCGGCCGAAACCCACGAGGCGTGTGTCAACGGAACGTTCAACCTGCTTTGCCGGGCGCGCGAAAACGGGGTCCGGAGGTTGATCTATGCGGCTTCGAGTTCCGCTTACGGCAATCAGCCGACGCTCCCGAAGGTTGAATCGATGCGGCCCGAGCCGCTATCGCCCTATGCCGGCGCGAAACTGATGGGCGAATACTACTGCCAGATCTTTTACCGCGTTTACGGTCTTGAAACGATTTCGCTCAGATATTTCAACGTCTTTGGCCCGCGCCAAAATCCGTCGTCGATGTATTCCGGCGTAATTTCGCGCTTTGTCGATGCTCTGATGGGCGACAAGACTCCGACGATCTATGGCGACGGCGAAACTTCGCGCGACTTCACCTATGTCGCAAACGTTGTCGACGCGAATATCAAAGCGGCCCAGACCGACAAGGGATTCGGTGAGGTTATGAACTGTGCCAACGGCGACCGGATCACGCTCAACGAGTTGCTCGAAGTGCTCAAAAAGATCACCGAAAAACCGGACGTTGCGGCCGAATACCTGCCGGAACGTGCCGGTGACGTCAAACACTCGCAGGCCGACAACCGCCGTGCGGTCGAAACATTCGGCTATCAGAAATTGGTCGGGCTTGAAGAAGGATTGCTGCGCACGATCGACTGGTGGAAGACAAGCCGGTTCGCCGGTTAACGGGTGAATTAACAAGCGCCGGGAAACCGAAACCCCAATTCTGATTAAGAGAAAGCGTGAGCCGTTTACTTACGGTGTCACGCTTTTTTGTTCCACCTCTGCCCCGCTGATTCGAAACCTCAATCCTCGAACTGCTTCCGCAAACTTTCCGTGTACGGCGCTCTCGCGACGCCCTTTTCGGTGATGATCGCCGTGACGAGATCGTTCGGCGTGACGTCAAAGGCATAATTGCTCACCGAGATACCGTCCGGAGCAAGCTGTATGTCTTTAACGTGGGTCACTTCGCGGATATCCCTTTCCTCGATCGGGATCTCTTCTCCGGTCGGGCAATTCATATCAACCGTTGAAAGCGGCGCGGCGACGTAAAACGGGATATTGTGACGTTTCGCCAGGACCGCGACCATGTAGGTTCCAATCTTGTTGGCAACGTCTCCGTTTGCGGCGATACGGTCCGAACCGACGACGACCGCCTGAACGCGGCCCTTTTTCATCATGTGACCGCTCATATTGTCGGTGATCAGCGTGACCGGAATGTTGTCCTGATCCAGTTCCCAGGCCGTGAGTCTCGCGCCTTGAAGGTACGGACGGGTTTCGTCCGCGATGACTGCGATTGATTTTCCCTGATTGACCGCGCCGCGGATCACGCCGAGCGCAGTCCCCCAAACTCCGCCCGTCGCCAGCGCGCCTGCATTGCAGTGAGTCAGGACAGTCGAATTATCGGCAATCAGCTCCCCTCCAAAATCAGCGATCAGCCGCTGCGCTTCGATATCCTCTTCATGAATTGCTTTCGAATCCGTCAGCAAAGCGTCCTTAATCTCGCTCACCGTCTTGCCCGCAGCTTTCGCGTCCTGAAAGGTGCGTTTCATCCGATTGATCGCCCAAAAAAGATTGACCGCAGTCGGACGGGTCTTGCCGAGCACATCGCAGACATATTCGAGTTCGTCCTCAAGATCCGCGACGTCCATCCCGACGAACTGCCGGGCGCCGAGCGCGATGCCGTAGGCCGCCGAAACGCCGATCGCCGGTGCTCCGCGGACGACCATGTCCCGAATACCGTCCGCGACGTCATTGTACGTTTTAAGTACGAGCCACTTTTCCTCAGTCGGAAGCAATCGCTGATCGAGCATCAGCACGCCTTCGTCACTCCATTTAACGGGTATGATCATGTTTACTCTTAAGTTAGGGCCCGTTCGGCCGATTTCCAATAGTTGATACGAAACTAAAATCTTACGGAAATTGCGGGCGACAAACAAGAAAGCTGAAACTTTTTCGCTCCGATCGGTCGTTTACCGACACATGAACCGCTTCGAAATCCTAATCGATTCAATCCATTCCGCCGTCACCGCGAATAAGTTACTTCAGTTATTCACGGCAATGACGCGGATCCTGCTGTTTGTCGGTTTCACGCCGCCGAGCATCATCAAGATAGTGAACCGCCCGTTCACGGTGCTTCCTGACTCACATCCGGTCGGCCATTATTTCAACGCGCTCTATCAAACCGGATTCTACTATCAGTTTATCGGGTGGGCACAATTGACCGCGGCGATCCTTTTGATTTTCCCGCGAACCGCGCATATAGGTGCGCTGCTCTTCCTACCGATCATCGTCAACATCGCTGTCCTGACTTCATCGGTTGGTTTCGCAGGAACGTGGCTCATCACGATCCTGATGGCCCTCGCCGCGACATATTTGGTCGCGTGGGATTATGATCGGCTCAAGCCGATCCTTTTCGGTCGCCGGACGACGAAGACCGAACCGTTCAAGCGGACGATGATCACCGTTCCGCTCCTGTTCAGCGTCGGCGGTGCGCTGATGGGAGGCATTTTTTGGAGTGTAAGCATTGGCAACTTGACGGATTATTTTAGGACCGGCGTGATCCTCAGCGGTCTCGGACTTGTCTTCGGACTCGCCGTTGCTGCCCATTTTCGCTCGATGCGCGTAGGCGAACTGAACAAACCTGATTGAATTACTCAAGTATCATCAAACCTGATGATTTGGCGATCTTCGATCAGCGAATCATTTGAATCTTGTCGGACATTGTTCTATAGTTTTTCGAGCATTCCTATATTGAATCAATCGTAACTATTGGAATCTGTGAAAGGAGATGATGTCCGAACGGCAAGGATTTATGCAGGCAGCAGTTAGTTTGAAGTCCGAACAAAGATTTCGGGACGATTTTGAGATTACCCGGGAACTGCCGGAGAACCTTCGTGCGCTTGAGAGGATCAGCCGCAACTTCTATTGGTCATGGGCCGGCGGAACCGAGCTTTTTCGCGAGATTGAGCCGAGTCTGTGGGAGCGGTGTGAGCAGAATCCGAGATTGTTCCTCAAGCGGGTCGGGCAATTCCGTCTTTGGCAGAAATCTCTTGACTACGATTTTATCCAAAAGCTCGATCGATTCGAGTCTCGAATGAACGACTACCTCGCACAGCCGGCAATTGGGACAGGGCGAATCTCTGCCGCGAATCCCGCGGCATATTTCTGCGCCGAATTCGGCGTCCATAATTCCCTGCCAAATTATTCCGGTGGACTCGGTATTCTCGCCGGCGATCATTTGAAGTCGGCGAGCGATATGAACATTCCGCTCGTTGCGGTCGGCTTGCTCTATCGTTACGGCTATTTCCGACAGAAGATCGCGCATGATGGTTGGCAGGAAGAACGCTATCACGATGTCTTCGAATCGGAACTTGCGGTGACGCCGGTTTTCGCAGGCGGTGAACGGGTCACGGTGACGGTTATGATCCGTGGCCGTGAAGTTGTCGCCCAGGCGTGGTTGGCTCAGATCGGTCGGATCAAGTTGTATTTGCTCGATACGAATTTGGCGGCGAATTCGGAGGTCGACCGTCTGATCACCGGTCATCTCTATGGCGGCGATTCGGAAACCAGAATCGTTCAGGAAAAAGTGCTCGGCCTCGGCGGCGTCCGATTGCTCAGAAAACTTCAGATCGATCCGTCCGTATTTCACCTGAACGAAGGGCATTCCGCGTTCCTGACGCTTGAACTCACGCGTGAGATCCTCGGCGGCGACGAATCGGTCTCATTTGAAGAGGCTCGTGCGGCGGTCCGCGAAAAATGCGTATTTACGACTCATACGCCGGTTGAGGCTGGAAACGACGTTTTTTCGCCCGAAAAACTTCGTTCATGTTTCAGTGATTCGTTCGTTCGGTCGCTACGACTTACAGACGAAGAATTTCTGGCTCTCGGCCGGACTCAACCTGACGATCATAAAGAGTGGTTCGGAATGACGCCACTCGCGCTTCGCATGACACGATCCGCAAACGGCGTTTCCGAAAAGCACGGCGAAGTTTCGCGCGATTTATGGCTCAAGATGTTTCCCGCGGGCACCGCGTCCGATCAGGTTCCGATAACGCATATTACGAACGGCGTTCATGCGCCGACATGGATCGCGCCGTCGCTCAAGGCCGTTTATGAGCGCCATATTGGTCCTGATTGGGCATCGCTCTTCGCCCGCCCGGATGATTGGCGGACGGCGGTCGAAAATATCCCGGACACGGAAATCTGGAACGC
>JBGASE010000173.1:0-7218 GCA_044229875.1 Pyrinomonadaceae bacterium | reverse complement strand
ACGTTTGAAATGGTGCGCTTCGAGCGGGGTTTTAAGATTCAATTCGCCGTGGACGAGCATCGGATTCCGGCCGGATTTCTGATAGTTGCGTGCGCCGAGCAAAATGCTGTCCCAAAAATCCCCGATGATCGGCAGATGCTTTTCAAGATCGAGCCGCGCGACGTCGGTAAAGATGTAGCCGATCAACTCATCTTTCATCACCCGCTTGTAGAACGCCTGCATCAGCGCGTCAATGTCGGCCCTGGTTTCGATATCCTTTGGCATTTCAATCAATTATACAGACCCCGATCAAATGCCCGACCGGCACGAAGCGTGTTCGTGCCGGTCGGTTGAGATTGGTTCGAAAGCTGCGATATCAGGCGGCGCGATCGCCTTTCCTGAAGATCAGTCCGAGCGCGAACCAGACGAACGCGAACGCTCCGACCGCAAAGATAGTGTCGCCGAGGACGCGCATCCAACGGAAGAACTGCATCACGTCCGTTTGCATGAACTCCGACGAACGCGCCGACCAATAGCCGTTGCTCACCGACTCGACCGTTTGCATCAATCCGATCGGCAGCAGACTGAGTACCATCATCATCAGCAAACCGGCGTTGATCGACCAGAATGCGAACTTGATCAGTTTCTCGTTCCAGACCCGCTGCGGATCCATCGCACGCAGGCAAAAGAGCGTCAGCGCGAGCCCGAGCGTTCCGTACACGCCGTAGAGCGCGCCGTGAGCGTGGACCGCGGTCGTGTTCAGTCCCTGCATGTAATAGAGCGCGATCGGCGGATTGATCATGAAACCGAAGATGCCGGCTCCGACCAGATTCCAGAACGCGACGGCGATGAAGAACCAAATGACCCATTTATATTGTGTCAGCCAGTTTCGCGCCCGCGACCGGCGGATGTTCTCCCAGGCTTCGAATCCGACGAGCGTCAGCGGCACGATCTCAAGTGCGGAGAAAACCGCACCGAACGCGAGCGCGACGGTCGGCGTGCCCGCAAAGTAAAGATGATGGAGCGTACCGATGATTCCGCCGCTAAGGTAGATCGCCCCCGAAAGAAGCGATGCGCGGGCAGCGGAGTCGGCATTGATGACGCCGAGTTTGGCAAAAAGAAACGCGATTACGACCGTCGCGAAGACCTCGAAAAAGCCCTCAACCCAAAGGTGAACGACCCACCAGCGCCAGTATTCGACGACGGTGATATGCGATTTCATCCCCCAAAACAGTCCCGGAGCGTAGAAAAGCGCGATTCCGGCGGTCGAGATCATGTACAAAAGCAACAAAGATTTCGGACTTCCCTTTTGTTTGAACGCCGGATAGGCGGTCCGCATCACAAGCGCGAGCCAGAGCAGCAGCCCGACGAACAGCGCCGCCTGCCAGACACGGCCGAGATCGACATATTCGTAACCCTGATGCCCGAACCAGAACCACAAGTCGCCGCCGAGTTTGTTCATCACCGACAGCCATTGTCCGCCCATCGAGCCGAGGACGACGACGAGCAGCGCACCGAACAATAGATCGACGCCGAGCTTTTGCATCTTCGGCTCATATCCGCAGATGATCGGCCCGATAAAGAGTCCGGCCGCGAGCCACGCGGTCGCGATCCAGAAAATCCCAAGCTGTACGTGCCACGTGCGCGTCACGACGTACGGCAGGATCTCGGCCAGCGGTATGCCGTAGAATCCGTGTCCCTCGACGCCGTAATGCGCGGTGATGACGCCGAGCACGATCTGCAGCAGAAACAGCAATGAAACGACAAAGAAATACTTGACGGTCGCCTTTTGCGACGGCGTCAGACTGCCGCCGATCAGCGGATCCGAATCAGGCGCTCCGTCGAATGACTCTTCATGCCTTGTGCCCGCGAAGAACCAGATCATGCCGCCGATTCCGGCAATCAGCGCGATCACGCTGACTCCGGTCCAGACGATCGTCGAACCGGTCGGAACATTCCCGATCAGCGGTTCGGCCGGAAAGTTCGAAGTGTAAGAGATCGTTTGATTCGGCCGGTTGGCGGCCGACGCCCAAGCCGTCCAGAAAAAGAACGTCGTCAATTGGCGCAATTTGACCGGATCGGACTGCGCGCCCTTCTGTATCGCAAAGTCCTTGTTGCCGTCGGTAAAGATTCCCGAGTAGTACTTCAGATTGTCTTCGAACGCCTCAGCCCGCAGCGGATCGACCGTGATCCGGTTTGTCGTTGCGTCGAAAGTATTGCGGCGAACCATATCGGTCAAGCGCTGCCGCATCAGCGCCTGTTGTTCGCTGGTGAGCGCCGTGTAATCGCGGCCGAATTCTTTGTTCGACAGCTTTTTCAGGATGAACTCCGCCTCGCGGTGAAGATAATCGGCCGTCCAGTCCGGAGCGACGTAACTGCCGTGCCCCCAGATCGAACCGACCTGCATTCCGCCCATCGCCTGCCAGACGTTCTGCCCATTTGAAATATCGCCGTCACCGACGAACTGTTTGCCGTCAAGCGTGACGACCGATGCCGGGATCGGCGGCGCTTCCCGAAAAATTTCGGTTCCTACCCAAAGCAACACCGCGAACGACATCGCGAATATCAAACCGAATGTTAGCCAAAGCCTTTTCATATTAATTGTCCTCAAATATTCAGATCTATTACTGCTATGCGGTCATATTAAGGCGACTGCCGGATCGAGAAAATGATTTGGGTCATATTCGAAAAAATATCGCTTTGTATCGGGCGCTTTTGGCGTTAAGATGTTGTTAATTCCAGACTTTCCGCTTTTTTGGCAATTTTTTTACCGATCTTTACCGGCCGACAAGCTGAGGTACCCGAGATGGGAGAGAAACAAGTCACAACGCAGACCGACGAAGCCGAACTCCGACAGTTCACCAGGGCCGTGCTCGATGATCTTCAGGCGCTTGAGATGATGATCCGCGCCGGCAGCTTCGAAGACGATGTTCTGCGCATCGGAGCCGAACAGGAGATGTTTCTTGTCGATTCCTCGATGCATCCGGCGCCGCTGGCGATGGAAGTCATCGCCGATGCCGCCGACCCGCGGCTGACAACCGAGATCGGTCGCTTCAATATCGAAGCGAATCTTTCGCCGCTCACGTTCGGCGGCGATTGCCTCTCACGGCTCGAAGCCGAAATCGCCGAAATGGTCGGCGTTGTCCGCAATTCGGTGAAAAAATTCGGGGGCGACGTTTTGCTGACCGGTATCTTGCCGACGATCCAGTCTTCCGATCTGGTCGAGCGCAACCTGACGCCGAGTCCGCGCTACCATGAGCTCAACCGCATCCTGACTGCGCTCCACGGACATGAACGCGTCGTCCATATCAAGGGGCTTGACGAACTGAGGCTTCACGTTCAGGACACGTTCGTCGAATTCTGCAACACCAGTTTTCAGGTCCATCTTCAGGTGCCGATCAGCCGCTTCGTCGAATACTATAACTGGGCACAGGCGCTGAGCGCTCCGGTACTGGCTTCGGCCGTTAATTCGCCGGTGATTCTCGGTCATCGGCTGTGGCATGAAACGAGGCTCGCGCTGTTTCAGCACGCGGTTGACTCAAGATCGCAAACGCATCAGGAACGGAGCCATCCGGCGCGCGTCACTTTTGGCCGGCAATGGGTCGAAGATTCGATCCTCGACGTTTTTCACGAAGACGTCGCACGGTTCAGAATTCTGCTGACCCGCGAACTCGAAGAAGATTCGCTCGATGCGCTCAAGGAAGGCCGCATCCCGCGGCTCGACGCGTGGCGGATGCATAACGGTACAATCTGGCGATGGAACCGAGCCTGCTACGGCGTGATCGACGGAAAGCCCTCGATGCGTGTTGAGGTCCGGTTCCTGCCGTCTGGCCCGACGGTCGCAGATGAGATGGCGAATGCCGCTTTCTTCCTCGGTTTGATGATGGCGCTGCCCGACGAATTCGGCGACGTCACGCGGTTGATGTCGTTCGACGACGCCAAGAACAATTTTTTCAGCACGGCGCGTTACGGATTGAAGTCGCAGGTCGTCTGGCTCGGCGGGCAGTCATATCGCGCGGCACGGCTGATTCTTGAGGAATTGATTCCGCGCGCCCGCCACGGGCTGAAAAAGGTCGGCATCGCCGAGGCCGATATCGAACGCTATCTCGGCATTCTCGAACAGCGCGTGACAAAGGACACGACCGGATCGCAATGGGTGCTTGATTCGCTCTCCGCGATGGACAAGCATGCCAAGCTAAACGTCCGGATGCGGACGATCACGGCCGCGATGCTCGAGAATCAATATACCGACAAACCTCTTCACGAATGGCCGCTCGCGGAAATTTCCGAACGCAGCGACTGGATCGACAATTACCGGACCGTCGAACAGTTCATGTCGAAGGATCTTTTTACGGTCCGGCCGCAGGACGTCGTCGATCTCGCCGCGAATCTGATGAACTGGAA
Organism: Pyrinomonadaceae bacterium; assembly: GCA_044229875.1. GTDB lineage: Bacteria > Acidobacteriota > Blastocatellia > Pyrinomonadales > Pyrinomonadaceae > JAFDVJ01. The sequence goes on along the minus strand of JBGASE010000173.1, from coordinate 2,835 downwards.
GCACATCCGCCACGTCCCTGTCGAAGACGATGCGGGTAATCTGGTCGGCTTGCTTTCGCACCGGGACCTGTTGAAACTGATGACCGAGCATTGCGGCGATGAAATGATCGTCCGCGACGTGATGAAGACCGAACTCATCACCGTCGCGCCCGAAACCTCGTCGATCGCGGCCCTCAAGATGATGCGCGACAATGACATCGGGTGTCTTCCCGTGATCAGAAATGACAAACTGGTCGGGCTGATCACCGCGTATGATTTTCTGACGGTATCAGTAAAACTGTTCGAGGAACGCGTTCGCGAAGGGATATCCGAAAGCGATTCGTCACCGTCAATCGGCGCTTCGTCACAATAATCTTGCCGTCCGGAACAATCCGTAATAGATTTCACGACTTATGAACGATTCGCAACCTCCCGATCGCCGATGGCTGAAATGGTCGGCGATCTTTGGAATCTGGACGGTATTCGGGTTCTTTTTCGCAAGCCAACTCGCGCTGCAGAATCAACTATCGGAAAATCCCGTTTCGTTCTGGCGGATACTTTCATGGCAGCTTTTTTCGGGCTACGTCTGGTTCGCATTCACGCCGCTGATCCTCTGGCTCGGAAACAGATTCCGCTTTGAAGACGGTGGCTGGCGCTCAAGCGTCCCGATCCATATCGCCGCAAGCTTTGCAATTGCGTTCGTCCAACTCGCGGTCGACGCCTGGGTTCTTCCGCAACTCGGTTATCTCAGACGGTTTCAACCGGCAACGTTTTGGGACACTTTTAAGATCTTCCTGCTCGTCAATCTCCACTTCAGCATCGCGATCTACTGGGCGGTGCTGAGCATCAATGAGGCGATCAGATATTACCGCAAGTACCGGGAACGAACGCTCCGCACGTCTCAGCTTGAGGCGCGGCTCGCCGAATCGCGCCTGCAGGTGCTCAAGATGCAGCTTCATCCGCACTTTCTTTTCAACACGCTGAACGCCGTCTCGGAGTTGATTCACCGCGATCCGGATGCCGCCGAACGGATGATCGGCGATCTTTCAGACCTGCTGAGAATGTCGCTCGACAATCTTGAGATACAGGAAATTCCGCTTTCGCAGGAACTGGAGTTTCTGCAAAAATATCTCGACATCGAACAAATGCGGTTTCATGACCGGCTGACCGTTCGGATGGAGATTGATCCTGCCGCGCTCGATTCGGCGGTCCCGAATATGATCCTTCAGCCGCTGGTCGAAAATGCGATTAAACACGGGATCGGCCCGCGGACGAGCGGCGGAACGGTCGAGATCGCTGCCGAACGGAGCAACGGATCGCTGCGGCTTCGCGTTTCGGACAATGGCATCGGTCTTCCGTTCGGCGACGTCGCGCAGTTGACCGAGGGCGTCGGAATCTCGAATACGCGCCGGCGATTGAGGCATCTTTACGGGGCCGATCATGATTTCAGGATCATCGCCGACGGCGGCGTCAGAATCGAACTGACGCTTCCGGCGAACTAAGACGCAAATCGTTCGTTTGAATTGATGATGAACAAAATCCGGGTCCTGATCGTCGATGATGAACCGCTCGCACGGGAACGCGTGCGTCGTCTGCTGCGCGATGAAGCCGATCTCGAGATCGTCGGCGAGGCCGGAAACGGAAAGGACGCGGTTGCGATGATCGGCTCAGCTCAACCGGACCTCGTGTTCCTCGACATTCAAATGCCTGAAAAGACCGGGTTTGACGTCATCAGGTCATTGCCGGACGACGCACCGCAGGCATTCATTTTTGTGACCGCGTATGATCACTACGCGCTTCAGGCGTTTGACGTTCATGCGATCGATTATCTTCTCAAACCGATCAATCGTGAGCGTCTGAAACGTTCGCTCGAACGGGCGCGCCGCCAGATCGAGGGGCAGCGCGCCGGCGACATCGACGCGCGGCTCGCGCTTTTGATCGCCGATCTCAAGACCGAACGGCGATATCTTGAACGCCTGGTCGTCAAAACGACCGGCCGCGTCTTCTTCGTCAAAACCGATGATGTCGATTGGATCGAGGCATCGGGCAATTATCTCAAGCTTCATGTCGGCCGCGACGGCCACCTGATCCGCGAAACGATGAATTCGATCGAGTCAAAGCTTGATCCGGCAAGGTTTGTCAGGATTCATCGGTCGACAATCGTGAATATCGACCGCATCAAAGAACTTCAACCAATGTTTTCGGGCGATTACGCGGTGATTCTGATAAACGGACGCGAGCTGACACTGAGCCGCAATTTTCGGGACGCGTTTCTCGACCTTTTCGAGCGCCGGTTTTAAGCTCTGCCGCGGCGTCGCCTTGCGTTCCCGCGTTTCTCATGGCAAGTTGTTGGTAAGATGGAACTTACAGTCGAAATTTGCGTTGATTCAGTTGATTCGGCGATTGCCGCTCAAGCCGGCGGGGCGCATCGCGTGGAGCTTTGCGACAATCTGATGGAAGGCGGAACGACGCCGAGCGCCGGCGCGATCCGAATTGCCCGCGAACGGCTCACGATCGGTCTTCAGGTGATAATTCGCCCGCGCGGCGGCGATTTTCTATACAACGAAATCGAGTTCGAGATCATGAAACATGATATTGAAACCGCAAAGGCGCTCGGAGCCGATGGTGTCGTCATCGGACTGCTTCAGTCGGACGGATCGGTTGATGTTGATCGGACGAAGCGGTTGGTCGAACTGGCGCGGCCGATGTCGGTGACGTTTCATCGAGCGTTCGATGTCGCACGCGAGCCGTTTGCCGCGATGGAGGCGATAATCTCATGCGGTGTGGATCGCCTACTGACATCTGGCCAGGAAGCAACGGCGATCGAGGGTGCGGAATTGATCGGCGAACTTGTCG
>JBGASE010000172.1:0-7260 GCA_044229875.1 Pyrinomonadaceae bacterium | reverse complement strand
ATATCTCCATACTCCAATCGGACTGACTACTGATGAAACGCACTATCAAAGCCCCGACGGGCGACAAACTTTCCTGCAAAAACTGGCTGATCGAGGCCGCGTATCGGATGATCCAGAACAATCTCGACGCGGACGTCGCTTTTGATCCCGACAATCTGATCGTTTACGGCGGACGCGGGCGCGCGGCGCGGAATTGGGAATCGTTCGACGCGATCCTTGAATCGCTCCGCAATCTTGAAGAAGACGAAACGCTGCTTGTCCAATCGGGCAAGCCGGTGGGCGTTTTCCGCTCGCACGCGGACGCGCCGCGCGTGCTGCTCGCGAACTCGAACATCGTTCCGCATTGGGCGACGCAGGAACAGTTCGACAAATATGAGCGTGACGGGCTGATGATGTACGGACAGATGACGGCCGGATCGTGGATCTATATCGGCACGCAGGGAATTCTGCAGGGAACTTACGAGACGTTCGGCTCGCTGGCGCGCCAGAATGGCTGGGGCGATCTTCGAGGAAAATTTGTTTTGACCGCGGGGCTCGGCGAAATGGGCGGAGCGCAGGCGCAGGCGATCACTTTCAACGGCGGCGTCGGGCTGCTCGTCGATGTCGATCCGTGGCGCATCGAGCGCCGTTTGCAGCTCAAACAGGTCGATCTCGCGACGGAAAGTCTCGACGAAGCGCTCGGCTGGGTCGCGGAATTTACCGCCAAAGGCGAGGCGAAATCGATCGCGCTTCTTGGAAACGCCGCCGAAGTCCATTGGCAGATCCTTGAAAAGGGGATTCTGCCGGACGCCGTCACCGATCAGACGTCGGCGCATGACGTGCTTTACGGCTATATTCCGGTCGGCCTGACTTTGGATCAGGCCGCCGAACTCCGCAAATCGGATCAGGCCGGATACGAAAAACGGGCGATGGATTCGATGGCGCGCCATGTTGAGGCGATGCTCGAATATCAGCGTCGCGGGTCGATCGTCTTCGATTACGGCAACAATCTGCGCCAAAGAGCGCTCGACAACGGTGTTGGGAACGCGTTCGATTATCCCGGATTCGTTCCGGCGTACATCCGCCCGCTTTTCTGCGAGGGCAAAGGACCGTTTCGCTGGGTCGCGCTCAGCGGTGAAAGAGAAGATATTTACCGTACGGACGAAGCGATCATGAATCTTTTCCCTGAAAACGATCATCTCGCGCGCTGGCTGACGATGGCCCAAAGCGAGGTCGAATTTCAGGGTTTGCCGGCGCGGATCTGCTGGCTCGGCTACGGCGAGCGCGCGAAGGCCGGACTCAAACTCAATGAGATGGTCGCGAGCGGGGAACTGAAAGCTCCGATCGTCATCGGCCGCGATCATCTTGACTGCGGGTCGGTCGCGAGCCCGAACCGCGAGACCGAATCGATGAAGGACGGATCAGATGCGATCGCCGACTGGGTTTATCTCAATGCGATGATCAACGTCGCCGGCGGCGCGACATGGGTTTCGCTCCACCACGGCGGCGGCGTCGGCATCGGCTATTCACTCCACGCCGGCCAGGTGATCGTCGCCGACGGCTCCCCCGAAGCCGCGCGCCGGATCGAACGCGTCCTCACCACCGACCCCGGCATGGGCGTCATCAGACATGCCGACGCGGGTTATGAGGAAGCGATCGAGTTCGCGAAAGAAAAAGGAGTCAAGGTGCCGATGGGAAAATAGGAATCTCTACCCGGGATATGACGTAGAGTGACCGTAGAAAATACCATGAGAAAATTAAAAGAAGTTCCGAAATTTGAAAATCGAGACGAAGAGCGCGAGTGTTGGAAGTCCGAGAGTTCGACCGATTTTGTTGATTGGGAAAATGCCGAATCGGTCGTTTTGCCGAAGCTAAAACCGACGACGACGACGATTTCACTCAGAATTTCGGATTCGATGCTCAACCAAATCAGGCTCGTTGCAAACAAACGCGATGTCCCCTACCAATCTTTGATCAAGAATTTCTTAAAGGAACGGCTTGATGAAGAACTAAGATTGTTAAGAGTTTGAATACGATTCTCGGTATCCGACGTACAAATAGTTGTGGCGGATTGATGCGAGTCTGGTTTTGCGACTGTTGATTAAGCCAGTTGTTAGAATCCTTGAAATATGACAAAGCTCAAATTTGACTTACTCGACGATGAATCGGCGATGGAAACGATCGAGACGGTCGGAAAATTAGCCGACGAAAATGATATTGATTGGGCTTTGGCGGGCGGTTTGGCGGACATTCTCTACGGAAGCGAACGACTGACCAAGGACGTTGATATCATCGCCTCGAAAAAATTGCCTTTGAAAAGTGAGGGAGCGTTGGTTCAGGGCGGCGAGCGCTACAGTATCAAAACTTCAAAAAGTGAGGTCGCGGTTGATTGGATAACCCGAAACGACGAGGCCAAACGATTCTATCGAGAAGCCTTGAAAGACGCAGTGATGATTCAGGAAACGCCGATACTGACGCCCGAATGGTTGGTAATCTTGAAGTTTATTGCCGGCAGGTTCAAAGATCAGGAAGACGGTGTGTTCCTGTTGAGCAAGAAAGGCCTGGTCGATCGCCGGAAAATTAAAGAGATGATCATCAGGATCGGACGCGACGAAACCTGGGCGGCGTTCAAATCAGGCCTGGAGCGTTGGTACAATCTTGCGGATGGCAAATCGGCGAATGTAAAAGAGGGCTATTTTGATTCTTGAAGCGTCTTGGAATCAAGTTCGCGATCGGCTATTCACCGCACGCCGACCAGGTGATCGTCGCCGCCGGTCCAAGATCGCGCCCGGAGGATAGCCACAAATCCGAACTCAATCGCAAATTGAAAATCGAAAATCGAAAATCAAAAAGGTATTATTTGGCCCCAATTGAAACGGAGGATTGCGCATGTTAAAGACAGCGGTTTTTGTCGGTTTTATCGTTTTCAGTTTTACGTTTTCGGCGGTTTCTCAGGAGAAGCAGACCGATCTTCAATTCCTTGGGATAAAAGGAAAGGTCAAGTCCGTTCAGGAATCGTCGCTTTCGCTGGTATTCAACGGGAAACCGATCCAATCACCCAAACGGAGCTTCGGCAATTTGAGATCTTACGATGTCGCTGGCAACGTGATGGAGGAAGTTGATGACCTGCTTGGAATAAAACTTGTCTATCAAATCGTCGACGGTTTCATTTCCAAAAAAGAAGTCGTAATTGATGAGAAAAAGGCCAGCAACGTAATGAAGGGTATCTTGGTGGGGAAACCTGAGTCGATGGAAAATCCTCCCAAAACGATCAAACCGGATGACCGCTTTAGCTCCAGGTACGACGACGAATATGATGAGTTGGGCCGCCGGAAGTTGCGTCGCGTCTTTTTTTCAGATGGCAGCATGAATTCGATAACCCACTATTCCTATGACTCCACCGGAGCACGAGAGAAGGAAGTTTACAATTCCTTTGGAAACAAATGGACGAGCGTTTATTCTTTGGATCGCAGCGGAAATCCGAAAAGCGAATCAATGAAGCGTTCCAACGTCAAAGATGTGGTCGATATGATCGAGCGCACCGAATACAGCGATTATAAATTTGATTCCAACGGAAACTGGATTCAGCGAAAATACAAGTCCTACCGTGAATATGACGGCAAAACAAGTGTTTCGGAAGGAATTTTTTATCGCGATATCAAGTACTAACCCGCAATCACGGGACTCAAACCCGAAACCAAAAAGCCGAAAAAGTAAAGGTAATTGATGCATTGGAAAAGCCTGCTCGGTCGCCCATGAATGATCGATTCGTCCGCAAACTCCTATTGACACATAGTACTACCCGTAGTACTATTCTTGCTATGACATCTCCGAAGATTACAGCGGAGATCATCGGGGAACTTGAGACGAGAGCGGCCTCAATCCGGTTTGCGGATCTGTTGAAGATCTGCGTCGAATACTTCGGTCAACCGAGGATCAGGGGAAGTCATCATATCTTCAAAACGCCTTGGCCCGGTGATCCGAGATTGAATCTGCAAAAGGACGTGCCGGGCGCGAGACCTTACCAAGTGAAACAGGTAGCAAAGGCACTGAGAAGACTCAACGAAACGTTCGATACCTAATATGTACAAGACAAACAGTTCCATATACGTTAAGGGCCCGAAGGCGGAGAGCTACAGTTACGTCGTAAGCTGGTCCGAGGAAGACAAGGTATTTGTCGGAAAGGTTTTGGAGTTTCCGTCGTTAGCGGCGCATGGTGAGTCTCAGGAAAGCGCCATGCGCGAAGTGCGGACCGTGGTCGAGCATGTCCTTGGAGACCTCGCCGAATCCGGAGAACCGATTCCCGCTCCGTTCGGTCAACGTCGTTACAGCGGAAAGTTGAACATCAGAATACCCGAGGAACTTCACCGGCAGCTCGCGATCGATTCCGAAAGGCACGGGATTTCATTGAACATGCTGATCAACCTCAAGCTTTCCCGCTAGGTTTCGAGCGCTCCATTTTGGATTGGGGATTTTGGATTCTCGGTTTGCGCAAGAGCGGGCGCAAGCGGCACTTCAGGACTGTCAATATTGCGCGGGTGTTGAACTTACGATCCTTTCTTGATGATCCAATTATTCACTTGCCAGGTTGCTTTGGAAATTGAACTCTCATAATCACTCAAGCCTGGGTTACATTTGCAAGTCAGGAAGGGCCGCTTGCGCCCGCTCTTTCATTTAACGGGAACGCAAATTCAAAAACACTTAATCCTCCGCGATTGCGGTTCCCCATTTGTTCAGGGATTTGCGGACCTTTTCGAGATCACCTTCGAAATGCCATTCGGGATCGACCGCAAGAAGCGGGTCGTCGTCGAGCCCGTAAAAGTTTCGGAAACTCGTCCAGCGGTAGTCCTTTGCGGTTCTTACCAATCCCGCGTTGACCGGATTGTTGTGAATGTAGTTGATCTTTTGCCACATCATCCAGCCACTCCAGAGTGCGAGTGACTTGAAACTCTCCTGCCATACTTTGTTTTCGTCAACGCGGCTGAAATCGGCCGAAGGAAACAGCGGGATAATGCGTTTCGCGCTCAAACTTTTCAAGGCGCCAGTCCAGGACCTGATATCGCCGTCACGCGGATTCACGACGAGGTGGATGTGATCGGGCATGACAACGTGAGCGATGATCTTGGCTTCGCGCTTGGTCTTGAGTTCCTGCAGTTCTTCGTAGAACGCAATTGCTGCTGAATCTTTGGTGAAAATCGATTTTCTGGCCTGCACATTGCCCGTAACAAAATGTAGGGCACCGGCGAGGTTCCGGTTCGTCCATTTCTTTGACATATATTTTGTGAGTTGCTGGACCGGGTGAGGCCAGCTTCTTATATTTGTGATATTTTCGAAGAATCAGATCATTAGGTCAAGTTCAAAAAAACAGTTGATTCAATTGACCAAATTGGGGGCGCAAGCGGCAATTCCTGACTGTCAATGTTGCGCGGGAGTTGAACTTCTTGAGTCTTCAGCGGGCGCAAGCGGCCCTTCCTGACTGCGAATGTTGCGCGGGAGCTGAACTTTCAGAATCATGGGCGCCCCTCGGGAGGAACTTTCTAATACACCCAAGCCCGGATCACATTTGTAAGTCCGGAAGGTCCGCTTACGCCCGCTTTTCCCAGACCGATTAATCCCAAGTCGACTGACCTTTTTCCGGGTGCGATTGCGTTATTCAGTCAAAACGCGGAAGATGGTGGGAACCGGCGAAGCGAAAAGTGAGAACCGAGGGAGAATATCGAATGAGAACATTGAAGCTATTGAGTATCGGCGTGTTTCTGGTGAGCGTCATGGCATGTCAGGGTGTTTCCCAGACGCCGAATCCGAAGTATCAGGCAAGCCCTGCCGGCAACGGGGAATCAATCAAACTCAGGCTAAACCGCGAGGATGCCGGAACCACCGGCGATACGAAAACACTGACGGATCTACTGGCGAAGATATTCAGGCAGCGCGAGGACGAGGGCATCCTTCGGCCCGGAACCAATTCGATTGAAACCAGCGTCATTCTTGGCGCTGACCGCACGGTCCGGTCTGAGGTCTTTGCCGGAGTCTTCGGTACTTTGTCCGGCGCCCGCGCCGCTCCCATCCTTGTCCCGGTTCCGGCGACGCGCAATATCCGGCCGAATCCGCTGCTTCTTTATGTCCATGCCGGCGTTGGCGAAATTCCGCTGGTCAGCAACGGGCTTGCGATCGGATTGATCGGCGAACTCTTCGAAAACAGGTTCGGCGGTGGCACGACGATCGCGATTACCACCAACAAGGACGGGACTTTTTTGCTCGGCGACAAACAACTGACCGCGGCCGCGCTCAAGACCGAGTTGGTCAGTCGCATCAAAACGGCGGCAAAAGACAAAAAGGTGGTTTTTCTGCGCGCCGATAACTTCGGCAATATCGAGGACGTCGCATCAATGGCCGCAGCCGCGGGCGCGATGAAACTCTATATCGTTACCGCGAACCGTCAGCACAAAGAAGAAGGAATTTCGTTTTCGCTGTCGCCGTCTTTTACGAACGACACTGAAGCGGAGCAGGTTGAAGGACTCCGTACAATCAGATACCGAAGGCCCGAATATTGGTCGTTTGAGTTCACGCTCCAGGAAGAACTGGTGGAAAAGGGAGCGATTGACGCTGAAATCGCGTCAGAATTCGATTTTCGAAAAAAGAACTTTCCTGAGGCCGAAGTTTCGATGTTCGAAATCAGCGGATCGGGCGGAATTCTGACGGTGAGAAAGGACAATGGATTCAGCGGAAACTGGATGGGTACCAGGTCGATGAACGGAAAACGGCAGATCGTGACGATCAGCTTTTCATGCTCGGCGACCGTTTCGCCCGATTGCGCCGAGCAATCTGCATTTTCCGAGAACGAGTTTCGTGCTGTTATGAACTCGATCAAGTTTGAATAGCGTGCGGACCTTTGAAAAAGCACGACGGTTTCAGAACAAATTGACACCCTCGCGATGAATGAAAGCGGCTGTTCGTGACGATCGTTTTTCGTGCTCCGCATCCGTTTCGCCAGTTTGCGCCGACATATTCTGAATTCGATAAGTTCGAAATGGCGGGAGGCAGCCGGATCTTTTTTTCGGACACAAAAGGGCCGCGCAGTAGCGCGGCCCTGAACATTCGCAGAGTTTCGATTGATCCCTGTCTTCATTTCTTGACATTCGTTGTGTCATTGTCCTTAATCACTTGCAATGGCGTTCATCCGCGGCAAGTTAATCAAAAAGGCTGCGCGAATTTCGTTGGTGCGGCTCATTGTCCCCTTGGTTTCGATATCGGCGTGTTTTCTGCCCGCCGCGGCGATGGAGT
>JBGASE010000171.1:0-7296 GCA_044229875.1 Pyrinomonadaceae bacterium | reverse complement strand
CGTCAAAGGCTGGATCGATATGAAATGTGAGGGAATAACGAAGGTCGGTCTGACCGACGGCTTTGCGTCGGCGGTCTCACCGACGCTTGAGATCCTGACCGTCAAAGGCAAAGCGGACGGTTCCTGCGAAGGACAGAAGAACGGGGACTTGTATCAGACGACGTTCTTCGTTAAAGAAGGTGATAACTGGAAACTTGCATTCATGTTCGAGGCAATGCCAATGTGACTTGGATTCTGATTACGGACAGACGCCCGGGCAGTCCCCGGGCGTTTGTTCGGACTGTCGCCCCGCGGAAAAAAGGCTTTTGAAATTTGCTCAAAACCTCTATTATTTAAGGTGGCCATGTTGTTTCATGCGCTCCACCTGATTTTTCCGATTCAAATTCATTAATATGCTTTCAAATTTTGAGGCCATCATGGGATTGCCGGACATCGTTGGCTTTGCCTTCATTTTTCTTCTCGGCTCGATCGTCGGAAGTTTTCTTAACGTCGTCATTCATCGCGTTCCGCGTGAAGAGTCGATCGTATTTCCGAACTCAAAATGCCCGAAGTGCAATCATGCGATCAAACCCTATGATAATATCCCGATCTTCAGTTGGCTGGTTTTGCTGAGAGGGAAGTGCCGCAATTGCGCCGCACCGATCTCAGCGCGATATCCGGCAGTCGAATTTCTGACGGCGGTCATTTTTGCGCTTGTGTTTTGGCGCGTCGGATTCACACCGTTTCTTCCTATCGCGCTCTATTTCTCAGCATCGATCGTTTCGTTGGTCTTTATCGATGCGGAGCACATGATTCTGCCGGACGTCATCAATTTCCCGCTGCTGATCATCGCCGTCATCGTTCGGATCGCATTTCCGCTGATGTTTGCCGCGCCATATTTTACCGATGTCGCGCACGCGCCGCTGACCGCGCTTGAAGGTTATCCGGCGTGGATGGTTTCGCTCGCTGGTGCCGGACTCGGCGCAATGATCGGCGGAGGATTTCTCTGGCTCATCGGTTGGCTCTGGGAGAAGCTTCGGGGTGTTGAGGCGATGGGGTTCGGTGACGTCAAGATGATGCTCGCGGTGGGCGCGTTGCTCGGCTGGCGAGCGACATTTCTATCGATGTTTATCGGCGCGTTTTCAGGTGCCATCGCGGGCGTCGCGTTGATCGCCAGAAATCGCGACAAGGATATGCAGTCTCAGATACCGTTCGGGATCTTTCTCGGGATTGGCTCAATGGTCGCGATGCTTTTCGGAGATCAGATAATCGATTGGTACATGGCGACATTTATTCCCTGAACGTTTCGCCGTTTAGCGAACGCTCATCGCTTCATTGACGCACTGCGTCGAGCAATAAAATGTGCCGCGGCTGAATTTCAATGATTCAGACCGCGGTTTCCATGTTTTGCAGCGGGCACAGCTTACAAGTTCGGATTGATCCGCGGCAGGTTTCGCCGGGATTTCGTCAGGTGCCGTTTTACCCGCATTTTTCATCGCCCGCAGCATTCGCCAGACCTGCAGCATCGCCATGATCTGCCGTCTGAACCGGATGGCGGTCAGCGCCAGCAGAACCAGTATCACTAGCAGGATGATGAAAAGTTCTTTCATTCGATGACCTGCCCGGTCGAAAGCTGCGTCGTGAGCGAGGTTATCATCGGATTACCAGGATTGACGCTCTTGAGTTTATCGAATGACTTCTGCGCGTCGTTCTTCCGTCCGAGTTTTATGTAAACCTGCGTGATGAACTGGAGTGCCCGTTCATTTGCCGCGTCTGAAACAAGCGCTTTTTCAAGCTCGGTGCGTGCCTTTTCGGCTTCGGCCGGTTCCCCAAGGAAATATGTTGATCCGTAGTCCGCCCTGACTTCGGCATCATCGGGCCGGATCGCCAGCGCTTTCGCGTAATACTCGCGGGCGGCGGCGTAACCAGGCTTGTCGCGTCTCATTGCGGCGATGTCAAACAGCGCATTTCCGGTAAGCACGAGCATATCGTAATCCTGCGGATTCTTTTCGGTCACGCGCTTCATCAGTCTCACGGCCTCGCCGATCAACGCCGGATCCTGTTTCATTCCGCCGTATCGGTAAAGTGCGGCCCCCAGATCGCGCTGAAAGCTGATGTTGTCCGGCGATGCATCGGCCTCGGAGATCTTTTGTTTTATTTCGGCGTCGGAAAGTTCCGGCTGTTGATTTGTCGGTGGGGTCTGTTGGCCGGTTGGTAAGAGCGATGCGGCCGGATTCTTGGTCGCCTGGCCGATCTGCGCCTGAAGCGCAACGATCTCGTTTCGGTTCAGTGTGTTGGCGAGCAGAAAACCGCCCGCGAAACATACGATCATCCCAAGCACAGTTGCCCAAAAATACTTGTTGCTCATGGCTATGATTCTAACAAAGTGAGGCTCAAAACGAAAAAAGCGCCGCCTTTGCGACGGCGACGCTCCGATCAATCAATCTTTGAAAATGCTACTTTTCGTTTTCGGGGGCGATATACGGCAGATCGTCAGCCCGGCGGCGCGGCAAAGGGTCGGTCGCGCGGCGACGGGGCATCGTTGCACCGCCGCGGCGATCGACGCTTCCGACCGGCAATCCCTGACCGTGCACGGCCTCGATGAGGATTCTTGTGATCTCTTGTGAAAGCGTTCGGTGTTCGAGAGCGGCCCGCCGACGAAGCGATTCCTTCAGTTCATTGGGAACGTACGCCCCGATAAAAACACCCTTTCGATTAACCATAAAAATGACAACTCCTTTTTCAAAAATGAATTAATACGAGTTTTTGCCTCGTTCCCGAACAGATCTGTAAGCCGAATTTTGTAACCGCAACGCGGTCGGCAATCATTCATCTAGATCTTGCGTTACCGCAAGATTCGAGCGACCTACCCGAATTCGCCGTCTCTTGCGAGAACATGAGCGAGCAACTCATTAAGCGTCTTCCTATTTGGTCTTGCACCACGAGGAGTTTACCTGGCCGCGCCTGTTACCAAACGCGCCGGTGCGCTCTTACCGCACCGTTTCACCCATCACCCGAGACATTTCGGATCTGGGATTCGGGAGTTCAGATCGGAATCTCAAATCCCAAATCCCAAATCCGAAATGCCCACGGGCTGGTCTCTTCTCTGTTGCACTTGTCGTCACCGCAACGTTCGTCGCGGTGCCCGGACGTTATCCGGCTCGCTGCCCTCTGGTGTTCGGACTTTCCTCTTGTCTTTTCAACAAGCGACTGCCCAATCTGCTCGAAAACGAAGCTTGAACATTCTAGCAAAAAATGTTGAACAACTAAAACGCGAGTTTATCAAAAACGTCAGTTGATTATTTCAACGATGTCACCTGCCGCCAGCGCCGGATCCGGCGTCCGTCCTTCGGTTATCGACTTCAGGTTGAATTCGGTGGATTCAAGCATGCCGGCTGCGTTCTTTCGCCGAATGATCGCCTTCTTGAGTCCTGCCTTTTTGAGGCCGCCGGCAACGATGATTGCCTGAGAAAGCGTCAGGCCGTTTGAAAAAGCGATTCGGCCGACGCTGTTCACCTCTCCCGAAACGAAAATCGCCTCGCCTCCGGCAACCGAGCGCGACGATGAGAATTCAACAATATCGCCGCTTGTGATGAGCGTGTTTTCGGCTTCCGGATCAGTTAATTTGTATCTGGACACCTCGCCCGAAACCCGTTTGATCGAAACCCAATCGGATTCAGGTTTGACCACGGCATCGGCGCGGATCACGAACAACGGTACCGATTCACGCTGGATGCTCCGTTCACCGGCGTTTTCGACAAGTCCTACGACTTTGACCTTATGGCTGTTGAACTCGCGAATTTTTACTTCGACCAGCGGCTGCGCATAAAGCTTGATTTTTTCAGTCAATATCTCTTCGACTTCGTCGGTCGAAAGCCCGGCAACGGCAACCATTTCGCCGGCAAGCCCGTAATCGATCGTGCCGTCCGCCAAAACCGTAAAATATGATGCCGCCTTGGAATCATTTCGGAGCGAGATGAAGAGCACATCACCCGCGCCGATAAGATATTGCTCGGTTAAGGGGAGTGCGCGTTTGGTTGCGTTCCTGACGACGCTCGTCGTCCGCTCATTAACGGTCGGTTCGTTCTTCGCGATCTGAATTTCGACCGGCTTTGAGGTTGATTCCGAAGTGATAACAGAGTTTGCCTCTGCGGCGGTTTTCGGCTCCGGCGACGGTTTGGTCTTCGGATTCTGCGAATATCTGAAATTCTTATTGACTCCGCCTTGCGCATACAACGACCCGCCACCGACGGCCGGCACGGTCACTAGAACTAGAATCAGGCAAAAAACAATACGCATAATTTTGTCGATCGGGTCACTATCGGAAGCGAACCAATTAGACGCGGACACGCTGAAAATCGTTTTAGGTAAAATAACAAGAACGATTCGGGCACGCAATCCGGAAGCCTCCAAAGTTGGCTACGATGTTATAAAGATGTAAAACAACGTGAGTTTTAGGAAAAACCAAAAATCTCCCGTTATTGGGGCTTCAAGGGAAGAAATTCGGACGGGAAAAGATGTGACCAGGTTTCCGTGAACTTTGCTGCAACAAGACGTTCGACTTCATCTGCCGTCCGGCACTGATCGACTTCGGCGACGATCGCTTTGGCTTCCTCATAAGCGATTCCCTCAATCGTCCGAGTGACACGCGGCATCGAGTTGACGTTCATCGAAAGTTCGCGGGCGCCGAGCCCGATCAGCAACGCGACGTAAACCGGGGACCCTGCCATCTCGCCACAGACAACGGCCGGGATTCCATGTTTTGATGCGGCCCCGAGGATTGTGTGGACAGATCGGATAACAGCCGGATGAAGTGTTCGGAACCAATCCGCAGCCGCGGCGTTGTCCCGGTCAACGGCCAACAGATATTGAACCAAATCGTTCGTTCCAAGACAGAAGAACTCGACTTCCGCGGCAATTTCGTCCGCGATCAGCACCGAGGCCGGGGTCTCGATCATCGCCCCGATCGTTGGATTCCCGACCGCAATCCCCGAAGCTTCGAGGTCTAATTTTTCGGCCGCCAGAAGTTCCCGCGTCTTATGGATCTCGCCGATATCGGAGATCATCGGTATAACTATATCGATCGAACAGCCGTGCGAAGCCTGTAACAGCGCCCGGAGTTGTGTCCGAAACTTGTCGCGATTGGTCAGCATCAGCCGGATCGCGCGCAGTCCGAGCGCCGGATTCTTTTCGCGCTCGGGAGAATCGCCCGCCAACTGTTCAACGCCAAGATCAAACGTCCGGATCCGAACCGGATCTCCGTCCGCCTGCCGGGCGATTCGCCGGTAGGCCTCAATCTGCTCGGCTTCCGATGGAAATCCTTTATTTTGATTGAAAAGAAACTCTGAACGGTATAGTCCGATGCCACGTGCGCCGAAATTCCGTGCGCGTGCGTAAACATCGGGGATGTCGACGTTCGCCCGGATAATGATTTCGCGCCCGTCGAGCGTTTTGAAAGGCCCTTGGCGCGGGGCATCCAGGATAGACTCGAGGCGGTCCCCTTCGCGGAGCGCACGTTCGAGATCCGCGTCCGTTGGATTGATTGTGATCGTGCCGTTGAATCCGTCTACGATCAATTCATCGCCGGTCCGGACTCTTCTGAGCAATCCTTTGACGTTGGTCACCGCCGGGAGGCCCAATTCGCGGGCAAGGATAAAGGTATGCGAAGTCCAGCCGCCGTGTTCCGTGACGATCGCCTTCGGACGATTTGCCGTCAATTCGATCAAGGTCGAGGGCCGAAGTTCGGCGGCAACGATCACTGCGTCAGCGCCGGGAACAATCGCAACTTCGTCTTCGCCACCGAGAGCGCTCAGGATGCGTTCGGCGATGTCTTCGATATCGATGTATTTCTCTCGAATATGATCGTCCGCGATCGCTTTATATTGAGCGACATAGCCGTCAGAAACCGTTTTGACGGCCCATTCGGCGTTGACGGATTCGGATCTGATCGCGGATTCGATACGGTCGGCGAACGAGCGGTCGTCTAGGATCATTTCGTGGCTCGCGAAGATCTTCGCGGAATCGCCTTCGGTCGGTATTTTCTTGAGTTGTCGTTTGGCGAGTCTGATCGCCGCCCGAAATCGACGAACCTCCTTTTCGATACGGTCACCGGGAATCGACTGCCGGAAGTATTGCCTTCGGCGGCCGAAAAAACAGATCGCACGACCAACTCCAACGCCGCGCGAGACGGCGCGCGCGCTTAAAACCGTTGATGTTGATTTTTCCGATTTCGGGTCAGACATCTTACTCACCGAGGTTGAAGCCGCCGCCGCTCTCAGTCGGAAGGAATTGTTTCAAAAGGCCGGCAATGGTCGATCGATTTCGGGTCCGGATCCGCAATTCGCCGGGGCCATCAAATTCGGCGACAATGCCCTCATCGCTTAACAAACTGCTGAAAAAGCCAACTTTCGCCGCTTTTCGGAGTTCGTAACCCGTGTCCCATGCGACGAGATGGCCCATATCGACGACGGATCCGCAAGCGCCACAGAATCGGGCATTTGGAAGCAGTTCCGAGCGGCATGTCGAGCTACGGGTCATTTCGTTCCGAGCCTTCGGTCGATTATCGCGAGAGCATCATTTGCATCGGCCGCAAATTCAAGAAGGTTGACATCGGCATCGCTGACGACGAGGTTTGCCTGAAGCGAAGAGATCACGCCCTGCCAACATTCACCGATGAGGATCAGCGGACGGTCGTTGAGTGCTTTCGTCTGTAATTTGTTCCAAACCAGCGAAATTTCTGTAACCGTGCCCATTCCGCCGCGGAATGCGACGAACGCCACCGACCGGGTGATGAGATTCTGGAGACGGTCGTAAAAATGGTCGGTCGCTACCTTGTCCGTCAGAAAGCGGTTCGGTTCAGACTTGAACTGATTCATGACGATGCCGAAAACACGTCCACCCTTTTCCCGCGCGCCGCGCGAAGCGGCTTCCATGACGCCGAGATAGCCGCCTGTGCAGATGGTGAAACCGGCCTCGGCAAGCATTTCGCCAAGCCTTTTGGCATCACGATATTCGGTCGAATCTTCGGCACACTTCGAGCCTCCGAAAATTGTAACGATCTTGTCCTTCGCTTCGCTGATCACGAGAAAAGATTATAGCGACTTTATCAGGGATTGACCAAGTTATGTCACCTCATGCCCGGCCTCTTCCGGGGTCAGATTCCCGGCCTCGTGTATCGCTCTCGTTGTATCGGTGAAAACCAGGATGATACTGCCGACGATGAAAAAGAGTATCAGCCCGAGGATCGCGTAACGGAACGAGCCGGTCGCACCGACGATAACTGTAAAAAGGATCTGTCCCATCCATGAGGTCCCCTTT
>JBGASE010000170.1:0-7339 GCA_044229875.1 Pyrinomonadaceae bacterium | reverse complement strand
AAAAAGCGGCAGGTTGCCGCGCTGCTCGCTGCCAAACATCTCCGTCCGGTTCGGCACACGCTGGGCGTCGGTTCCTTCGGCTCCGCCGTGAAAAGAAACAACGACGATATCCGCCGTCTTGACCGCGTCCTCGACATATTTGCGGGCCGCGGCGAGATCATTGACATTGGGAACGATGTTGTTATGCGCAAAACCGATGACCGCGATCTTCAATCCCTTCGATTCGACGATCGTCGTCGAGAATTGCGCGCGGTCGCTTCCGGCATGCTTGATCCCGACCTTGTCGAGCGTCTCACGTGTACTTTGCCGCCCGTAATCGCCGAAATCGCCGGCATGATTGTTCGCCAGACTGAGCACGTCGAATCCGGCGTCTTTCAAATGCTTCGCATACCGCGTCGGCATCCGGAATGCGAAACATCGCGTCGATTTCGGCGGGCATTTCGTCGTCACGCCGCCCTCGAGCATCGGCCCCTCAAGATTACCAAACGCGACGTCGGCCGCCTGAAGCAAAGGCGTCACCGGCTTGAGGATATCGGCACCATCGTTCGGCGGCAGATATGAATCGTTGATCGAAGTTGATCCGATCATGATGTCGCCGACGGCCGCGATCGTAATCGGTTCCTTCCGGACCGTTTTCGGCTCCGGCGTCGGCGACGGATTTGACGCCTCGACAACGTCCGTGGATTTCCTCGAACCGCTTCCGCACGCAGCCGTGAAAATGCTCAATGCCAAAAGAACAAGTGTTAGCAATCGGATCATATATCTAGTCCTTGTCGGATAAATTCAGGGATGTAACTTCCGGTTCGCGCGCCATTTCGACGCCGTCCGGTCGCTCGCGGTTGAGAACGTCAAACAAAAGCCGTCCATCACGAAGCGTGTACCATGTCAGCGCGCCGTAGATGCCGGTCATCACCAAAAACCAGAGAAAGTTGGTGAAGTTTTCGCCCTTGAACTTCGCCGTCACGGACTCTTCGTCGGTCTTGGCCGAATTCGGCTGTGACGGATCATCGGAAACATCATATGTCGGGTTCGTCGGGTTCGTCGGATTCGATGGAAACCCGCTAGATCGAACCGCGCCGGGCGTCGAAACATTCGAGTTCTTGTTCGGAAGATCGAGTTTCGGCAGCGTATAAAGCGCCGGAATCGAGCCGAGGAGCCCGAAAAACGCCGTCACCAAAAGGAACGCGAAGTAAACTCCCGCGAGGCGAATAATCAGCCAGATAACCTGAGTTTTGTTCATAAAAAGGCCAAAGAAGAATTTACCATCAGATAAACCGGAATCCAAAGGAAAGTTTCGAACGGGAAGCAAACCCGCCACCGGATGAGCGTTCGTTTTCATATTCGTCCGATCTGAGCCCAACGCACTGACGTACATTCGGGTTTTGGCGACGGCAAATTCAACCGCCAAACACCCAAATCACGCCAAACCAAATTCACGATCAACGGTGGGCCGTCACCTCCGATTCTTCAATCTTTTTCAGCCAATATGATTCGCGTCATATTTCGTCGTGAGACGGACGACTGATAATATAGACGTGTTAGGATCATCAAATATGCCCGAACCGGCCACTCTGAAATATCGAAATCCAACGTTGATCGGTCTCGCGGCGTCAGCTCTTCTGACTGCCGCGGTCGTCATCGGATCGAGGTTTTTTCTCGATTTCGATCCGCGGCTTTTCGGATACGCGATCGCCAGCATCGTCGCTTTCGGCGCGATCGCGTTCCGATACACGATCTGGCTTCAGCGCCCCGCAACCTGGCGCTACTGGAAACGCGGCTGGCAACTATATCTTTCGCGCCACGGCCTCGGCACGAATACGTTGACAGCCGCGAAGTCAGTATTCAGCGGCTTCGTGACACAGAAATTCATCCGCAACCGGAGTTCTTCGCGATGGCTGATGCATCTGCTGATCATGTGGGGCTGCATCCTGTCGGCAGCGATCACGTTCCCGCTCGTTTTTGGCTGGATTCACTTCGAACTCGAAGGCGACAGCGGTTACCGATCGTACTTCCTCGGTTTCAAGATGCAGCTTCTTGAAGGTCGCAGCCCGACGGCGTGGCTCATGTTTCACGCGCTCGATTTCACCGCGCTGATGGTCATCGCCGGTTGTGCGATCGCCATCCATCGCAGACTTCATGACCGCGGCGCGATCGCGCTCCAGCAATTCCTGCTCGATTTCGTTCCGCATTTGCTGCTCATCGCAATTTCGATCACGGGTCTGATGCTGACCGCGTCGAGCATGTTCTTTGAAGGCTACATGTATTCGTTCATCACGCTTTCGCATGAGGCGCTGGTGATCATGACGCTCTTTTTCCTGCCGTTTGGAAAGTTGTTTCATATCGTCCAGCGACCGGCGTCGATCGGCGTCGAACTCTATCAGAACCGTTCGGCCGAGATGCCGCAGGCGAAATGTAAACGATGTGCCGGCGAATTCGCATCCGAAATGTGGCTCGGCGACCTCAAAGACGTTGTCGAAAAAGTCGGATTCGATTACACGCTCGCCAACGGCGACAAATTGCAGGATTACTGCCCGCGCTGCAAACGGATCATGCGCGGCATGGCATATGTCGAGATCGCCGAAACGCGGCGCCGAAAGGTCCTGGACGTATAGGTACAAACAAAATGGCGAAAGTCGGAAACCTTGAAAAAATTGTCGAGCTCTACGGGCCTCATCTTTTTGACGAACCGAAGGGCGGCTGGTCGGCGACGCGCGAGATCGATACGATCGTGCCGACGCATTGTCCGTACTGCGCAGTGCAGTGCGGAATGAACCTGCTGGTCGAAAAGGGTTCGGTCGTCGGCGTAGAACCGCGTTACGATTTTCCGGTCAATGAAGGCCGGATGTGTCCGAAGGGCGTGACGGCGTATCTCCAGACGCATCACCCGGATCGGCTTGAGTACCCGCTGATCAAGCGAAACGGGATGTTCGAACGTGCATCGTGGGACGAAGCGCTTGACCTGATCGTTGCAAAGTTCCGCGAGTCTCAGGAAAAACATGGAAAAGACTCGATCGCGGTCTATTCGGGATCGAGCCTGACCACCGAAAAGACATACCTGATGGGCAAGTTCGCCCGAGCCGGACTCGGAACGCGATACATCGATTACAACGGACGGCTGTGCATGGTGTCGGCGGCGGCCGGCAACAACAAGGCATTCGGCGTCGATCGGGCCGCCAACCCGTGGAGCGATATCCCGAGCGCCGAAGTCCTGATCATCGCCGGTGCAAACTGCGCCGAGACCTTTCCCGTCCTCAACAAGTTCCTGTGGCAGCAGCGCGATCGTGGCGGAATCTGGATCGTCATTGATCCGCGTGAAACGCCGACGGCACGTCAGGGCGATCTGCATCTGCAATTGAAACCCGGAACGGACGTCGCGCTCGCCAACGGAATTCTCAACGTTATCGTCAACGAGGGTTTGATCGACGAGGAATTCATTCAGAACCGCACGAACGATTGGGAAGCAACGCGCGAAGTGATCCTCAAATACACGCCCGAGGTTGCATCGGAGATCACCGGTGTTCCAGCCGAGAAGATCATCGAAGCCGGGCGGCTTTACGGTCGCGCCAAGACCGGAATGATCCTTCACGCCCGCGGTATCGAACACCATTCGCACGGCGTCAACAACGTCCTTAGTTACATCAATATCGTCCTCGCGACCGGAAAGATCGGCGCTGAGGGCCGCGGTTACGGCACCATCACCGGACAGGGCAACGGCCAGGGCGGGCGCGAACACGGACAAAAGGCCGATCAGCTTCCCGGACAAAGATCGATGCTTAACCCGGAACATCGCAAACATATCTGCGATCTTTGGGGGCTGCCCGAAGAAGAAATGCCGCAGGCAGGCGTTTCAGTCGTCGAGATGTTTCAGAAAATGCGCGAGGGTGAGATCCGGACGCTTCTGTCGCTCTGCAACAACGTTATGGTCTCGCTTCCGGACACGAACAAAGTCCGTGAAACGCTCGAAGGGCTCGATTTCTACGTCCATATCGACTTCTTTATGTCGGAATCGGCGCGATATGCGGATGTCGTCCTGCCGGGCACGTCGTGGTGCGAGGATGAGGGCGTGACGGCAAACGGCGAAGGCCGCGTGCTGAAGATCAACAAAGCGATCGAACCTCCGGCCGAGGCGCGGCCCGACTGGTGGATCGTCCGCGAACTCGCGCATCGGCTCGGCCGCGGTAAGTATTTTGATTTCGAAGGCCCGCGTGATCTTTTTGACGAGATCCGGAAAACGTCCAAGGGCGGAACCGCCGATTATTCGGGCATGACATGGGAACGGATCGAGAAAGAGAACGGGATTCTCTGGCCGTGCCCGAGCGAGGATCACCCGGGAACGCTGCGTTTGTTCGAGGATCGTTTCTATCATCCCGACGGGCGCGCCAGGTTTCATGGATTCGAGTTCGCGCCGGCGGCGGAAACACCGGATGAAGAGTACCCGATGATCTTTACCAGCGGCCGCATCGTGCATCAGTACTTGTCGGGCAATCAGACGCGGCGGATCGGGTTTCTTGTCAAACAATGCCCGGAACCGTATGTCGAGATTCATCCGGCGACCGCCGCCGAACACGGAATCGAAGACGGCGAACGCGTCCGCATCGTGTCGCGCCGCGGATCGGGGGAATTTCCGGCGTTGGTCGTCAAGACCATCCGGCCCGACACGATCTTTATTCCCTATCACTGGGCCGAAAACGAAGCGGCCAACCAGATCACGAATCCGGTTCTCGATCCGATTTCGAAGATCCCCGAATTCAAAGCCTGCGCCGCCCGGATCGAGAAGATCGGCGCGCCCCGGAAAGCGACTTACGAAACACCGCAAAGCGAGGTCGTCAAATGAAAGAAACGTTCTTTATCGAGCCGCAACGCTGCATCGGCTGCCGTTCATGCGTTGCCGCTTGCCGCGAGTGCTCCACGCACAAGGGATATTCGATGATCTATGTCGATTACCTCGACCGCGGCTCGACGACGGCGACGATGCCGACCGTCTGCATGCATTGCACCGAACCGACGTGCGCGCTGGTCTGCCCGGCAGACGCGATCAAGGTCAATGAGGACGGCGTCGTCATGTCGGCGCTCAAACCGCGTTGCCTCGATTGCCGGAACTGCGTCAACGCCTGTCCGTTCGGCGTTCCGAAGTACAACTCGGAAATGCATCTCCAGATGAAATGCGACATGTGTTACGACCGGACAAGCGAAGGCCTCAAGCCGATGTGCGCGAGCGTTTGTCCAACGGGCGCGCTCTCATGGGGAACGTACGAGCAGATCGTTCCCTTGCGCCGGACAAAACCGGTGAATACGCATGTTTTCGGAAATCAGAGCGTCGAGACAAAGGTTTATCTGATGCTCCCGACCGACGAGGAAGAAGTCAGCATCGGCTGCGGTGTCTTTGAGGGGCGGCTGACCGCACCGACAGAGAACGAATCATGGCTCGAAACCCAGGTTGAGGAATCGAACAAGAGCAACGAGTTTTAGATATGGAAAAGAAGTTATCAAACGTAATTGAGAAAGTTCTGAAGGACGAAGATGACGTCAGGGCGGCGACGCGGCCGCACCAGCGAGAGTTTCCATTTGACCGCGACAAGGAAGCACAGGTCACGCGGCGCGAGTTCTGCAATTTTCTCGGACTCACGTCGACCGCTTTTTTGGCCGGCACCGTCGGATTCGCCGCCAAGTCGGCTTTTGACCGCGGCAACGAAAAACGACTGCCGGCCGAGCGGATCGTCGGCGGCGCGCAGCTCGCCCCGAATTCGGCGCTGAATTTCCGCTATCCGACCGAGCATGATCCGGCGATCCTGATCAGATCGGCCGACGGCTCATTTCATGCATTCGATCAAAAATGCACGCATCTCCTGTGTCCGGTTTATTACGACAAGGAGACGCAGCGGATCGAATGTCCGTGTCACGAGGCCGGATTCGACGCGGCATCGGGCAACGTTCTTTACGGTCCGCCGCCGCGCGCGCTGAACCGGATCGAGATCGAAGAACACGCCGGAGAGCTTTTCGCCGTCGGCGTCGTCACCGGAGGTGCGAATCATGGATGAAGCAAATCGCGGACATCGGTCACGGCGCGGGCGCACGGCGATCTGGCAGGCAAAACTGATGCTGCTGATCATGATCAATCTCGCGCAGTTATGGATTTTATCGGCAACGATCGACGCCGCGCTCGCCGAAGAATACAAGCAACTTGTACCGCTTGTTGCCGCCTCGGTCATCTGCTGGCTGTTCACGATGTCCATCGTCTTCTGGTGGCGCCCGGTGATCAAGGATTAGTTTGGAGTTCCGACTTCAGTCGGCAAATCAATTTTCGCATCTTGGATTGCCGTCACCCTTTTTCATGACTTTCAACCTGACTTATGGAGACCACAACGCCGTCGGGCGCAAACCGCATTCTCTTCCTTAACACGCTCGCCTTTACCGTCAGTTTCGCTGCCTGGATGCTTAACGGCGTGCTCGTCACCTTTCTGACCACCAACCAGATCTTCAAATGGAACGCGACCGACATCGGCTGGCTGATGGGAATTCCGGTTCTCACCGGTTCGATCTTTCGGCTTCCGGCCGGAATGCTGACCGACAAATACGGCGGAAAGCCCGTTTTCGGCGGACTGCTGATACTCTGCGCGATCCCGATGTATCTGCTCTCGATCGCCGATTCCTACTGGGCGTTCGCCCTTTGCAGTTTCGGCTTCGGGATGGTCGGCGTCAGTTTTTCGATCGGCATCGCGTACACATCCGTTTGGTTTCCGAAAGAAAAACAGGGACTCGCGCTCGGGATCTTCGGCGCCGGAAACGCCGGATCGGCGATCACGACGCTTGTCGGCCCGACGCTGCTGAACATATTCACGGAAAACGGTGCGAATCTCGACGGATGGCGGAAACTTCCGGTCGTCTACGCGGTCGCGTTGC
Source organism: Pyrinomonadaceae bacterium (assembly GCA_044229875.1). Lineage (GTDB taxonomy): Bacteria > Acidobacteriota > Blastocatellia > Pyrinomonadales > Pyrinomonadaceae > JAFDVJ01. Next base: position 439 of record JBGASE010000170.1, on the reverse strand, counting down.
TGTTGATGGGAATCGTCTTTTTCCTCGTCGCGACGAACAAAAAGCCGAACAAACGGATCAATACGCTTGCCGAACAGCTTGAGCCTTTGTCGAACATCCGTGTCTGGCGTTTCGGGCTCTATTATTTTCTCGTCTTCGGCTGTTTCGTCGCCTTTTCGCAGTGGCTTGTGCCGTATTTCGTCAACGTCTATTACCTGCCGCTCGTGACCGCCGGATTTCTCGCGGCGTTGTTCAGCTTTCCGTCGGGCGTGATCCGCGCCGTCGGCGGCTGGCTTTCGGACCGGTTCGGCGGACGCAAAATAATGTATTGGGTGCTCGGGTCATCGGTTTTGCTTTCGGCACTCCTGATCGTCCCGAAAATGGAGATTTCGTCGCCCGGAAAAGGCGTCGCCGCCGAGCGTGACGGGATCGTGACGGCGATCGGTCCGGACTCGATCAC
>JBGASE010000169.1:0-7360 GCA_044229875.1 Pyrinomonadaceae bacterium | reverse complement strand
TCCCGCGAAGCTGCGGCGACGGATCTTTGAACTCGGTGAACTGCCGGTCAAACACCGCCAGACAATCGGTATTCGGCGGGCAAACCTGTCGCAACCGAAGGTTCGGCGGTTCGGTCGTCGATTCACGACGTGTGATGAACTGCGATCCGTCGGCATTCTGGATCGCGACCAGCGTTTCATAAGACGTAGTATCGGCGCGGAAGATCTCATCGGTCTTCAGCGTTTTGACGTTCATCCGGCGCAGAAACGGCCGGTCGCCCTGCGGCGAGGCTCCGGCGCCCGACAAAAAGACGAAATCGCCGTCCTGCTGCATCACCGAGAAACCGTTCGCGAGTCTTTTCTGAACCGGCTGGCCGATGTCGTTGTATCGGTCGCTGACATTGAGATCGGAGATCAAGCGAGTCTCGGCCGGACTCCGGTAGTCGACGGCGAAGATCCGGCGACGCTGCGAATCGCGGTTGTAATCAAAAAAGAACATCAATCCGTCGCGTTCGCCGAAGGCGCGGCCGGCGAGACGATGCTCGACCTTCAACATCTCAGTTGCCGCCGATGTGAACGGCGCGTTGACGCGCATCAGTCGGTCGCGGGCCGCAACCTTCTTGCGCGGATCGCCGCCGTCAAGCGCTTCGGCCCAAACCAGCGACGCCGGTTCGGTCGGTATCCATCCAAAGCTTCGCGGCCCGGTAGGCACGCCCTGCGGCGGCAGATTGTCCTGCAGCGGCTGGCTCGCGACCTTGAACGCAACCTTACCAGTCATGTCCCAGACTTCAACTTCTTTCGGGAAACGGCTGAACGGGAAAAGATATGAGAACGGCCGGACGACCCGCGAGGTCAGCAAATATTTGCCGTCCGGAGACGGCTCGGCGTCGTCGAAGATCGCCGGTGTGCCGACGGTCTTCATTTTTCCGTCGAGACCGACGATCGTGATCGCCGAGGTCGCGTAATACTCGAAAAGCTTCTCGTCATTCGGCGACTTGAGCATGTCCTGAAATGTCTGGACCACACCCGTCTTCCCGGCAGTCTCCTGTACGTTCGGCGAGTTCGGAACAACGTTCTGATACGCCGGCGCCGGACCCCGGTTCGCGACAACCGCGTTGACGAGCAGCGATTTCTGATCGGGCATCCAATCAAATCCGCCGAACGCCGTGTTTACTTGGACGCCGTTGATTTTTCGCGCTTTCCCGGTCGCCGTATCGACGATCCAGAGCTCGATTCCGGCCGGCGTGATGTTGCCGGCGGCGATGAATTTGCCGTCGGCACTCCATGTCGGCGAGATGATCTTCGCACCCGCCGGCAACGCAATCGCCGTTTCTTTTCCATCAGCGATGTTCTTCAACGTGAGTTTGACGAAATAAGGCTGACGATGCGATGCGTTCGTGACCGGATTGATGCGCAGACCGGCGATTCGAAGCATTGGTTCCGCGAGTTCGGCAATCGGCGGATATCTCAGCGGTTCGAGCAACGCGACCCGATCCTTCGCCGGGCTCACCGATGTCGACGGGATCGCCGGCGCGTCCAGCACGTCGAGGATTTCCTTCGGCGGCTTTTTATATTGGGCGCCAACCGTTAAAGTCAGCGCGAGAATGGCAACACAAAACAAGTATCCGGGAATTTTCATATGTTTCTTTTCAGTTCAGACTTCGGGCAATGGATCCCCTAAAACACCGGAATCCGATAAGAATGGAAATTTCGATTTTCAGAATTTTTCGATAACGCTTTCTGCGACAGACGGAATGATGTTGCGTTCGGTCGCAAATTTTTCGGTAAAAACGACGAGCACGAACTTCCGGCCGTCGGGCAACTCGATATACGCTGCATCATGACGTGTTTGCGACGTCCATCCGGCCTTCGACCAGAGTTTCGCGCCGGTCAGCTTTTTGTTGATCAGCGCAATGCCCGTGAATCCGCGTGACTGATCGTCCGCATCACCTTTGGCAAACGGGTCCCGTTTCATCAGATCGGTCATGAGCCGCGTCGTTTCCGCGTCGCCGTGCCGGCCAAGCACGATCTCGGCGAGCAGTCTCGCGGTCGCATTCGTCGTCAGCCGGTTGCGGTTCTCGCCCTTGTAATTGCGATATTGCTGCTCGATCCCGTATGCGTCCTCACAAAACGTCTTTTGATTGACGTTGATGTTCAGATAGCCGAGCGCGGTGAAATAGCGATTGACGATGTTTCGCTTAAACGCCCAGGCTGCAAATTGTTTTTCGGGCAATTCCGGACCGCTTGAGACGCCGGTCAGAAGATCGAGCACGAATTGCGTCGCTTCGTTCGACGAATCGACGATCATATCTTTCAAGGCACGGTCGACCTCGCCGGTCGTCTTTACTTTTCCGGTCTTGATCCATTGTTCAAGCGTTGCCATGTAAAACATTTTGACGACGCTTGCCGGATAGATCGGTTCCTCGGCCCGGAAGCCCGCGATCGCAAAGCCTTTCGGATCGCGCATGTCGATGAGCGTCGCCGCAACGTGCTCGGCTTTGAGGCCTTTTGCCGCAAATCGCGCGATAGTTTCATTTACCGAATCGTCAAGGATCTTTTGAAGCTCGGGCGAAGATCTTGTTTCAAGAGCCTTATAGTTTGACGGAAGCGTGAACTCTTTCGGCTTTGAAGCGAGTGTCCCGATCGGACAGACAAGCATCGACAAGACAACGAATACCAACGTCAAAGTTGCGAATCTGGTCATTGTTTTCTCCTCTGATTCTTTACGTGCGGTGTTTTTGAGAGTATAAACGAAAAGCGAACCGGGATGTAGTCGGACGCGCTTTCGGTGCGTTGACTCGGTCGCTGCCTGAACAAAAATGCAAAACGAAAAACTTCTGCGCGGAATCGGCCGGTTCGATCTGCTCGCCATCGCGATCAACACGATCATCGGAGCCGGCATTTTCGGATTGCCGTCAAAGGTTGCGGCACTGATCGGCAACTACGGAATCATCGCGCTCATCATCTGTGCGCTCATCGTTGCGTTGATCGTGCTTTGCTTTGCCGAGGTCTCAAGCCGGTTTGAATCGACCGGCGGAATGTACCTGTACGCCCGCGAAGGCTTCGGTCCGCTTGTCGGTTTCGAGGTCGGCTGGCTGTATTGGATCGTCCGGTTGACGACCGGTGCGGCCAACTGCAACCTGCTTGTCAGTTATCTCGGGTTCTTTTATCCCGAACTCGCATCCGGTCCGATGCGGATCGCGCTTATCGTCACCATTTTCTGCGTCATTGCCGGCATCAACTTTTACGGAATCAGGCAAACAACGGTCTTGACGAATATCTTCACCGCCGGAAAGATAATCCCGATGCTGATCTTTGTCGGCGTCGGCGCATTCTTTATCCAGCCGGCGAATTTTGCGTTGCCGGAAAGCGTCGAATCCGCCAGGTTCGGCGAAGCGCTGCTGATCCTCGTCTACGCATTTTCGGGGTTTGAGGCAACAACGATCCTTGCCGGCGAATCGCGTGAACCGCGCCGTAACCTGCCGTGGGCATTGCTCGTTTCGCTCGGGATCGTCGCCGTGCTTTATGTCGCAATCCAATTGGTGTCGGTCGGAAATCTCCCCGATCTGGCGAAATCCGAACGGCCGCTGGCTGACGCGGCGGTGAATTTTCTCGGATTCTGGGGGGCATCGTTCATCACGCTCGGAGCCGTGATCTCGATCCTCGGCAATCTAAACATCGGATTCCTGGCGGCATCAAGAATCCCGTTTGCCATGGCCGAACAAGGCGAACTGCCTGGAACGCTGGCGACGACCCATGCAAAGTTCAAAACCCCGTGGATCTCGATCATTCTGACACTTTCGGTATTGCTTGTTTTGACGATTCAGAGTTCGTTTCTGACGGCGCTGACGATCGCGACGATCACGCGTCTGATCGTTTACGCGACGACATGTGCCGCACTGCCGGTTTTCCGGCGCCGGGCGGACGCCCCCGAAGCAGCGTTCACAGCACCGGGTGGAACGGCGGTCGCGATCCTCGCGCTCGGGCTGATCAGTTGGCTGCTGACGACGGTCGATTACCGGAAAGAAGGTCTCGGCGTACTGATCGCGATCGGCATCGGTTTAATCCTTTACGGAATCGGCCGGTTTTTCGGCAAAACCCATTCGCCTGAGTCGTCGCCGATGTAACTGATGCGTGCGGCAGTTCGCCCAAACGCGTCGAACGGAGTCATGATGAAACTGAAAATTATCTTATTGATTGGGGTGATCGCCATTATTTCGGCCGTGACGGCCAACGGCCAGCGACTTGAGGATGGATCGCGCCGGACGATCGGATACATAAATTCGAGCGGAACCGTCGAAGACGCATCACGCCGGACGCTCGGCTACATCAATTCAAGCGGCACGGTCGAGGATTCTTCGCGCCGGACGATCGGTTACATTCGTGAGAACGGCACGGTCGAGGACGGATCGCGGCGGACGATCGGTCATATCAATTCAAGCGGGTCGGTCGAGGACGGATCGCGCCGGACGCTTGGTTACGTCAGCTCGAACGGAACCGTCGAGGACAGTTCGCGCCGGACGATCGGCTACGCCGACAATGTCGCCACGGAGCATGTTGCGGCGTTCTTTTTCTTCTTTTTCTACAAGAAATAAGTTATGAGAATCATTGCACTCACGGTCACGATGCTGGCGCTCGCGATCGGCATTTCCGGTCAGCGAAAGATCATCCCGATCGTCGATCAAACCGTCCGCGGAGTCATCGGCGGTATCGAAGATGGCAAATACGTCTCGGCGTCAGAGGTCGGACCGCTGATCAAAAAGGGCGACAGATTCAACTGGTTTTTGCCGAACGGGCTGAACGTCGCAAATGTCATCACTGAAGAATCTGCGGTTGCCGAGCCGTGCGAGGATTTCTACTTCACCCGGTTTGATCCGATGACGATGGGTGATCTTGCCGAAGCGGTGCCGCAGGGCGTCGCGATAGGTTCGGGCGCGACGTGGAATCCGGTGCCGCGAACCCCGAAAATGCTCGATGAGGCGGTCGCCAAGCGGACGTATTCGAAGTCGATCACGGCAACGCTTCGTTCGAAAGGACTTACCCGGTCGGTCCCGAAAAACGTCCGTGCGTGGCGTGTCGATCTTGAAGGTGACGGCGTCGACGAAGTCTTTGTCGAAGCCGGAACCTGGGCAGAGATGATCGGCCCGAGCGCGAAACCCGGCGATTACTCGATGCTGATCATGAGAAAGGTCGTCAACGGCAAGGTCAAGGAAACGCTGATTGCCGGCGAGTTCGTCAAACGCAGCGTCGAATTCGGCGCGCCGAGCCGTTATAAGCTTTCGGCGATCGCCGACCTCAACGGCGACGGACGGATGGAGTTCATCATTTTCGTCGAGTACTACGAAGGCGGCGGATCGCAGGCATATGAGATTAAGGACAATCTGGCAATTGAAATTCCGGCACTCCAGGCGGCCTGCGGGGTCTGAAGTCAGACGTCAGACGGCAGACTTCAGACGGCAGACTTCAGATTCAAGAATCAAGAATCAAGATTCAAGAGAAGATTCAAGAATCAAGATTGATTTAAGAATCAAGAAACAAGAGCAAGGTTCTTAAATCTTGATTCTTTCTTGAATATTGAATCTTGATTCTTTCTTGAATATTGAATTTTAAATCTATCTAGAATCGATCTGTAACCGATCGGCTTTTCCCGACGTCCTATCTCTAATAATTCGTTTACTCAACATCAGGAGATATCAATGAAAAAAGCAACCCCGACAATTTTCGTATTCTTGTTGTTCGCAATCACCGCCGGTGCGCAGATCCGGATCAATGTTCCGAAGATCGGCCCGAAACCGACGCCTTCGCCTCAGACCGCACCGCAGACATCCGCGACGCCGAGCGGCAGTCAGACAAAATCTCCGACAGGCGGGTCAGGCGATTTTCCGACCAAGCCGATCGCGAATGAAAATCCGATCTTTTTCAAAACGACGCTCGATATCCGTGCCGATACCATCGACACCTACTGGAAAATGGGCGCCAACAAATACAACCACACAAGCTGGGTTCCGCAGGTCAAGTTCAAGGTTTTTTACAAGGGCAACGAAAGGCTTCGGTACAAGGCCGACTATTTTCTTCCGACCGGCGCGCTTTGGTACAGCGAGCCGCTCGAACCCATGATGTCCGACGGCAACGAGCAAACGGTTGAGATTGGGAGTTCACGTGCAGGCAACAAACACGACAATGTTTCAACCGACGCTATCGGCACTTACGGCATTAAAATCTCGGACAAGAGCGGCGCGGTCGTCTTTGAGGGAAAATTCAAGGTCGCGCGATACAAGCCCGACGCGTTGCCCAAGATCCCGATGTGGAAGAACGTTTACACATACTACGTTGAACAGGACTGGAATCTTCCGATCGGCTATGTCTGGCTCGATTATTCGCGCGATCAGTGGTCGCCGTTGACGGCGGTGACGATGTGGCTCAAAGGCGATTATCGTTACGATCAACTGGAAGCGCGGCTGTTTTACAATGGGACGCAGATCGCAACCACTGACGACATGGGCGAGATCGGCGGTAAACAAAAGCGATTCCCGAACCGCAACGATGACAAAGCCGCGTCCCAATGGGAAGAGTATGTGATGGCCTGGTACAAATTCCGGGCGTTCCTCAATCCGAAAGGCGGAATGAAATATCCGCAGGCGAAGTTCATGCGCGATATGCCGGGAGACTACACGGTCAAGGTTTTCTATCAGGGAACTCAGATTCGTGAAGCGGGTTTCAAGGTCGGGCCGGACGGCAATTTGGTCGATAACCAAATCGCATCGAAAAACGGACTCGGCGTTCCAAAGATCGTCATCCCGATCAAGATCCTCGGGACCGAAAAATGGAATGCGGCTTCATGGAAAACCGACGCATTTTACGGTAATCCGCTTGCCGGATTCACCGCTCAGTGATCAGGTCACGCAATCCTTCAAGAATCAGATTGTCGTCGGCGTGGTCGATAAAATCGGCCTCGCCGGCGATGATCGAAACAAATCCGCCGGTCGCGACGACGATCGGGTTTTCGCCGAGTTCTTTCCGGACGCGTGTCACGAGTTCTCTCACCAACCCGAGATAACCGTAAAAGATGCCCGCCTGAATACACTCGGCAGTTGAATCGCCGATCACTTTTGCTGGCTTTATCAACTCGACGCGAGGCAGTTTCGATGTCTTGAGGAACAACGCCTCGCTCAGGGTGTTGATTCCCGGCGCGATCGCGCCGCCGATGAATTCGCCCTCCGAATTGACGGCATCGACCGTCGTCGCAGTCCCGAAACTACAGACAACGCAAGGTTTACCGTATTTTCGGACGGCGGCCGAGGCAGCGACAAGGCGGTCGGTTCCGGCGTTCGACGGCGGATCATAAACGATTCGGAGTCCGAAGTCGAAAGTTGAATCGACG
>JBGASE010000168.1:0-7376 GCA_044229875.1 Pyrinomonadaceae bacterium | reverse complement strand
CAGATTTTTTCAGACGGCAGACGGCAGACGCCAGACGGCAGAGCTAATTTTACAGGCCGGCCGATGGCTGTCATAGGCCTGTGGTATAACGATTGAAGCTTGAAGTCAGTTCTCTGAAGTCAAGTATCTGAAGTCAGACGTCTGACATTTGACGTCTGATTCAAATGTCAGACGTCAGATTTCAGACGCCAGACGCCAGATTTTTTCAGACGGCAGACGGCAGACGCCAGACGGCAGAGCTAATTTTACAGGCCGGCCGATGGCTGTCATAGGCCTGTGGTATAACGATTGAAGCTTGAAGTCAGTTCTCTGAAGTCAAGTATCTGAAGTCTGACATCTGACATCTGAAGTCTGACGTCTGAATGACACCTGCAAGGATAAAAGGGATAGTCGTTGAGGATTCTGTTCTGAGTTAAGAATCGGAAGGAGACCTCAACATGATTGATAAGGGTTATCGCCAACTGATCGCTTGGCAGAAGGCGATGGATTTGGTTGAAGCTGTTTACGAATTGGACTTCCCGAGTCAAGAGCGATTTGGGCTCGAGAGTCAGATAAGACGAGCGATTATATCGGTGCCGTCGAATATCGCGGAAGGACAGGGTCGCGAATCGACGAACGAGTTCTCGCGTTTTCGAACTATTGCGTACGGTTCTCTGATGGAAGTCGAGACGCAGGTTATGATTGCGAGCCGACTGAGGTATATCAGCGCCGACACCGAAAATGATCTTTTGGCGAAATCAGCCGAAGTTGGTCGCCTGATCAATGGTCTTTTGAAAATGCTGAAGCAGAAGTGAAGCACGGTACAGACGTCAGATGCCAGACGTCAGATGTCAGATGTCAGATTTCAGATATTAGACGTCAAACGTCAGACTTCAGATTAACGGACGCTTAAGCATTGGTGAACGACGGTCGTCTAATTGCTGACGTCTGACATCTGACGTCTGACGTCTGACATCTGACGTCTGAAATACATCTGACGTCTGCTGAAAAACTTATGGAAATGACAATCCGCGACGCGCTGAATGCGGCGCTTCGTGAAGAACTGATTAGGGACGAGAACGTGTTCATCATGGGCGAAGAGGTCGCCGAATATGATGGGGCGTACAAGGTCACCCGCGGACTGTGGAAGGAATTTGGCGACAAGCGCGTCGTCGATACGCCGATCACCGAACTTGGATTTGCGGCGCTCGGCGTAGGCGCGGCGATGGCCGGGCTTCGTCCGGTGATCGAGTTCATGACGTTCAACTTCTCGATCCTCGCGTCGGACCAGATCATCAATCACGCGGCGAAGATGTATTACATGTCGGGCGGACAGTTCAACGTTCCGATCGTCTTCCGCGGACCGAACGGTTCGGCGTTTCAGGTTTCGTCGCAGCATTCGCAGGCGCTCGAAGCGTTTTACGCGAATTTTCCGGGTCTGAAGGTCGTTATGCCGTCGACCGCGGCCGATGCGAAAGGTCTTTTGAAATCGGCGATCCGCGACAACAATCCGGTTGTCTTTCTCGAGCAGGAAACGATGTACGGAATGAAGGGCGAAGTTCCCGACGATCCGGATTTCACGATCCCGCTCGGCGTTGCCGACATCAAACGTGAAGGTACGGACTGCACGATCGTCGCCCGTTCGTTCACCGTTCCGCAGGCGCTCAAGGCGGCCGAGATCATGCAGGCCGAATTCGATGTTTCGGTCGAGGTTGTTGATCCGCGAACGATCAAGCCGCTCGATATCGATACGATCGTCGCGTCCGTCAAAAAGACGAACCGATTGGTCGTCGCCGAAGAATCGCACGCTTTTGCCTCGGTCGGAGCCGAGATCTCGCATCAAGTGATGGAACATGCGTTCGATTATCTCGACGCCCCGATCAAACGGATCTCGACCGTCGAGGCGCCGATGCCCTATGCACGCAATCTCGAAGTCGCAGCCCTCCCGAGCGTCGAAAAGATCGTCGCCGCGGTTAAGGAAGTCTGTTATTTGTAGTCAGACGTCAGATGTCAGACGTCAGACGGCAGATTTCAGATGGCAGAGGCAAGACTGGCGAATTGCAGCCAGCAGACGCCCGACAGTGGGTGCCTAGCGGCCGCTTCAGAAATAAGGCATGTTTGCGAGCTGGGAATTGAAACTGATGATTAGAAACTGGTAATGGACAAAGGACAACGGAGTGATTTCAACGGTGATTAACACAATCTGCGGCGGTAAGACCTCCGGAATCTGAAGTCTGACGTCTGAAATCTGTCGTCTGACTAACACTGATTATGGCCAACAAAATATTGATGCCGAAGCTTTCTCCGACGATGGAGGAAGGACAAATTTCGAGATGGGTCAAGGCCGAAGGCGATGCCATCGAACCGAATGAGACCATCGCCGAGGTCGATACCGACAAGGCGACGATGGAAATGACGTCGCTTGAAGGCGGAACGCTGCTCAAGATCCTGGTTCCCGCCGGCAACAATGCCAAGCTCGGACAAACCATCGGGATCATCGGCAACGCCGGCGAAGACATTTCGGCGCTCCTCGCCGAAGTTTCGACAAACGGCTCGGCCGCCGCAGCCCCGACGCCGGCGCCTGCGCCGAAAGCTGAAACGCCGACACCTGCCCCGCCAGTCGTTGAACCTGCAACCGTTCCAAAATCCGAAATCCCAAATCCCAAATCCGAAATTTCGGGTCGTCTTTTGGTTTCCCCGATCGCCGCACGGATGGCAACCGAAAACGGCATCGATCTGCGTGTCGTCAGCGGTTCGGGCCCGCAGGGACGGATCATCAAGCGCGATATCGAAGCGGCGCTCGCCGGCGGATCGACATCACATCCGCAATCGGCAATCGCGACACCGAAATCCGTCGCCGGTTTCCGCGATGAAAACACGTCGAAGATGCGTCAGGTCATCGCCCAGCGATTGGGTGAATCGATCGGGCCGATCCCGACGTTTTATCTGACCGTCGAGATCGAAATGGACAACGCGCTCGAGCTGCGCAAACAGATCAACGCGACGCTCTCGGATGACGCCAAGATCTCGGTCAACGACATTATCGTCAAGGTCGCGGCGATGAGCCTGATGAAACATCCGTTCGTCAACGCCTCATACCGTGACACGTCGATCAGATTTTATGATCAGGCCGACATCGGCGTCGCGGTGGCGGTCGATGAAGGACTGATCACGCCGGTCATCCGCGCCGCCAATCATAAGGGATTCGCCGAGATCGCCCGCGAAGTGAAGGAACTTGCCGGCCGCGCCCGTGACCGCAAACTTCAGCCGGAAGAATACACCGGCGCGACGTTCTCGATCTCGAATCTCGGAATGTTCGGAATCAAAGAGTTTACGGCGATCATCAACCCGCCCGAAGCGGCGATCCTCGCCGTCGGCGGCGCCGCACAGACACCGGTCGTACGCGACGGACAGATCGTTGTCCGCAACATCATGAACGTCACGATGAGCTGCGACCACCGCGTTATCGACGGCGCAACCGGCGCCAAATTCCTTCAAACATTCAAACAACTGCTGGAGAACCCGGTCCTGATGCTCGTCTGAGGGGCAGTAAGCAGACGTCAGATCTCAGACGTCAGACGCCAGATGCCAGACATCTGAGATCAGACGTCAGATATCGGACGTCAGATTTCAGACATCTGGTTTCTGGCGTCTGAAGTCTGACGTCTGAAGTCTGTCCTCTGAGCCAATGCAGAACCGCGCACGAAGTGAGCGGGTGCGCCCGCAGAGCGGGCGATCGCTTCAGGCGACGAGCAGTGAACGGAAAGCAGTGAGCGGTAAGCAGTAAGCAGTAAGCAGACGTCAGATATCGGACGTCAGATTTCGGACATCTGGTTTCTGGCGTCTGACGTCTGTCCTCGGAGTCAATGCAGAACCGCGCGCGAAGTGAGCGGGTGAAAATATTTTAGCGTCAGCGGTCAGACGTCAGATATCGGACGTCAGATTTCAGACATCTGGTTTCTGGCGTCTGACGTCTGAGGTCTGTCCTCTGAGCCAATGCAGAACCGCGCACGAAGTGAGCGGGTGAAAATTTCAGCCCTCAGCTATCAGCCGTCGGCCGTCAGAATTCAGACTTCTGATATCTGGCGTCTGGTTTCTGACGTCTGAGCCAATGCAGAACCGCGCACGAAGTAAGCGGGTGCGCCCGCATAGCGAGCGATCGTTCAAATAGACGAGAACTTCTTTGAAGCCAACCGAAACACTTCAAGCCGTGGATTCAATGCACTGCACAACGACTTCACCCGCTTACTTCGTGCGCGGTTCTGCATTGCGCGGACGTGGAACAACTTCCTGCTTGAGATCACTTCAATCAATTGGACGGAAATCCACATTTTCCCCCGCTTGGACTTCCGAGCTTCAAACGAACACCGCAATCCAAAATCCAAAATCCAAAATCGACTGAAATCACTCACTCTCCAGTTCCTTTCTGATCTCTTCTTCCATCTTGGCCGATTCGAGCGCGAGCGGGAGGTCGGTGGTGCGGGCGGAGAGTTTTTTGAGCGCGAGTTCGGTTTCGGAAAAGTTTGAGCCGTGGCGGGCGGCGGTTTCGATCTGATGCATCCGTTTTTCGGCCTCGAGCTTCATCTGTTCGGCCTCATCGCGGATCGACGTCAGTTTTGCGAAATCGCGCTGAAGTTCGTCGGTGAACGTCTTCGAGTTCTCCGCCTTCGAGTATTTCAGTTTTCCCTGCTGGCGTTTGTTGAGCTGAAGTTCTTTTTTCGCCGAATTCAGGATGCGGCTCGCCGTCAGACGCGCCGCGAGCGAATCCCGGAAAGCATCCGCCATCAGCAGATTCTTCGCCTCAAGCGCCTTCAGAGACTGGCGTTCGGCGCCAGTCAGCTCATGCATGAACCAATCGAGCTCTTCGGCCCGGATTCCGTCAACCGCGAGCCGTTCCCTGACGCCCGTGAGCCAGCGCGAACGGTAAAACATCAGCCCGCCTGAAATTGCCGCCCCGACGACAAATCCGCCGATCAGAGAAACGACCGTGAAGAAGAGCCAGACAGCCGCCGCCGGCGTCGCCGACGATACAAGGAACAGAAAAAAGAAGACCGCTGCCGGCAACAATGACAAAAGCAACGGCAAACTCCAGGCACCAAGCTTGAGCAGTTTGTCCTTTCGCAAGTCCGATCGCGTGATCTCGTATCCCGGCCCCAATTCGTTCATCTCTTTTGATTTAACCTTTTTGCAAACTTAATTCAACTAAGAGGCATCGTAAAATTTAGCATTTGGTAAAATTTCGTATTATTATTGCTTTCGAAGTTTGGCTGAGATTTTCTGAGCAAGAATTTATGAATTTTGTACGAGTTACGGGCACCGCGCTTACCGCCATTTTATTAACCATTTCGATCGGTGCGCAGACCGAAAAGAAAAAGGACAAAAAGGATGACCGCGTCCGAACCGTGACGATTCCGATCTCGATCTTCACCGATCGCGAATTGAAAGACAATCAGGCCGATGAATTTATCGAAGCCGGCGAGATCCAGGTTAAAGAAAACAAAGAAGATCAGACCGTACTTTCGATCCGGAGCGTGACCAACACGCCGCTCAACGTCGCGATTCTGATCCAGGACAACCTGACCGGAAATATCAATCTTCAGCTTGAAGACATCAAGAAGTTCATCCGTTCGCTGCCATCCGATTCGCGGGTCCTTGTCGGCTACCTTCGGTCCGGAACGACGCAGGTCAGGCAGAAATTCACGACCGATCTTGAAAAGGCTGCGAAATCGGTGCGGATAGTTTCGGGCAGCGGTTCGCTCGCGCCGAACAGTCCGTATGAGGGCGTCGATGAGGTACTCGATCGATTCGAGGCACTTCCCGGCGGACGTCGCGCGATCATTTTGGTCTCGGACGGATATGACTCGCTCGACAACACGACGCCGGCGCAAAGCCTCGATCTGGAAAAGGCGATACTCAAAGCCCAGCGCCGAAGCGTCGCGGTCTATTCGATTTACAACCCGACGTCGTCGACCGAAACATCGGGCTCAAACCGTATTCTCAATTCGCAAAGCTCTCTGCGCCGGTTGTCCGATGAAACCGGCGGCCGCGCGTTTTTTCAGGGAACGATTTCGCCGATCAGTTTCGAGCCGTTCTTCCGCGATCTGAACATCATGCTCAAACGCCAGTTCGCGCTCACCTATCTTTCAACCCATCCGAAAAAGGGATACTACAAGATCGAGGTTACGAGCACGAATCCGAAAGTCCGGATCGAGCATCCGAAGGGCTATTACTATCGCGGACGCTGAGGTTCTCTGGGGAGCCGCTTAGCGTCTCAGGAGTTTTTTAGGATCTGCCCGCTAAACACGCGAAACACGCTAGACAATCTGTGCCACCTCGCTTGTAATCCCGCAAAGGCGCAAGGTCGCAAAGTCATGGCACGGTCCGTGAAGTTTGCGGCAGGTACTTAACCGCTAAACACGCGAAACACGCTAAACTGCCTGTTCACGCTGGCCGCCTCGGCTGCGATTAATCCGTGCAATTTACGATTTTAATGACGCAAAGGCGAAAGGGGGCAAAGTCATGGCAAGGTCCGTGAAGTTTGCGACAGGAATTTAACCGCTAAACACGCGAAGCACGCTAAATTGCCTGTTCACGCGGGCCGCGTTCGCCAAGCCGCAGTGATTCCCGATCGATGAATTTATTTCGCGTATTTCGCGTGTCTAGCGGTCGGATCTATGAAAATTACGATACCGGGAACTTGTAATTGCAGACCGGGCAGACGCCGATGTCTTCTTTGATCAGAAGTCCGATCCAAAAGAGTGGAAAAAACGCGAGCATCAGAACGCCGAAAACGATCCAGCCGCCGGTTGAGATCCGTCGCTCGCGCCGGGGCATTAACCGGCTGTTGCACTGCGGACAATGATATCCGGCCGCCATTTGCTGACCGACAAACGGCTGCAAATTGAGATCCGGCTGCGTGCTCATCCGCCCGGCCTGCGACATCGGGTTCGGTCCGAGCGCGCGCGTCGGATCGTTTGAGAACTCATCGGTCTTCCAGGCATACGGACGCGGCGGCGCGGCGTTGAAGTCGGACGCTGCAAATGGCTGTGGATTCGGGCGCGCCGCGAAATTAGTGCCGCAGAAACGGCAGAAATTGCTCGCGCCATCGTTCGATTGCCCGCATTTTTGACACTGAATCATACGCTCTTCCGAAGGGTATTTACGCTCTGAGGGGCGAAAAGTTCGCGATTCAGAAACGAATTTTCTCGCCGGTCCTGATCGCCTCGTAGACCGATTCGACCAGCTCGACCGACTTGAAGCCGTCGAGCGCGGTCACCGGCGGCGGTGTCCCGTTGCGGACGGCGTCAATGAACGCCCGGTCTTCCTGAAGATATCCCCATTTCTCGCCCTTTTCGAGCATGTGGCACGAATATGTCTCAAAGTTCTGCGTCCGGTGA